>JBLHKO010000042.1:0-21362 GCA_047620145.1 Gammaproteobacteria bacterium | reverse complement strand
TCCTTGCTCGTTTTATGGATAACATGCAGACGCTGGAAGCCAACTTCAAACAAACGCTTGTTGACGATCAAGGAATAGAACTGGAAAGTTCTAGTGGCGTCGTGTTTTTAAATCGACCAGATAAGTTTCGATGGGATTACAAACATCCATATTTACAAACAATTGTAACTAATGGTGAAACAATGTGGTTTTACGATGAAGATCTTGAACAAGTCACTATCAGAAATGTATCAACTACATTAGAGAGTACACCCGCAGCTATTTTGAGTAGTTATGAGAATATTGATGAGCAGTTCATTATTATCGATATGGGGAAGATCGAAGAATTTGACTGGGTAGAGCTGACCCCAAGAGATATTGAAAGTCAGTACGACAGTATACGGCTTGGTTTCGACAAGGATAAACTAGGTATGATGGTGATGTTTGACAATCTTGGTCAAGTAACACGCGTTGATTTCACGCAACAAATTATTAACAAAAATCTGAGTGATGACACCTTCAACTTCGAACCTCCTCAGGGAATAGATATTATTGACGACCGAAATCAAGGTTCCCCCTCTCTGTAAATATTCATATTTTCTTTAGAAGACAGGCTTATCTTCCCAAAAACATTGAGGAAAACAGTGTTTTCTGCTTTATGAGACTGACGTCATAAGGTAGCATCTGCAAGGAAATTAAAGGTGGATAGACTCCGGTGAAATTAAGCGGTCAGGAATTTAAAGCGTGGGATAAGAAGGCAATCACTTTGCTCGGCATGTCGGGAGTAGGGAAAACACGTCTCGCCTGTATGTTGCGCACACATCACTGGTTTCATTATTCAGGTGATTATCGCATTGGTACGCGTTATCTAGATGAATCGATTTTGGATAACATCAAGCAAAAATTGATGCATATCCCTTTCTTAAAGGATCTTATGCGTTCTGATTCTTTGCATGTGAGTAACAATATCACTGTCGACAACCTGAAACCGGTTTCCACGTTTTTGGGTAAGTTGGGTAATCCTGAACAAGATGGCCTGGGCCTTGTTGAATTCAAACGTCGGCAGGAATTACATCGTCAAGCTGAAATTTATGCCATGAAAGATGTACCGGAGTTCATAAATAAAGCACACCATGTTTATGGTTATGATCACATTATCAATGATGCGGGCGGTAGCTTATGTGAACTTGATGATGCTGAAGTCCTTGATGCATTGTCTACGCATACTCTGGTTATTTATATCAAGGCTTCAAAGACGGATGAAGAGGAATTAATCAAACGTGCAGAACATTCACCAAAACCACTTTATTATCGGGAATCTTTTCTTGATGAACAGTTAGCGGTTTATATGAGTGAAAATAAACTTGAATACGTCGCGTTGATTGATCCTGATGATTTTGTGAAATGGGTTTTCCCTCGACTATTTTATTCACGACTTCCCAGATACGAAGCAATCGCAGAGCAGTATGGTTATACCATTACCACAGAAGAAGTTGCTGCGGTTCACAATGAGAAAGATTTTATAGAACTTATCTGTACGGTGATTGATCGATGAACAAGTACAATTATATTTACACGATGAGAGATAACACATGCCTTTGGTAGCAAATACAAGTTTGCCAAGTTTCAACCGACTTAAACAAGAAGGTGAAACTATCATTGGGCGTGAGCAGGCAGAACGTCAAGATATACGTGAGCTTCATATCGGCCTATTAAACATGATGCCTGATAAGGCTTTGGCGGCCACTGAAAGACAATTTTTCAGGTTGGTGGGCGAAAGCAATCAGATCGCACAGTTTTATGTTCATCCATTCACACTGAAAGAACTTGTCCGTGGGCCGGAAGGACAGGATCATGTGGATGAATATTATAAAAGCTTTGAACAAATTAAAGAAGAAGGGCTTGATGCACTAATCATTACTGGTGCCAATGTCACAGGTTCGGAATTAGCCGAACAACCCTTTTGGAAACCACTTAATGAAATTGTTGATTGGGCTTATGACAATGTCACATCGACATTATGCTCCTGCCTGGCAACTCATGCTGTTCTGCAGTTTCGTTATCAGCAAAAACGAAAAGCCTTGCCTAAAAAACGTTGGGGTGTGTATCCACATAGAGTCACCGATCAAAATCACCCACTGGTTTCTGGAGTCAACACTCGTTTTGATGTGCCACATTCAAGATTTAATGAAATTCACAGAACACAGTTTGAAGATGCGAATCTAAAGATATTAGCTGAGAGTGAAGAAGCCGGAGTACATCTTGCCGTGAGTGAAGACGGTTTTCGCATTGTGTTTTATCAAGGTCACCCAGAATATGATTCGATTAGTTTATTAAAAGAATATAAACGCGAAATAGGGCGATATATTCAATTTGAAATTGATGACTATCCGCCGATGCCAGAGAATTATTTTTCATTACAATCGCGCGCCATTCTTGAAGAATATTCTCAGAAAACAATTCGTGCGCGTGGCAAAAATGAAAACCCCCTGGAATTTCCTGAAGATTTGATTGCCCCTATAGTTGATAACACCTGGCATGACAGTGCAGAGGCCGTGATTAATAACTGGATAGGTAAGGTATACCAGCTGACTAATAACGAGCGATGCAAACCTTTCAACGAAGCTGTCGACCCAATGGATCCTCTTGGGTTAAATATTTAAGTAAGTTCTGATAAAGTTGGTTTGTCATTTCGAGTGCAGCGAGAAATCTTATAACTAATTTATTTTATTTAATATTTTTAACTACAGATTTCTCGACCGCTGTTCCAGACACGGTTCTACCGACCACGTCCATTTAGTCGTCCCGTTGGTCGAAATGACAACTTAATCAGAGGTTTCATAAATACATGATCTGATAGGTTAATTTTAAGGAAATTTGAAATGGCCATGACTGAATTTAATCTGCCGATGGGCACGGAATTATTCATCAATCATTCTGAAGATGATGGAGAAAACTTTAGTTGTTCGACATTGATTGGATTCTTATATGCACAAAATTTTGGTTCTCATATGTAATAAAATTATTAATTACAATATTGATGTTAGAAGAGAGACTCAATCTCTCACTTGGTTGCCAAAACCAGTAGATTTTATTAATTAGCTTATATTTTTGGGAATGGTGCCGGTTGAGGGACTCGAACTCTCGACCTTCCACTTACAAGGCGGGTGCTCTACCAACTGAGCTAAACCGGCATAGACTGATGTCAAATAAGGTGCGCAGAGTATATATAATTCCTTCTCGAATCAAATATTTCTTGGTAATTACTTTAGCCTCTGCACCAGCTCTCCGGTAGAATGCACCGCCTACACACTTCTGTGTACGGTTAATTAGGATAATATTTGTGTCAAAAGTCGGTTTTGTCAGTCTTGGGTGCCCAAAAGCATTGGTAGATTCTGAGCGTATCCTCACGCAATTACGCGTTGATGGCTACGAAATCGTTAATTCATATGATGGTGCAGATGTCGTTGTCGTTAACACCTGTGGATTTATTGACAGTGCCAGAGAGGAATCCCTTGAGGCGATTGGTGAAGCCATTAATGAGAATGGCAAAGTGATCGTGACTGGTTGCCTGGGTGTCCATGAAGATCAAATTCGAAAAGCACATCCCAGTGTCCTTAGTGTGACAGGCCCACAACAATACGAACAAGTGGTTTCCGCAGTCCATAAGCATGCGCCTAAACCTGTTCATGATCCGTATACAGATTTGATGCCAGAGCAAGGGATTAAATTAACCCCAAGACATTACGCATATCTAAAAATATCAGAAGGCTGTAATCACAAATGTAGTTTTTGCATTATTCCATCCATGCGAGGGAAACTCGTCAGCAGGGCAATTGATGATGTCATGCGAGAAGCTGAAGCATTGGCAAGGGCAGGTGTGAAAGAATTATTAGTCATCTCTCAGGATACCAGCGCTTATGGCTCAGATATCAAATATCAGCAGGCCAACTGGCGGAATCAAAGTTACGACTCCAGCTTTATGGATCTGTGTCGCGCACTAGGTGAATTAGGAATATGGGTACGTCTACATTATGTCTATCCATATCCACATGTAGACAAGATCATCCCACTGATGAATGAAGGAAAGATATTGCCGTATTTAGATGTGCCTTTTCAACACGGTAGTCCACGTATTCTTAAATTAATGAAACGACCTGCCGCTGCAGAAAATACATTACAAAGAATCAACGCATGGCGAGATATTTGTCCTGATATCACGATTAGATCAACATTCATTGTCGGGTTTCCGGGCGAGTCGGAAGATGATTTTGATGAATTACTTGGATTTCTGGATGAGGCGCAGTTAGATAGAGTAGGGTGCTTTAAATATTCTAATGTCGATGGCGCCAAGGCTAATGATCTACCTGATGTCGTTGAGGAAGAGATAAAAGAAGAGCGTTGGCAACGATTTATGGAGAAACAAAATCAGATCAGCGCGAGTAAACTCAAAAATAAAATCGGTAAGACACTTGAAGTATTAATCGATACAGTCGATGGAAGTGAAGCGATTGGACGAAGTCATGCCGATGCGCCTGAGATCGATGGGCAGGTCATTATTGAAAGTGCCAGTAATCTTAATCCTGGAGATCAGGTGAATGTGCTTATAGAGGCATCCGGAGATTATGATCTATGGGGTAAGACTGTAGAATAGGGCTAGTCTCTTAACAACGCATCCAGATGGTCAACAGCTTCAACCCAGTCAGAATCCTCATCATAGGACTCCTTGAGAAAAGCCGCCTGCGATCGAGTCCAGAAATCGGCCTCCCAAAGTAGTGTGCTCGAAGGAATACCCTTATTTTTGTGAATAAAACTATCCATATCAAGACTGTCATTTGATAAGCCGATCTGTAAGAAGAGATCTTTGAGGTGATGTAGTGAGGTATCCATAGTTAATTCCCAATTGATAATCATCTGTTTCCATCTGTAGGGATAGTACTTAAAATGGAGAAAATCAAATCAACTGCGACATTACCTGGTTAAATTAGGCTCTGACATGAATGTTACTTACTTAAGCAAAAAATACTGTCATGCTGGGGTATCCCAGCATCTAGTAAACAAAGTGTCCGCGAAGCGGACTCGTTTAATTGACTGGACAAGGATTGTTCCAGACAATCCTTTTGCATTCCCACCCTCCATGGTGGTCATTCTGGCCTTCGCCAGAATGACGGTAATGGTATGTACCTGGCGTTTTTTCCAGAGCTCATCTCTTAAGTAAGTACCATTCACCTCTGACATTACTATGACATCGAATCAAGACTATCACCCACTTGCCGATCGGATGCGGCCGCAGTCGGTTGATGAATATGCCGGTCAGCAACATATTCTAGGGCCAGAAAAACCGCTTAGAGTTGCGATCGAGAATGGTCGATTACATTCCATGGTCTTCTGGGGGCCACCGGGCACAGGTAAAACAACACTCGCGCGAATCATTGCAAATTCATGTGATGCTCAATTTATTTCACTTTCAGCCGTGCTCAGCGGTGTAAAGGATATTCGTGCATCAATTGAACAAGCAAAGCAATATCGGGAGGTTTATAACAAAGATACTGTTCTCTTCGTTGATGAAGCGCATCGTTTTAATAAATCTCAACAAGATGCATTTCTGCCTTATGTCGAAGATGGCACGGTAACTTTTATTGGCGCAACAACAGAGAACCCCTCTTTTGAATTAAATAACGCACTTTTATCCCGTGTCAGAGTTTATGTTTTAAAGTCTCTAGAAGTAGATGACATTAAAAATATCTTATTGAAAGCATTAACGGATAAGGAAAGAGGTATCGGGTCTCTAGGCTTGACACTTGAAGACTCAGCGATGCAAAAATTAGCAGAAATTGCTGATGGTGACGCGCGGAAGGCATTAAATCTATTAGAAATCGCGTCTGATCTGTCAGAAGAAAATACCATTAGTGATAAATTGATTGAAGAAGTATTAAGCGGTGGAGGTATCCGCCGCTTTGATAAAGGCGGAGAGGCCTTTTACGATCAAATATCTGCATTACATAAATCAGTGAGAGGCTCATCACCTGATGCTTCATTGTATTGGTATGCCCGTATGTTGGATGGTGGTTGTGATCCACTTTATATTGCACGAAGAGTGGTACGCATGGCATCGGAAGATATAGGTAATGCTGATCCACGGGGCTTGAGGCTGGCTTTGGATGCATGGGAAACGCAAGAACGTTTAGGTTCTCCGGAAGGCGAATTAGCTATCGCACAGGCGATTGTCTATCTAGCCTGTGCGGCAAAGAGTAATGCAGTTTACAAAGCCTATAATACTGCGATGAGTGATGTTAAAAATAGTGCATCCCTCGAAGTCCCGTTACATTTGCGCAATGCACCGACCAAACTCATGAAAGAACTCGATTATGGCAAGGAATATCGCTATGCACATAATGAACCGGACGCCTATGCAGCAGGAGAGCACTATTTTCCTGATGGCATGCAAGAACAGCACTATTATCAACCCGTTGACCGAGGACTAGAGATCAAGATTACTGAGAAATTAGCAAAATTAAGAAGTCTCGATAATCAAGCCAAAAAAGGCAATTAAGACATTTATCATATAAAATACCCGTTAATTTCAACCGCAAACGATAACAACGGGCAATCAGATACGTGACTCAATTAGCTTTCATTGCAGCAGGTGGCGCGACAGGGGCTTTGATGCGCTACTGGATGTCCAATGGTATCTATGCCGTATTGGGGAGAGGATTTCCTTACGGAACATTAACCGTCAATGTGATTGGCTCTTTGTTCATGGGTTTTTGTTATGTGTTCATGATTGAACGTATGGATGTCAGCGTTGAATGGCGTGCCGGGTTAATGATTGGTTTATTGGGTGCATTTACGACCTTTTCAACCTTCTCAATTGAGACCTTGAACCTACTTGAATCAGGCGAACCAATGAAAGCAGGCTTGAATATTCTATTGAGTGTCACGCTGTGTATCCTTGGTTGTTGGCTGGGAATGATTGTTGGGAGAAATGTATGAGCGAGACTGAAGTTACAATTGTCAGGGTCTATTTGCATGAAGCCAAGGCACACATGCAAGATCTACTGCAATACTTACATGATGAAAGCAAAGTACAAGGTGTGACAGTATTCCGCGGAATTACAGGGTTTGGTAGTTCTGGTGAGGTACATTCATCAACTTTGATTGATATGTCTTTGGACTTACCCATTGTGATTGAATTCTTTGATATAACAGAAAAGGTAACCCCCATCATTGAACACTTAAACACAATTGTAAAACCTGGTTGCATTGTTTATTGGCCTGCAAAAATAAATTTATAAAAATAATTAAGGACAGTTGTACTCATGTTGGATCCACAAGCATTAAGAAATGATATTAAAAGAGTTGCAAATGCGTTGGCAAAGCGGAATTACAAACTCGACATCACTGCCATTGAAACGTTAGAAGAAAAACGTAAGACGGTACAAGTAAAAACACAAGAGCTACAGCAATTAAGAAACTCACGTTCAAAAGAAATTGGCAAGGCAAAAGCACAAGGTGAAGATGCTCAGCCTTTATTAGATGAAGTCACGAATTTGGGCGATGAATTAAAAAACAGTGAAGATGAACTCAATCAAATCCAAGATGATTTGAATGAGATTGTTATGGGAATTCCAAACATTCCGCATGAGTCGGTTCCTGAAGGAAAGACAGAAGACGATAACGAAGAAATACGTCGTTGGGGCGAGCCAAAGGTATTTGATTTTGAAGTTAAGGATCATGTTGACCTCGGCGAATCACTAGGATTATTGGATTTTGAAGCAGGCGTTCGTATAACGGGCTCACGATTTTCAGTGATGCAAGGTGGGATAGCACGACTGCACAGGGCTTTGGCTCAGTTCATGTTGGATACACACGTAAGCGAACATGGCTATATAGAATTGAATGTGCCTTATTTAGTGAATGCAGATAGTTTACGCGGAACAGGGCAGTTACCTAAATTTGAAGAAGATCTGTTTCATATTGAAGAACATGGTTTCTATTTAATCCCGACAGCAGAGGTGCCTGTCACTAATCTGGCTAGAGATCAAATACTGTCGGAAGAATCGATGCCTCGTAAATATGTATGTCATACACCATGCTTTCGTAGTGAAGCAGGATCATATGGAAAAGACACACGCGGCATGATCCGCCAGCATCAATTTGAGAAAGTTGAGTTGGTACAAATGGTCAAGCCAGAAAATTCTTATGCTGCACTTGAAGAACTCACAGGTCATGCTGAAAAAATCTTACAATTACTGGAATTACCATATAGAGTCGTCTCGCTTTGTGGTGGTGACATCGGATTTTCAGCAGCTAAAACTTACGACCTCGAAGTCTGGTTGCCAGGTCAAGAGAAATACCGTGAAATATCTTCATGTAGTAATTTCGAAAACTTTCAAGCGCGACGTATGAAAGCACGTTGGCGTAATCCTGACACTGGAAAACCAGAACTCCTACATACACTCAACGGCTCAGCGCTTGCCGTCGGTCGTACATTAGTTGCCATACTGGAAAACTATCAAGATAGTGAAGGACGTATTCATGTGCCTGAAACATTAATACCTTATATGGGTGGTTTGAAGATAATTGTTTAATAAATAAAAAGTAGTCACTCTCTCTATAGCCACTATACTTATTAAAAAATACATATCTTATAGACGCAATGTAGTTTTAATGATGTTCGCTCTCGAAATATATAAACTATTATTGGGGCAACATGCTCCATAACACTTAGTTAGAAGCTAATAGTGGTATATCTAATGAAATTCGGAGATGACTTTAATAATATTCAAATAAAAACCGGCGGCGCTGAAATTAATCTAGTACATGGCGGTTCAGGCAGCCCACTACTCTTGTTGCATGGCTATCCGCAGACCCACGTAATTTGGCATCAGGTTGCCCCACGCCTTGCTCATAATTTCCACGTAATTTGTCCCGACCTGCGTGGATATGGGGACAGTTCAAAACCACCGAGCACGCCGGATCATTATCCCTATTCAAAGCGTGCAATGGCCCAGGATATGATCGAAGTGATGGCATCTCTAGGGTATGATGAATTTTTTGTAGCCGGTCATGATCGCGGTGCTAGAGTGACGCATCGAATGACCCTTGATTATCCTGATATAATCAAGAAGGCCTGTGTAATGGACATTGCACCTACTCACCACATGTTTAAAACAACTGATCAACATTTTGCCACCGGCTACTATCATTGGTTTTTCCTCATACAGCCAGATGGTTTACCCGAACACATGATCAGTGCAGATCCTGCCTACTATCTTACGGAAAAACTAAAACGCTGGAGCGCACCTGGTGCGTTGTTCGCAGACGAGGCAGTAGCCGAATATTTGCGCTGCTTCAGTAAGCCAGAGTCAATCCATGCTTCATGCGAGGATTATCGCGCTGCAGCGAGTATTGACTTGGTGCACGACGAAGATGATATAAATAAAAAGGTTGCGTGCCCTCTGCTTGTCTTGTGGGGTGCAAAAGGATTTGTGAATAGTACTTACGATGTTCTTCGTGTATGGCAGGAGCGTGCAGAACAAATAGAGGGAAGAAACTTAGATTGCGGACATTTTCTACCAGAAGAAGCTCCTGCGGCCATCTGCGATGAATTACTTCGGTTCTTTAGCGGTAAATAGTACTTATAACAATACGCTGCAGTGGGAGAGTAGTATTTTACTTCCTTACTTATACGTTTTCACACAGTCTGGGCCGATAGCAGCACTATAAGAAATTGAAAATTTATGAACCGATGTAAGTGGGCACAATCCAACGATCTCGATGCGGAGTACCATGATAAAGAATGGGGCGTTGTTTCCACTGATGATAGGCACCTGTTCGAAATGCTGATTCTTGAAGGTGTGCAAGCTGGTTTAAGCTGGAACACCATTTTAAAAAAGAGGGCGAACTACCAAAAGGTTTACTATGGATTCGATCCTGAAAAAGTTGCGCGCTTCACAAACAAATCAGTCGAACGTTTACTTAATGACGCTGGAATAGTGCGAAATCGACTGAAAGTTACAGCATCTATCAATAATGCCAAAGCGTTTTTAGAGGTTCAAAAGGAATACGGATCTTTTTCAGAATTCATTTGGGGTTTTGTCGAGGGCAAACCGATTATCAATCACTGGAAAAGTCTTAAGCAGATTCCTGCTGAAACAATCGAATCACAAAATATGAGTAAAGCTTTAAAGAAGCTAGGGTTTAAATTTGTCGGGCCAACGATTTGTTATGCCTATATGCAATCAATCGGGATGGTTAACGATCACGAGGTAAGCTGCTTTCGGTACAAAGCGGTTTCTCAGTGATAAACACTAAGAAAGATAGTATTCTAAACCCATGTTGTTCTGTATTTTTACATAAGAATAAAATATGCAAGCTGATCTGTTAACCAAAGTCATTCTTCCTCTGTCTCTTTTTCTGATTATGTTTGGAATTGGAATATCTTTGAAGCTTTCTGATTTTAAGAATGTTCTTAAATATCCTAAAGCTGTCGCTATTGGGCTGAGTGGACAGCTAATTTTACTTCCGATTGTTGCCTGTATTCTTGCCATTGCTTTTCAATTACCACCTGAACTGGCCGTCGGCTTGATAATTATTGCTTTGGCACCTGGTGGTGCGACATCTAATATGTTTACTTATTTGTTTAAAGGTGATGTTTCACTGTCTATTAGTTTAACGGTGCTTACCAGTTTAATAACTCCCATTACGATTCCATTGTTTACTTCCTTTAGTATGGTCTATTTTATGGGCAACAATACAGAATTTGAGTTGCCCATTATAAAAACCATCATGCAGTTATTAGTGATCACTGTGGTACCTGTTGTTTTAGGAATGTTTGCTTTGAAACGCTTCCCCGTTGCCGCTAAATCAATAGAAAATGTACTCAAGTGGTTTTCTATCTTTTTCTTGTTTTTGATTATTGTTCTGATTGTTTTGAAAAATATTGCAAATATGGCAAGTTTTTTTGCACAAGCCGGAGGAGCTACTTTCATTCTTAATTTGGTAGTTTTAACTCTGGGCTACCAGCTTGCTAACTGGGCAAAACTCAATGATAGCCAAGCTATTGCTATTGGTTTTGAAGTCGGGGTTCAGAATGGTACTTTGGCTCTTTTTGTTGCCGGTACCTTGATTGGTAACAATGCGATGATGATCCCGGCTGTAACCTACTCAATAATTATGTTTTTTAGCGGTGCCATTTTTGGTTGGTGGATAAATAAGAGAAACGCGACCACAACCGCATAATAAAGGTGGCCAATATTAAGAAAGACTCGCAAGTTACTTATGGGCGATCTCTTTCTCTGTAAAAAGGTAATCTTTTAATTCTTTATCCATGACAGGGTCTTTTCTTCTGATCCATTCCAGCACCATCGCGGCATGTTCTTTCTCTTCATCCCGGTTATGCGCAAGGATGGCTTTTAAATCTTCATCCTTGCACGCATCAACGCGTTGGTTATACCAGTCAATCGCTTCTAACTCTTCCATTAGAGAAGTGATTGCGCGATGCATATCTCTGGTTTCATTGGTCAGTTCATTGATGGGTTCGTGATAACCTTCATTAGACATTGCTGTGTCCTCCTTAGTCGTCATCCCGCATACGCGAGAATCCAGTATTTATACCATGGAACCCGGCTCAAAAGACAACCGGAATGACGCAGTTTTTTAATTTAGCAGTTTTAAAACTGCCTCGAGACTTTGTTTTGCATCACCAAAATACATACGGGTATTTTCCAGGAAGAAGAGTGGATTTTCTACGCCGGCATAACCTGTCGCCATGCCTCTTTTGAGAACAATGGTTGTCTCACCTTTCCAACATTCTAATACTGGCATTCCGGCAATCGGACTATTCGGATCAGTCAGTGCGGATGGATTGACAATATCATTTGCTCCGATGACGATAGTGACATCAACCTTTGGAAAGTCTTCATTGATTTCATCCATTTCAAAGACAATGTCGTATGGCACTTTTGCCTCAGCCAATAAGACATTCATATGCCCTGGCATACGACCAGCGACAGGATGAATACCAAAACGTACATTTACTTTTTTCCCTTTTAAGGTTTTAGTAATTTCATTCACAACATGTTGAGCCTGAGCAACTGCCATACCATAACCTGGAATAATCATGACTTCTTTGGCATCCAATAACAGGTTTGCTACTTCTTCAGTGTCAACCTCGATGACTTCACCTTGTTCACCATCTGCTGCTGCGACAACTGTGCCAGAACCGGTGCCAAAACCACCTGCGATGACAGAAATAAAATTCCTATTCATAGCGCGGCACATAATATAACTCAAAATAGCGCCACTACTACCGACCAAGGCACCTGTCACAATCAGCAGATCATTACCTAACATAAACCCAGTTGCAGATGCCGCCCAACCGGAATAGCTATTCAACATAGAAACAACTACGGGCATATCTGCACCACCAATCGCCATGACCATGTGAATACCAAAAATAAGCGCAACCCCTGTCATGATCATCAAAGGCATCATACCGTTACCTGTTTCAGCAGCATGAACAAATTCACGACCGAACCATATTGCAGCAATTAATAAGCCAAGGTTAAGCCAGTGACGGGCAGGGAGCATCAACGGCGAACCGCCAATCTTGCCGCTCAACTTTCCAAAGGCAATAACGGAACCGGAAAAAGTAACAGCACCGATTAAGACACCTACATAAATCTCAATCTCGTGAATGGTTTTTTCAATGGGTGTAGGGAAAGTACTATTTGGATCCATAAAAGTGGCATAGCCAATTAGAACTGCAGCCAAGCCAACCAAGCTATGTAGTATCGCAACAAGCTCTGGCATCTGGGTCATTTCAACCTTCATGGCCAGCATGTAACCGATGATGCCACCAATAAGCATGGCAATGCCGATCTCCATGTAGTTTGTGACGCCAGGCGCTGAGACGGTGGCAATAATAGCGATTGCCATACCAATCATACCGTAGGTATTCCCTCTGCGGGATGTTTCCTGGTGACTCAGACCACCTAGAGCAAGGATGAACAGGATGGTCGCTGCAATATATGAAACTGTGATAATTCCTTCAGACATTTTCTCGACCTCCTATCGCTGAAACATTTTCAACATGCGGCGAGTCACTGCAAAACCACCGGTAATGTTGATACTGGTTATCAACACACCAATTCCAGCCAGTGTACTGATGATGGGAAGCGGGGCTGATATCTGAATCAAGCCACCAATCACAATGATGCTACTAATTGCATTAGTCACACTCATCAATGGTGTGTGTAATGATGCACTCACATTCCAAATAACCATGTAGCCAATAAAACATGCCAACACAAACACTACAAAGTGCGTCATAAATGAAGCTGGCGCTACAGAACCAAGACCAAGAAGTAATAACCCGCCTATCAACATTGGCAGGGCTTGCCTGATGGGAGCAGGGATGATGGATTTTTTCGGTTCCTCTGCTTCTATTGGCGTGATCACAGGTTTTGCAGCGGGTGCAGCAGATAATTTTGGAGCGGGTGGCGGCCAGGTAATCTCACCTTTGTTAATCACCGTTGCGCCACGAATGGCTTCATCATCCATATCAATGGTAATTTCACCATTCTTTTCTTTGCACATATCGGTCAATATATGTCGAAGATTTGTGCTATAGAGTTGACTCGATTGTGTCGCTAGGCGACTAGGTAAGTCCGTATAACCAATCATTGTTACACCATGCTTTACAACAACTTTTCCTGCTTCTGTGCCTTCACAGTTACCGCCTTGTTCGGCAGCCAAATCAACGACGACACTGCCATCTTTCATTGACTTAATCATTTCTTCAGTAATGAGTTTTGGGGCTGGTTTACCGGGTATCAAGGCAGTGGTGACGATAATATCGACTTCTTTTGCTTGTTCAGCAAACAATTCCATTTCAGCAGCTATAAAAGCTTCACTCATTTGTTTGGAATAACCGCCAACACCTGTGCCATCTTCTTCAAAATCCATTTCAAGAAATTCAGCATCCATACTTTCAATCTGTTCTTTGACTTCTGGACGGGTATCAAAAGCTCTAACGATTGCACCCATACTCTTGGCAGCGCCAATCGCAGCAAGACCTGCAACACCAGCACCAATCACCATAACCTTAGCCGGTGGCATTTTACCTGCTGCGGTGATTTGTCCAGTAAAGAATCGTCCGAAGTGTTGAGCAGCCTCTACGATTGCACGATAACCTGCAATATTAGCCATTGAGCTAAGAGCATCCATTTTTTGAGCACGTGAGATACGAGGGACACTATCCATGGCTAAAACACTGGCGCCTGTCGCAGCCAGTTGTTTCAGAAGGGCTTCGTTTTGTGCGGGCCAGACAAAACTTATTAGTGTTTTTCCGGGACTTAGATATGGAATTTCAGAAGGTTCTGGTGCTCTGACTTTTAGAATTATATCGGAGCTTCCCCACAACTTATTTGCATCACTAATGACTTCTGCGCCAGCATCTCGATAGGCCTGGTCAGAAAAATTTGCTTTCTTACCTGCACCTGCTTCTATCGCAACTGTAAATCCTAGTTTCTGCAACCATCCTGTGACTTCAGGTGTCGTTGCAACACGCTTTTCATTAGCATAAATTTCTGTGGGTATTCCTACCTGCATTCTAAAGCCCCCTAATACTTGATTTGTTATTTATTTAAACTCTGTTATTTGTCATTGCGAAAAGGCTATTTCAGCCTGCCACAAAGCTGCGTATGCTAGCACGGATGCATTGCAGCAAACAAAAAAAGCCCGGGCATTAGCCCGGGCTTTTGTATTATGAGAATTCTGTAAATTATCTTCTAATCAATCATCGCCAGCAACAGCACCCAATATATGCAACAAACTCATGAAGAGGTTGTATATAGAGATATAAAGCGTAATGGTTGCCATGATGTAATTGGTCTCACCGCCGTGAATAATGTCACTTGTTTGATACAGAATTAAACCTGACATCAGCAGTATAAAAACACCAGATACAGCGAGTGATAGTGCAGGGATACTGAAAATTGCAGCACCGATACCCACTAAAAAGGCAGTCAGTATACCGACCATTAAATAGCCACCCATGAAGCTGAAATCTTTCTTTGTGGTGAGTGCGTAACTTGAAAGGCCAATAAAAATTGCCCCTGTGCCACCCATAGCCAAGGCAACCAGTTCAGCACCATTTGAAAATTGATTCAAATAGTAGCTAATCACGGGTCCGAGTGTCAGACCCATAAAACCTGTTAACGCAAAAATCGACAACAGACCCCAGGCACTATTTCTCAATTTCGTTGTAAGAAACAACAACCCGAAATAGCCACCAAGTGTAACTAGCATGCCCATATGAGGCATATTGATTTTCATCGAGATCCATGCCGTCAACGCACTGAAAAGCAAGGTCATGGAAAGCAACATATAGGTGTTTCTAATGACACTGTTTGTTGCGAGGGTAGACTCATTCGGTCTGCGAACAACAATTTCTGGATTTTGACTCATGTTCTGGCTCATTTGGACTAACTCTCCTTAAATTATAATAGACATTCTCATAGTATGGGGGCTATCGACATATTATCAAGTACAAATAGGGCTGAATTAAGTCTAAAAGGTTCAGGAATATAGAGAATTATTTTTGCCTCTTTTCGTTGTGAATACAATCAGGTATCCTCTCGCCTCGTTTTAGGAGAGGTGGCAGGACTACAGGATGTAGGAGGTACGGTTACAAGGGAGTAACCGGTAGAGTCGAGTCCGGAACGGAGACCGAGAGAACGTCAGGAAGCGCGAAGCCTGCCCTTGGGGTGCACGTTCTCGAGAGCGGTTCCGCAAAACTCATCAACTTATGAGTCATTCGGAAATTTGCTACATGCAAAAAAGGATTTACGAATTGGAGAGGTGGCAGAGCGGTTGAATGCACTGGTCTTGAAAACCAGCGAACCTTTATCGGTTCCGAGAGTTCGAATCTCTCTCTCTCCGCCAATAATTTGAAGCCCCTATCAGGGGCTTTTTTATTTCTTGGCAAGAAGTTTTATAACATGCTTCCATACAGCATATAATTCATTCCGATGGCATTTACAGCAAACAACCCAAAACATCAGGTTACTTATAAATTTATTCTATTGTGCCTGCTATTAGTTGGCTATTTTGGATATCTCAGTTACACGTATGACATTCTGACAGGTGGCATAGCATCAATGATTACGTGGAGTTTTTTTGTATTGTGTACTCCGATAGCTGATGCCGGTTTTTTACTTGATTTCCCTTTACGCCTTTTATTTGGCATTCGCATGGTGTTTTCTGAAATCGCGGTATGGGCAATCGCAATTCTGATCAATGTCACTGCGGTGCTCTACTTCCATGATTATTACAGCACCACCCCTCTAACAAAGCTCACCTATGCCATTATGACCACACCAAACCCCTATTGGGCGGTCATTCTACTCTCGGGGATTGGCACTTTCCTCTCGATTCGTTTCGGCGATGAGCTAATGGATGTAGTCAGTCACAGAGACAGAGACTTCTTTCACAAACATAATTTCAAGCATGAAATTGTGCTATTGATATTCTTCATTCTGGTGATTGTCGGTTATTACGAGCTCACATCCACACTAGCCATAGATATTAATACTAAAAGATGAGGAGCTTGATTACATTTCTTAATGTTTCTTTACATGACTTATCTTTATCAGTCTTATAATTTTCACATACCCCATATGTACTAGAATTAATTTTAAATCTAGTAACGAGCACTATTAGTGACTTATAACACAGATTGCCTCCCACTATAATGGATGGTTTTCCAGACTCAGATGTGCCATATGCGGGAACATATTGTGATAACAGACTAAATATTGGTAGCCTTGCCCCTAAGTAAAAAATCCGACTAATGAAATTAGTTTTGTTTAGTAAAACATTATTTTCCATAATAAATTATGTCAGTTTTCTTTTGGAGTTCCTGAATAAAAGTAATCGCAATATCATTATAATCTACTATCCACTTTCATCCGGGATGCTGGCCTGATAAAGCTGGCTTAAAGACATCCGTTCTGTTCAACGGCGGTGATCCAGTAGATGCCCTGGCCTTCGATGCCGTACGTTGAGCTACGTAAAGTGTCAAGCACCGTGTCCACATCACTATCTTGCAGCAAAATATCCACACGCACCTTTGGCGTGTAGCCCACTACCTTGTCCCTTTCCGATAGGAAAGGATCGCTTTCAGCTTGCACTCCGTGTCCTTCCACATGACTAAAGGTAAAAGTCGCAAACTAGCATTAGCGAATAAACAAGCAAGCTCATCACATTAGCCATCAACTTAGGCATCTGCACGACTTAAAATTTAACGATTAAGTCGATATCCTTGGTAGAATATCAGTAGCACCATATAATTATCATCATATGAGTGTCCTTATCGAGCAACTACCTACATTAGGCGTCGGCGCAAGCCTGAGTCTGTCATCCAAACCTGATCCGGTTGCCTTGGTGAACAGTGCAGGGGGACCAAGTTTTGTTGAGTATGCGGGTCTGGTTGATGTCAATGCGGTGATTGAGGAAGTTGAACGTGTCCGCGCGACTGGCACACCCGTTTTGTTTCATCCCTCATATATTAATTTTTGCGGTTCATTCGCAAATTCTTCTAGTTGGCTCGAAGAAACTGCTCGGCACATTAAGGCCGTTAATTCTCCCTGGTTTGCTCAGGATTGTGCCTATTGTTTCTGGCAAGAAGGCGCAGGCTATTCATCACAACTAGGATATTTTATTCCGCCCATTTTTAGCCAGGCTTCTCTAGACATGGCAATTAAGCGTGTTAAAGAAGTTCAGGCGGTGATGTCCGTACCCGTCGCAATTGAACCACCACCGGTGACTTTCGTTGCTGGAACTATTCCCTTATTCAAATTTTTTGGTGATCTTGCGCGAGCAACTGATTGCGCCATATTGTTAGACATGGGTCATTTAGTGTCTTATGAAATGGCCAGTGGTAAAAAAGTGCGGGATGCTTTGGATCAATTACCTTGTGATCGTGTAGTAGAAGTTCATGTCGCCGGGGGACGTCTACAAAAAGGTGCCAGTGGATCAAACAATGCATCGAACAATGGATCAACCAAGGATTCTGTTTATGTCGATGCACATGAATGTACGATTCTTGAAGAAACCTGGCAGATGCTTGATGCGATGTTACCTGAATTACCCAATGTCAAAGCAGTGTGTTATGAATGCGAAGGCGTGAATGAGAATACCGTTCTAACGACACTTAAAAAGATAAGACAAATTGTAAAGAATAAAAGTATCAGCCAATCATTACTTAGCAGTCTTGAAGATACTGCATGAGCTTTCAAGAGCAAGAACGTGCGCTATTTGATCTTTTATTTGATCGATCACTGCGGGAGAATTTTTGTAAAAATTTAAGCACTGCATTTTCCGACTATGAACTCGAGGATCATGAACTAGATGATTTTAAGGAAATTCGTCCCGATGCCATCGAACTTGATGCATCAATGCGTACCTATTTAATCTTGACGCAGATTTGTCGGGAGTTCCCACTCACATTCAGTCTGGTTTCTTCGCTTAACAAGGGTAACAATCTTCTGAAGGAATTGATTAATCTACAAACCATGCGATGTCATCCGAGAGAACGCGCTACTGTCTATAGCTCACAACTTCGTGAGCGTTTGATTGCATATCAATTTGATTCTGAAACTGAACAAGTCATGATCACTGCAATACTAGAGGCAGAGTTGGGCATGGCCTGGACCAGCGCAACATTGAAACAAAAAGTCCTGGAAGGTGAGACACCTGTAGAAAATATTAGCCCGGAAAGTGAAATTAGCATGGACCGACCAGTTAAACTGGCCGCTTATGTTAGTGCGGCGATGATTCCGCAATCCTATATGAAATTGAAGGCAACGCTGTGTCCTTGTGAAGACACTGCTCTCTGGGCGCATCTAAGCAAGAAGCCTTTGTCCGCATCACTGCGCAAAAAAACACTTGCACAAGAAGAACCAAAGTTATTTATTACGCGAGCGCATGTCAGTACATTCTCTCGCTGTGAACCGACGGTCGACCATCAAACGGCAGAACTCACTGAAGGATTTGCACCATTGTTTCAGCACGTCAATGGTTCAATGAGTGTTGCTCAGATATTAGGACATCTAAAACAAGCTGGTGCGCCAGAAGAGATTCTGCAAAGTGTTCAAGCTGGGTTCCAACAACTGTTAACGACCGGGATGCTTGAGTTTGCATAACACAATGAATTATTTTGATTTGAATTGCCGACAATGCCCACGTTTGGCAACTTTTCTTGATGAAGTGAAAGAAAAATATCCCGATTACCACGCACGGCCAGTGCCACCTTTTGGCGTGGACGACCCAAAATTACTCGTTGTCGGACTTGCGCCTGGAATGCACGGTGCAAATGCCACTGGCAGGCCGTTCACGGGTGATCATGCTGGAATATTGCTCTATAAAGCACTGTATAAATTCGGCTTTTCAAATCAGGAAACAGCGACCAGTGCCGATGATGGTTTGGAATTGATCAATTGCCGTATCAGTAACGCGGTAAAGTGTTTACCTCCCGCAAACAAGCCTACAGGAGCGGAAATCAATATTTGTAACCAATTTCTAAGCTCAGAACTGGAAACCCTTTCACCGGGAACAGTGATTGTGGCACTAGGCACGGTTGCTCACAAAGCCGTCATCAAAGCACGCAATCTCAAGCAAAAAGACTATCCATTTGGGCATGGAAACACCGCCTCTCTGGCAAATGGGCAATGGCTACTTGATTCCTATCATTGCAGCCGATATAACACACAAACGCGTCGATTAACTGAGAAAATGTTCTTTGAAATATTCAAGAAATCACTTGAGATTATCAATATAAACAATTGATTATAATGTATTAATATGTCTAGTTTAGAAAAAGATAAGGAGAAGGGAAGACTCCCAATTACAATTTCTCCTGTATTCGATTCAGCGGCTTTTCTCAAAGATTTAACTGGTAAACCCGGCGTTTACCGAATGTTAGATGAGTCCGGTAAAGTTCTCTATGTTGGTAAGGCCCGCAATCTAAAAAAAAGAGTGTCCAGTTATTTCACGCTGGCAGATAACTCACCAAAAACACGCGCCATGGTCTCGCAGATCAGAGGTATCGAGGTGACTGTCACACATACTGAGAAAGAGGCGCTGATCCTTGAGAACAACCAAATCAAGGGACTAAAGCCTCGCTATAACATCTGGTTCAAGGATGATAAAAGTTATCCTTACATTTATTTGTCTACTGATCACGATTTCCCAGGGCTTGGTTACCATCGAGGAGCGAAAAACAAAAAAGGGCGTTATTTTGGGCCATATCCCAGTGCCGGAGCTGTTCGTAATACATTGAATTTAATGAAAAAGTTATTCTTGACTAGACAATGTAACGATAATTTTTTCGCCAATCGAACACGTCCTTGTCTGGAGTATCAAATTAAACGCTGCTCTGCACCTTGTACTGCCTTTATCAGCCCAGAGGATTATCAAAAGGATATTGAACACAACATCATGTTTCTGGAAGGTAAAAACGAGCAAGTGGTTAAAAGTCTGATCACGCCCATGCAAAAAGCTGCCGATTCCCTGGAATATGAACGTGCCGCACATTATCGGGATCAAATCAGTAATTTAAGAAAACTGAATGAAAATCAGTATATTACAACAGAAAAAGGCAATATTGACGTCATCGCCTGCAGCTATAAAGATGGAGTTGCATGTGTACTGGTTTTCTTTATCAGGAATGGTTTAAATCAGGGTAGTAAGACTTTTTTCCCTAAACATCCTGCTCATACCGATCCTGAATCAATACTGGAAGCATTTTTAGCCCAGTTTTATTTAAAAGATAATGCGGTAGCCGGCATGCCCAAGGAAATATTACTCAGCCATGAACCTGAAAATAGAAAACTCCTGCAAGAGGTTATATCAAGTCGTGCGAAGCGGCAGACCAAAGTAAAATTCAACTTACGAGGTGACAGGGCTCGATGGGTTAAAATGGCCACGGAAAATGCAGAACTATCACTGACACAACACCTCGCGAATAAAGAAAGTCGGCAACAACGCACAGAGAAATTAAAGAAACTGCTGAAACTCGAAATACCTATTCAACGTATGGAATGTTTTGACATCAGTCACACCAGTGGTGAAGCGACTGTAGCCTCTTGTGTGGTATTTGATGCGGAAGGTCCGTTAACGACGGATTATCGTAAATTCAACATCACCAATATCACCCCCGGAGACGATTATGCCGCGATTGAACAAGCTATTACGCGAAGATACACACGTGTAAAGAAAGAAGAGGGTAAGATACCGGACATTATATTTATCGATGGTGGCAAAGGGCAGGTCACTATAGCGAAAAAGGTCCTTGAGGAACTGCAAGTCAACGAGCC
>JBLHKO010000041.1:0-22074 GCA_047620145.1 Gammaproteobacteria bacterium | reverse complement strand
TTGTTCCCTGATTATTGATATCAATCAGAAAATCCCACATTGATCGCCGTAACTCAACGTCAACCCCGGCAGTTGGCTCATCAAGAATTAGTAATTTTGGTTCATGGATCAGGGCACGTGCTATCATTAATCTACGTTTAAGCCCTCCAGATAAAGTACGAGAAGGATGATCGCGTTTTTCCCAAAGTCCCATAGTGCGCAGATATTTTTCTGCACGCTGATAAGCAATTTTTCTTTTGATGCCGTAATACCCACCTTGATTGAGTAAAATTTCAAGAGGATTTTCAAACTGTGAGAAATTGATTTCCTGAGGTGCAACACCAATTAATGATTTTGCTGCAACAGAATGGGAGTCAAGATCAAGACCAAAAATATTTACCTTGCCTGCAGTTTTGTTAACCAGTGATGTGATAATGCCAATGGTGGTAGATTTTCCTGCACCATTTGGTCCGAGCAGGGCGAAGAAGTCCCCCTCATTAACCTCAAGATCAATACCATTTAAAGCCTGAAGACCACTTTGGTATGTCTTCTTCAGATTAGTAATTTGTAATGCTTTCACAAAAATATTGTAACAGCTATTTTGTTAAAACGAGTGACTTGAGAAACTGTGAGCCGAAAAAAGTGATACTCGAGTATTAGTAGAGTGATGTCCTGATATGAATTAATGAATCGTCAATTTAAGAATGATAATCAAATATAGGAATCAGCGCTTTTTCTGAATTTCACTTAGTTCGGTGGCAATCTTGTCATCACGAGACAGGAGCAACCTGAAATATTCCTTGGGTATTTTTATCACTCTTGTTTTTTCGTTTGCTCTGACAAATGCATTTCGTTTGCCTTTGCTGTCAGGCATCAGCGCCTGTTCGCCAAAGAACTCTCCTGAGCCAAGTTTGGCAAGAATTATAATCTCGCCATCTTCCCCCAGAGTAAATACTTCCGCGATACCGTCGAGGACGACATACAAATGTTCTCCCTTTTGAAATTTCTTGACAACAAAATCACCTGGCCCAAAGGTGTCAACTTCTGTCCAGTCCCTGATGGTTGCGAGTTCCTGCTTATTAAGACTTTCAAACAGACGCATGCCCATAATTAAATCTCGGACTTCATCAGGCTCAAATTTTGGATTGATAGCAGTAATATCTGCAGAATCAGCATCTTCAAGCTCTTCATCGTCACGCTTGATACTGAGGAGTACATATTTTTTATCAATACGAAAAACCTTGGCGGCATGGAGTGCCTTGACGCTTGCGTTTCTTCTACCGCTACCCCAGGGTAGAAGAGACTGTTCACCAAAGAAATCTCCAGCTTTTAATGTCGCAATGCCTACTTCCCGATCGGAGGAACCACTGCGTATAGTGACTTCTACGAAACCCTCTATGACGATGTACATAGCATCGCCAATTTCTGATTCACGGACGATCATTTCTCGAGTGCCATATTCTTCGATAGCATTTTCTGGTGCATTAAGGATATTTAGCAAATCATTATCACTGAATGATTTGAATAGAGGAATGCTGTTTAGTATTGAGGGGTCGTTCAGTGTTGCTGTCATTGTTTTTGCCCTAGATTTCTTGTAATGAGATTATCAAAGTACATACTATTGATTAGTATATTCGTGTGTAAGGATGATTTCATTCTTTTCACCACATATTAATGAATATGGACGTCTACAGACCGTATATCAAACGAAATTGAATGAATTGCCAGCTGAGTCACAATTTGATTGTAGAAAATGTGAACTGGGCAATGTTTGGACTGATTTAGGATTGGCTATCGAGTAAGTGATCAAGCCACAAATTGGATAATTTCTCTTGTACTGTATTCTGCCTTAGTCGAGCATTTAGATTGGGGAAATCGACTCTGTCCAAATCTTGATCCTGGTTGTAACAGGAATAAACAAAGTATTCTTCTCCAGTGTGTGGATCCAAATGTTTACATAAACATTGTGCACAAACGCCCTTCATCATGCACTGCATCGGGGAGTTTATTGAGCCAATCGCTGTATGTTCAGGTTTCAGATAGGGTTTCAATTGTCCGTAACGTGCATTCTTCACTGCTTCCATCATTCTGTCAGAACCAATCACTATCATATGATCAACGTCTTCCAATTTAATGGTAGTTTCGCCGAGTTCACCTTTTGCATAGGACTCAATCGATTCTAGAATGTTGCCTAAACACGTCCTATCTTGCGGACGGGTTGGTTTGATGGCATCTACACCCGGCGCAGGATCAACGGCCCAGACAATTACATCAGAAGCTTCTTCAATGTCTTCAACCTTAAAAACGTCTGTTGGTTTTTTATAACCTGCAAAATAAATAACTTTGTTGCCAGTCGCACGCAGAGCCTTACCTATAGAAAATTGCACTGCATTGCCCAGACCTCCACCTACCAGCATTACCGTTTTACCTTCACTGATTTCAGTAGGTTCACCGGTGACACCCATGACCACCAAAGGATCGCCCGGTTTCCATAAGGCACAAAGCCTGGAAGAACTGCCCATTTCCAGTGTGATGAGCGAGATGATACCTTTGTCTTTATCAACCCAGGCACCTGTTAGCGCCAAGCCCTCTGCGGCGAGCACCGTACCATGAACAACGGCTGCGATACTTTCAAGATTTTGTATACGGTAGAACTGCCCAGGTCGGAACTTTCGTGCCTGCATCGGCGCTTTGACAATGACTTCGATGATTGTAGGTGTCAGTCTATTGACTTCAACGACTGTCGCGAGTAATTCCTCATCTAGATGCGCGAATAATTCTTTTAAAGACTGATCCCTACCTGATTGTTCTGCAGGGTCAAGTGTCTTCAGTTGTTGTTCGAATAATTTGACGACGTATGGATAACCATCTTTGGCACTGGCCATGGCTTTAACAACATTACCTGCATACACCGGATGATTGTCCCCATAGAAGGATACGAACCGACCTTCTTTATGATATGAAGTGAGTGGAGCTGGCTTGCCAATCTTTGGCAATGCCTCATCCTCCATTGGCACCAGTTCAGGTAGATCAGATTCATTCCAATGTGGTTCATAACGCTGGAAGAATTTACCATCCATGCGGAAAGTGTATGGGATCTCTTGTTCATAGATTGTATTCGGTGAAGTTCCGGCGGCGATAAACAAGCTACGTAGTGGGACATCCAGTGATTTGTCCTCACTAACCCATCGGCCTTCTTTTTCAGTGAGCAAGTCAAAATTAATAGCCTTTAAAGCACCATATTCATCGGCAATCGCTTCATGTGGGCTCATGCCTTCCGCAAGTTGAATGCCTTCTTGTAAGGCTTCATGAATTTCTTCGTGATTTTGTCTATAGGCGGGGGCATCTTTAATACCTTTACGATAGAACATAGTCACGCCGCCCCATCGATCTATCAGCGGTTGAAAGTTTGGTAACTCTCCAGTTGCTGCTGCTCTTTGACGTTCTGCTTGAATTGCACGACCGTGCTGCAGGAATTCATCGAGAATATTAATTTCCTCAATATCGTAACCAGAACGCACAATATCTACGCCTTTTTCGATCACTAGTTTTTCATAACGATGAAGAATTTTTTCAACTTGAACAGGGTAATAAGCCATGATCTCGGTGGTTGTATCAAGGGCGGTCAGACCTCCACCGATAACACCAGCAGGTAGGCGAACCTGTAAGTTCGCAAGTGATGATTCTTTTGCGGCACCCGTAAGTTGTAGAGACATGAGAAAATCAGAGGCTTTGCGTATGCCTCTGATGAGGTTGTTCTTGAGACCGATTATGGTTGGTTTCCCCGCCCCACTGGCAACGGCTACATGATCGAATCCTAAACTCCAGGCCTCTTCAATAGTGATTGTGCCGCCAAAACGGACTCCGCCGTAGCAATTGAATGATTGGCGTCGTGCAAGATTAAGATAAATGACTTTGAGGAAATTTTTATCCCAACGCACGGTGATGCCGTACTCGGCAACTCCACCAAAACCTGCCAACATCCGTTTATCCAGGTCTTCGTAGAGTTCACTGAAATCTTTTACCGGGGTTGGTAGTTGACCATCGGCACCTGTTAATTCATTTGGAAGTGGTTCAATCTTCAAGGCATCAATACCAACGACACCAAAACCCTCATTGACCAGATAATGTGACAAGGTATAGCCAGCAGGCCCCAAACCGACGACCAATGTATTTTTACCATTGTATGGTAAGGCATAAGGACGTTTGACATTGAGCGGGTTCCAGCGGGTAAGAAGGCTGTATATTTCAAAACCCCAGGACATAAACAGGACATCGGTTAATACATTGGTTTCAATTTGCGGGATGTTGACAGGCTCTGTCTTTTGATAGATACAGCCCTTCATGCATTCATTACAAATGCGATGTCCAGTACCGGGGCACATAGGGTTATCGATAATAATTAATGCTAGCGCGCCGATATTGTCACCTTGTTGTTTAAGCACATGCATCTCTGAAATCTTTTCTTCGAGTGGGCAGCCGATGATGGTGACGCCAAGATCGGTGGTTTTGAAATCACCACTTTTTTTGTTGCGCATTCCCTTTGAACATGAATCTGTATCCCGGTCATGGCAATAGATGCAATGATCTACTTCATACAGAGTTTGTCTTGTGTTGAAGCGTGGGTCTGTCAGCGCAAAGCCATCCCTACGGCGGCGTTCATTTTCAGGACCCACCCAGGTGGTAAAGCCATCACGTTGTTTTGTTTCGTGATGAACCAGATTATTTGAATCTGTTTTCATTGGATTTTTGAAGCTTACCCAACCGACAATTGATTTTGAGAGTTCAGCGTCATTTTGTGCGGCATAACTCCACCTCTGAACTACTTCTAGTAAACTATTGATAAAATCTTCTGCTTGCTCATGTGCGAGTGTTGATTTAAAAATTATTTGAGATTCAGCATTATCATTGAGTAAAGAACGTAATTCAGAAGTCTGACTATCCGCGTCTTCAATATAATCAGATTTATCTTTGACCGTGTTTTTAGCTATTAGCTGATAGTGGTTTGCCAGTTGAGCCAACTTTGAACCCACCCGACTGATACTTCTTTCCGCATCCGGATCGTTTGCTGCAATTGGGAATGCGACTGATTTTAATGAAGCCATATCAGCCTGAACTTTTGCGATATCCCATGTGGAAATATCTTCATTTTTGAATTTTGATTTCAGTTTGCCTACGACTTCAGTGCGATAGACGAATATTGAATCAACTTCTTCTTTTATCGCCTGGGTTTGTGCGGCAATTTCTTCTTCTACCTTAAATACACTTGCAACAAATTTTCCAACATAGGGAGCCATGCGCACCAATAGATCAGAGATGATTTGTGGTGACATATTTCCACCTTGGCATTTCTGATATTTCTGAAATTCAGCAAATAATTCTGGATCGTGTTGTTGTACGGAATCTTCAAATGTCTTTTGTAAATCTCGAAGACGGAGTGGCTGATGCAAATCAGCATAGGTATAACCAGTAATGCCTAATGGAAAATCTTTTTTCGATGATGTTGCTTCTGCTGACAATTTCATGGCCTCTATTGTTAAGATACTGAAACATCAGTGATTTCAGCTTATGTGTACAATTTCAGGTGGCAAATGTAACGGAGTACGAATATAATTAAAAGTAATTATCTTGAATATTTTTATATTAATTAGAAATAAGTAAACAATCTTTTATTCAGTTTTGACACACTGCACAAATCAGTGTGTCAATAATGAATAAAAGGATGTTTATTAAAGACTCAGTAAGTATCAAGATTCTGCTGAATCTTCGTCCTTATCACTTGATACTTCCTTCTTATTCGTTACTTCTTTTGGTGTTGTTTCTTCTGAGACAGTTGCTGAGCCTTGAGTATTTTCACTTCCTCCAGGAAACGGACTGAATGGGAATGGACGCTCTTCCGATTGATAGGTGATGTAATCCAGTATTTGCAGGGCGTACAAAGTCAATTTTTTGCTAAATTGCTCAAGATTATTATTTAAATTACCAGTGATGACCTTTGTAAAGAATTGAAATATAACCAATAACCAGATTAATCCATACAAAAAATAAGAAATTACACTAAAAACTAAAATAAACAGACCTCTAAGCCAGGTATCTTTATTTTTGGCATTATTTTTAATATCCATCGTTTTAACCCCTATAATTTATTATTAAAAAGAAGCGTAAATAATCGTCTGTGCGTATTATATCACTCAAGCCTATGAGTCATGACATTGATATTATCAATATCAGGACTCATTAAAACATAATTAATCACTATGGAGCTTTTGATATCGACTCGATTGGTTTATATCAAGCGGTTCCAACTGAGTATTTTATAATTAAGAAGCATTGAAATATATGAAATCTGAAGATAACAGAGAAGCGAATACAGAAGAGACATTGATGGAATTTCCCTGTAGCTTTCCTATTAAGGCGATGGGAAATGCAACAGATGACTTTGATGCGCTGATTGTGGAAATTGTACGTAGGCACCATCCCGATGTCACTGAAGGAGCAGTCAAAACAAGACCAAGTCGTGAAGGCAAATATATTTCGGTGACAGTGATAATAGAAGCACAAAGCAGGGAACAGCTGGATAATATTTATCTGGAATTAACTGCGCACGAACGCGTTTTAATGGCATTTTAATATGTTACCTGAACTGATCATCAGGAAAAGGGGCTTTTGCGATTATGGGGAAACTTATACAGCCATGTCTCAATTTACTGATAGTCGAGATTTGACAACGACAGATGAAATCTGGTGCTTGCAACATTCGCCAGTCTATACATTGGGCTTAAATGGTCATCGTAAACACATCATAAATTCTGGTGAAATACCTGTTATTGAAACTGATCGTGGTGGTCAGGTGACATACCATGGACCAGGACAATTGATGGTTTACTTATTAGTGGATATCAAACGTAAGTCGATCAGTGTTAAAGATTATGTGCATCGTCTAGAGCAGTCAGTGATTGATATGCTGGAGGTCTATGATGTCTTGGGTCACCGAAGAGAAAGCGCTCCAGGAGTTTATGTGGATAACAAAAAAATTTCAGCCCTCGGAATCAGAGTCAGGAAAGGTTGTAGTTATCATGGTTTATCACTCAATATTGATATGGACTTAACACCTTATAGTGGTATACATCCATGTGGATATTCTGATCTAGAAGTGACACAGATGTGTGAAGTCGGAATAGATGAGAATTTATTGCAAATAACAAATACCTTGATACCTTGCTTACTGAGACAAATGCAATACTCAGACTTTAACTATAGCATGGTGAATGAAGCCGAATCAGATCGGGCTGCTTAAATAACGTAGGGTCATATTTAATGTCTAGTGAAATATCGCAACAGCCGTCTCGAGATCAACGCGGAAAATTAAAGACAGCGAAGATACCTATCAAGGTAATCCCAATGGAAGGCAAGCCAGCGCGAAAACCGACATGGATAAGAGCCAAAGCTCCCATTGGTAACGAGGTCTCAAGACTTAAATCCTTACTTCGTGAACACGAATTACATACGGTTTGCGAAGAAGCAGCATGCCCAAATTTAGGTGAATGTTTTTCTCATGGAACGGCAACATTTATGATTATGGGAGATGTCTGCACTCGACGTTGCCCATTTTGTGATGTCGCACATGGCCGTCCAAAACCTCTGGATGTTAATGAACCGGAACATCTTGCACAAGCTATTGAGAAGATGAAATTGAAGTATGTTGTAATTACCTCTGTTGATCGGGATGATCTGAAAGACGGAGGAGCTGGTCATTTTAAAGCCTGTATCGAAGCCATTCGAATTAAAGCACCTCAAGTTAAAATAGAAATTCTAGTGCCAGATTTCCGGCGTCGTATGGAAATCGCGCTGGTTAAATTAGCCGAGTCTCCGCCTGATGTTTTTAATCACAATCTAGAAACGGTTCCACGTTTATACAGAAAAGCCAGACCCGGAGCAGATTACGATTGGTCATTACAATTGATAAAAAAATTTAAGAAACAACATCCTCATATCCCAACCAAATCAGGTTTAATGCTGGGGCTAGGGGAAACAATTGAAGAGGTTAAACAGGTATTACAAGATTTGCGGTCGCATGATTGCGATATGCTCACGGTTGGACAATATTTACAACCTAGCCGTTATCATCTACAGGTGGAACGTTATGCCACTCCAGATGAATTTTCTGATTTAGGTGATTATGCACGAAGTCTTGGGTTTCAGAATGTTGCCAGTGCGCCGATGGTGCGATCTTCCTACCATGCCGACTTGCAGGCTGCGGGTGAAAAATTAGAAAATTAAAATAACCATTTGCATGATTTAGAAATGAAAATCTAATCGTAACATTCGTTATGAATCATTATCCTTCTCAGTATTTCTGAAAACTTCATTCACAGTACATTTGGCCTGCCCTTGAGAAAATCGAGATAATACTTCATCGCCCGAAACTAGCTGCTGGGCATCACGTATTATTTGTTGATTATCATATTTCTGAACGATGGCATAGCCTCTATTTAAAGTGGCAAGGGGACTGACCGTGTTTAATGCCCTTGCTGCGGTTTGTAATTGTGAGTCTAGATTTTCCTGTAGATGGATTATTGCTTGATGTAAGCGACGATTCATTTGTGCATATTGCTCAGAATAAAACTGCAACCTTTGTAAGGGATTGTGTTTATTTATAGTTATAAGTTGATCATGCAATCCATTTCTTCGTTGTGTCACGATTGATTTTATCAAGTGCCCCATGCGCGCATAAAGGGCGTCGAGTTTTTGCGCATTATTTTGTAGTTGTGACACTGGGTGTGGTAAGCGCTTTTCGAAATGTGAAATATTTTGTTTCAACGTAGAAAACTGGACCTGAAGGAGTTGTATCAATCTGGATTGTTGACGTGATACGGTTTGTGTAATGTGAAATTGGTCGGGGCTGACTAGTTCAGCAGCTGCAGAAGGTGTGGCGGCACGTTGATCTGCAACAAAATCTGCAATGGTGAAATCAATCTCATGACCAATGCCAGATACAACAGGCAGTGAACAATCAAAAATAGCTCTGGCCAATGTTTCATTATTGAAAGCCAAGAGGTCTTCTATCGAACCACCCCCACGTGAAAGAATAATCACATCACATTCATTTCTTTTTTCTGCAATCTTAAGCATGGCGGTTATTTTTTCTGCAGAACCTTCTCCTTGAACGGCCACAGGATAAATAATAATTTCTCCTGATGGGTAACGACGATTGAGGACACTTATAATATCCCGAATTGCAGCACCTGTGGGAGATGTAATCACTCCAATTGTCCTGGGCATGTGTGGAAGAGGTTGTTTGTGTGTCTCATCAAACAAACCTTCATCAAATAGTTTTTGTTTTAGTGCTTCGTATGCGCGTTGAAGCCCACCTTCTCCGGCAAGTTCCATTTGCTCAATAATTAATTGAAATTCGCCACGTCCTTCATAAAGACTGACGTTTGCTCGCACCAGAACTTCCATCCCATTCTCCGGCTCGAATTTGATGAAACGATTCTTGTTTTTGAACATGGCGCAACGCACCTGGGAATGGATATCTTTTAGTGACAGATACATATGCCCAGAAGCCGGGCAGGCAAAATTTGAAATTTCACCTTGCAGCCAGATATACGGAAAACTGCCTTCTAATACTGCACGCACTTCACGGTTTAGTCGGGTAACGTTATAAATGTCTTGCTGATTGTCAGGAATCTCACTCATTCTCTTATGCTACGTAAAGTTAAGCTGGCTGGCAAAGCAAATGATGATTTACCATTTGACCAATTAGCGTTACAATACGCGGCTATTTTTATCATTAAATCAGTTAGTTAAGATAGGTAAATAATTTTATATGGTCGTTACAGAGCAAGCTCTTACCTTTGATGATGTTTTACTACTCCCTGCCTTCTCGGATGTCTTGCCACGAGAAGTTGATTTAAGCGCCCGCCTGACAAGAGAACTAACACTCAAAATACCACTACTCTCGGCGGCAATGGATACCGTTACAGAATCTCGCCTAGCGATTGCACTGGCTCAGGAAGGTGGAATCGGCATTATCCATAAGAACATGAGTCCAGAAGCACAGGCCAAACAAGTCCGACTGGTCAAGAAACACGAGAGTGGTGTGGTCAAAGATCCACTAACCGTTACTGCAGATACAACGATTCAAAAAGTCCTTGAGTTGACACAGAAATATAATATCTCTGGTTTGCCAGTTGTTGATGGCGAAAATCTTATCGGGATTGTAACCAGCAGAGACATGCGTTTTGAAACACGCCTTGGTGATCCTGTCAGTAATATTATGACCAAGAAAGATAAGTTGGTCACCGTCGGTGAACAAGCGAGTAAGGAAGAGATAAAAGAATTGTTACATAAGCACCGTATTGAAAAGATACTGGTGGTTAATAAGGACTTCCAGTTACGCGGTTTGGTAACGGTCAAAGATATACAGAAGGCACAAGAGTTTCCGAATGCGTGTAAAGACGATGATGAACAATTGCGAGTGGGTGCTGCTGTAGGTGTCGGTGAAGCATCTCAGGATAGAGTAAGAGCGCTCATTGGAGCAGGTGTTGATGTGATAGTTGTAGATACGGCTCATGGTCATTCTGCAGGTGTGATTGAAATGGTGCGCTGGGTAAAGAAATCGTTTCCCGATAGTCAGGTGATAGGCGGTAACGTAGCAACAGCCGAAGGTGCCAAAGCGCTGGCGGATGCAGGCGCAGATGGCGTGAAGGTTGGTATAGGTCCCGGATCAATCTGTACGACACGCATAGTTTCAGGTGTAGGGGTCCCGCAAATCAGTGCTATTGCTAACGTTGCTAGAGGACTTGAAGGAACTGGTATTCCGTTTATTGCGGATGGAGGAATTAGATTCTCCGGTGATGTTGCCAAAGCTATTGTTGCTGGCGCCTATACAATCATGATTGGTGGAATGTTTGCAGGGACAGAAGAAGCGCCGGGTGAAGTTGAGTTATATCAGGGACGTTCATATAAATCTTACCGTGGTATGGGATCGCTTGGAGCTATGTCGCAGAAACACGGTTCTTCAGATCGTTATTTTCAGGAAAACGACGAAATTGAAAAATTAGTGCCGGAAGGCATTGAAGGGCGTGTTCCTTACAAAGGGCCAATGGATGCCATCATCCATCAATTACTAGGTGGGGTACGCGCGGCAATGGGTTATACAGGCTGCAAGGATCTTGAAGAAATGCGTACTCGTCCTGAGTTCATTCGCCTAACTAATGCTGGCATGCGAGAAAGTCATGTGCATGATGTAACAATTACTAAAGAACCACCTAACTATCGAATGGAGTAATGTATTTCCAGATTCATTAGTTTATTTGTTCTTTTCCATTAATGGCTCTTTAATTACTTTGGCCTATTAGCAATATTCAATAATGTCTGATCTTCATTCCGAAAAAATTCTTATTCTGGATTTTGGTTCTCAGTACACACAGCTAATTGCTCGTCGGGTACGTGAGTCGAATGTCTACAGCGAAATTCATCCTTTTGATATGTCTACGGAAGCCATACAGGCATTCAATCCTAAAGCGATCATTCTTTCTGGCGGTCCTGAATCGGTAACGATTGAAAGTGATATCAAAGCACCGGAGATAGTCTTTCAATTGGATATCCCTGTCTTGGGAATATGTTATGGCATGCAGACCATGGCCGCTCAACTTGGCGGTAAAGTTGAATCTTCCAGCATGAGAGAGTTCGGTTACGCACGCGTACGTGCCAGAGGGCATACTGCGTTATTAAAAGATATTCAGGATGAGATGAATGACGAGGGTCATGGTTTGCTGGATGTCTGGATGAGTCACGGAGATAAAGTCGTTGAGCTACCTGAAGGCTTTAAAGTTATGGCCTCGACAGATAATGCACCAATCGCCGGGATGGCCAATGAAGAACGAAATTATTATGGTGTTCAATTCCACCCAGAAGTCACGCATACCAAGCAGGGCGAAGCCATACTACAAAGATTCCTGCATGAAATAGCGGATTGTCAGTCATTGTGGAATATGGACAGCATAGCTGAAGACGCGATTAAGAATATCAGAGAAAAGGTGGGTAAAGATAATGTGTTACTAGGCTTATCTGGCGGTGTGGACTCATCAGTCGTCGCTGCCTTATTACACGAAGCTATCGGTGACCAACTCACCTGTGTGTTTGTTGATAATGGTTTGCTTCGCTTACACGAAGGTGATCAGGTAATGGAAACCTTCGCCGAACATATGGGCGTCAAAGTTATTCGTGTAGATGCAGAGAGTCGTTTTCTAAATGCACTTACGGGCGTATCTGATCCTGAAGAAAAAAGAAAAATTATCGGCAAGAATTTCATCGATGTTTTTGATGAAGAAGCCACTAAATTAAAAGGTATTAAATGGTTGGCACAAGGCACGATCTATCCTGACGTTATCGAATCTGCCGGGGCTAAAACAGGCAAGGCTCATGTCATTAAAACGCATCACAATGTCGGTGGTCTGCCGGATGACATGCAGTTTGAGTTGGTTGAACCTCTACGCGAATTGTTCAAAGACGAAGTGCGTAAGCTCGGGTTACAGTTGGGTCTGCCAAAAACCATGGTTAATCGTCACCCTTTCCCAGGGCCGGGCTTAGGTGTCCGTATATTGGGAGAAGTAAAAAAAGAATACGCCGATCTATTACGACAAGCCGACGCAATCTATATGGATGAATTAATTAAACAAGATTTATACGACAAAACCAGTCAGGCATTTGCTGTATTCCTTCCTGTGAAATCTGTTGGCGTCATGGGTGACGCACGTAAGTATGATTTTGTGATTGCACTTCGTGCAGTTGAAACGATTGATTTTATGACGGCGCGTTGGGCCAGATTGCCATATGATTTTCTGGAAACCGTTTCCAGTAGAATCATTAATGAACTCGATGGTATCTCTCGAGTCACTTATGATATATCTAGCAAGCCTCCAGCTACTATCGAATGGGAATAGTAGTAATATCAAGTTATAACTATATTATATAAAAAAGATAAGGTTCTCCATTATGAAAATTAAGAAGTTAATCGTATTGCTTATTTTTCTATTTCTAACAAATAGTATTTATGCAAATGAAAAAGAAGTATATGACTGTACATTTGATAGCGTATATCAAGTATCTTCTGCAAGATCCGTGAAAACTGATGGTGGAAAATTTCTAATCACCGTCAGTGATAATGATATGATCATCCAAAGTGATGCTGATGAATTACCGGGAGCTCATAATTTAAAGCTAGATGTAAAATCTGATATTCAAATTGTCGGTATTAATGACACGATGCTATATACATATAGAACAAGCACAAGTGCATTTACTTTAAACACAGGCATAGGACCTTCGAGTTTTAACCAGGCGGGAGGAGGACACACAGGTCGTCAGATGAGGTTCGCTGGCCTATGTACTAAAAGTTAGAAAGAATTGTATCCAGAATTTTGCTATAGAAAGTTGCAAAGACATATCTAATCAAAAGTAGTGATAGTTAAAAGGGCATAAAACTGATTAATTATTAAAATGACACAAGATGCTAAGTGGATGCAACGTGCTTTTGAATTAGCGCAAGAAGCAAAATCTCAAGATGAAGTCCCGGTCGGGGCAGTCATCGTTTTCGAAGAACAAATAATCGGTGAAGGTTGGAATCAACCTATTTCAACAAACGATCCAACAGCACATGCGGAGATAGTTGCATTGCGTGATGCTGGAAATAATATCAGTAACTATCGTCTTTCTGATGCAACAATGTATGTCACTCTTGAACCTTGTTCCATGTGTGCCAGTGCTATTGTTCATGCGCGTCTAACAAAACTTGTTTATGCTGTGAAAGAACCAAAAGCAGGTGCTTGTGGTAGTGTATTTAATTTACTTCAAACTAAACAATTAAATCATCAAGTAGAAATAGAGGAGGGTGTAATGGAAGAGGAGTGTCGTTCTTTAATCCAAGCATTCTTTAAAGAAAAAAGAGCTAGTCAAAAGTGAGCGATACAGCAACAAAACAAGCAGAGCAACTTGCAGTGATGCTACTGAAAACATCGAGCAAGTTGGTCACTGCTGAATCCTGCACAGGTGGTGGCCTTGCTGAAATTTTAACGCGCATACCGGATAGTTCTGCCTGGTTTGAACGTGGTTTCGTGACCTATTCAAACGAATCAAAGCAGGAAATGTTATCTGTTCCACTAAAGACGATAGAACAATTTGGCGCCGTCAGCGAAGAGACAGCAGCAGCCATGGCAAAAGGTGCGGTGGAAAATAGCCATGCAGATTATTCTGTAGCCATTACAGGCATAGCTGGTCCAGGTGGCGGATCAGATGAAAAACCTGTCGGGACCGTATGCTTTGCTTGGTACAACAAAATAGAAGGTGGAACTACGACAAAAATTTGTTTTGATGGCGATCGCCATCAGGTCAGACAACAAGCTTGCATGTTGGCGATGCAAGGATTACTTGATTTACTACAAAAAGCTTCTGAATAGTGATTTAATTAAATATACTGCTTTCAACCAGTTGAGGTCGCATCCGATAGCAGACTAAACTAGTCTATGAATGCAGTATCGGGTTCTTCGATGATAGGATTTTCTAGCACCCCAATCTTTTCAATTTCGATGCGTACTACGTCACCGGCTTTCATATAACCACGAGGTTTCATTTTCACACCAACACCACTGCTGGTTCCCGTAGAAATTATGTCTCCCGGTTCAAGTGTCATTACTGTAGACAGGTATTCAACCAGGTAATCACAATTAAATATCAGATGTTTTGTGTTTGAGGATTGACGTAACTCTTCATTCACCCAGGTTTTGATATCGAGATTATGTGGATCGGTTATCTCGTCAGTTGTCACTATCCACGGTCCAATCGGGCCATGTGTGTCAAAAGATTTTCCCAGCGTCCAGGTCGGGGTTCTGACTTGCCAATCACGAACACTGACATCGTTACAAATGGTATATCCGGCTATGACTTCTCTGGCACGATCTTTGGGCACATGACGACAACGCTTACCAATAACGACGCCAAATTCTCCTTCGTAATCCAGTTTATCTGAAACACGTGGGCGATGAATTGCCGCACCTGGGCCAATGACACAAGTAGATTGTTTATTGAATATTGTCGGGTACTCCGGTCGTTCCATACCGGTCTCTTCAATATGATCAGCATAATTTAATCCAACACCAAAAAACTTCGGAGGTCTGGGTATGGGTGCTTCGAGATTGATATCTTTTAAGGGAAGGCGATGTTTATCTGATGCTACTCTCTCTTGAAGCCGTTGTTTGACTACATTATCTGCTGAGAAAAAATCAATCAGATTATCGGGACCGTTGTTATCGATGGGGATGACGTATTTGCCATCAACGGCTCCTATCTGTTGTTTATTTTTATGCGTAAATGTAATGAGTTTCATATGTAACCTTTACGTGAAAGATTTGTGTCTTGTATAGCAAGAGACTACCTATCCTGAATTATTGTGTCCACTCATCCCAATAGGGAACGGGATGTAGTACATCATAGAGATAATCTACGAAGGTTCTAACTTTCGCAGATAGATGTTTGCGATGCAGATACAAGGCACTTATTTGTGATTCTGGCGGCTCAAAGTCTTCCAAGACTGTTTGCAATCTACCTGCTTTGATATCCAGACCAGTCATATAGGTCGGTAATTGTATGAGTCCAGTATCTTGCATTGCTGCAATTCGAAGAGCATCACCATTATTTGCTCTAATATCGCCAGAGACTCTGACGTTGAATGGCTTATGATCATTTTGGAATGACCACTCATTGGTGGGTGTGCGAGGAGAGAAGATCAGGCATTTATGATTGATTAAGTCTTTTGGCGTTTTAGGAATGCCATATTTTTCAAAATAAGCTGGCGAGCCACAAACGACCATGCGCGCACTGGCCAGCCGTTTTGCAATCAGACTGGAGTCATCGAGGTGTCCAACATGTATAGCGAGATCGATGCCATCCTCAACTAAATCATGTAATCGTTCAGTGAGCATCATTTCTATGTGGACATCAGGATAGATTAAATTGTAGCCACCGATCGCTCTGGCTACGTGAAAAGCACCAAACGATCTGGGTGCTGCCAGCTTTAATGTCCCGCGAGGCTCCGAGCTGAGTTTGGTAACCGCGAGCTCAGTTTCCTCAATATCGGACAAGATATGTTTAACTCGCTCTAAATACGCAGCACCTGATTCAGTCAAACTAAGCCGTCGAGTCGTTCGGTTGAGCAACAGAACATCTAATTCATTTTCCAGATTCGCAATATATTTAGAGACCATCGCCTTGGACAGTTCCATTTCAATTGCCGCAGCGGAAAAGCTGTTGTGTTTAGCCACTTTGTCGAAAACCTTCATGCTGACTAGCTTATCCACGTATAGATCCTTATTGTTTCTTTATATGAAACTATATATTAATTAAATCGGTATTGTAACCTTTCTGTTGATAATTATACTGTAATCATCTACTTGTTATTGACTTGGGTTGCAGAGGTGAAGCAGGACAATACAGAGTAGAAATTAATTACCCCTTAGTTCAGCTTATCAATTTTTAACCTTCTCAGATTTTGCTGATTCCCTAAGCACATAAGGATGTGTGCTTCTTTTAATTCCTAAGACCTAAGTAATGTGTACTTAAAAATCCTTCCATTTACCGCTATTTTTATTAGCGCTTACTCTGCGTAATTGTATATCCCGCAATCCAGTTATGTACACGATCCTGTATAAGCTTATGTGAAGATTCGTTAGCTGCTAGAATGAAGGTATCAATGAAGACGAACATTATACTATGCTGGCGACTTGCTTAAAGACTGATAATTTACCGTTGGTAATAATGGGCATTTGCCCATTATTGATAGTCTCAACGTCAACACTTAATGCCATGGTTATGGGCAGTATTTTTTTTACGATGTTGATAATGAGCAGTCTATGCTTATCAGTGATGAAACATTTAATTCCTCATATCATGCAATTACCCATAATTCTGTTGCTAATAACCTTTCTCGCTACGCTTGTTGATCTACTTTTAAGTGCCTTCTATTACGAATGGCACCTGATACTGGGTATTTATATTCCACTTCTATCTATGAATTGTTTGATTATGGTGAATGCTAAAGAAAATGTTTTACATCTCGGCTTAAAAAACTCAATGACACAGAGTCTGCTTATCGGTTTAAGTATTTGGGGTGTTTTAGTGATGACGGGCCTTATCAGGGATGTCATGTCGGGTTCACTATTTGGTGAAACTAAGATTGATATATTCGTTATGGCGCCCGGTGCTTTTCTTGCGCTAGGGTTTGTGGTGGCAATTATACAGTTCATAAATATAAGAACGAGCAAGACTGAGTTTAATATTTAACACTATAGCCATAGTAATTTTTCATTTTGAATAAAAATAAACGATCTGAAATATTTCAAAAGTTAAAGGCTCAAAATCCGCAGCCAACCACGGAACTGAACTACGCTAATCCATTCGAGTTACTTATCTCAGTCATTTTATCTGCCCAGGCCACTGATGTTGGCGTTAATAAAGCGACCAAGAAATTGTTTGCTGTCGCCAATACCCCTGCAGAAATTCACGCTTTGGGTGTTGCAGGCTTAAAGCAATACATTCGTACTATCGGCTTGTATAACACCAAGGCTGAAAATATTATTAAAACATGTAAATTGTTAATGGATGAACACAACAGCCAGGTTCCTGATGACAGAGCTTCTCTGGAAAAGTTACCAGGCGTTGGTCGAAAAACTGCCAATGTGATTTTAAATACGGCGTTTGGTCAACCAACAATAGCGGTGGATACACACATATTCCGTGTAGCTAATCGTACCGGTATCGCTCCCGGTAAGAATGTTCGAGTGGTTGAAGAGAAGTTAATAAAATTTGTGCCTGATGAATATAAACACGATGCACACCATTGGTTGATTCTGCATGGACGCTATACTTGTGTTGCACGTAAACCAAGATGTGGGAGTTGTATTATCTATGACTTGTGTGAGTATAAACAAAAAATATGCTAGGTATTGATCACCAAAGAGAAGACTATTTTGATTCAGGATCGTGATTCCGGGAGAACGTTTTTCCTTGATGTATGGGCGAAGCATAAAAGTCAGACTCCGTTGGAGCCGCTCGAGGGAATGATCTTAAACGTTATATTGCAGCATCCTGAATACCATGAAGTTTTGGCTCAGAATGAGCAAGAGATAGCTGCAATGGAATTCTTGCCTGAAGCGGGAATGACAAACCCGTTCCTGCATATGGGTATGCATATCGCTATTCTGGAGCAGATCAGTTCAAATCGACCGCCAGGGATTACAGCGTTATATCAGCAATTATTGCCAAAATATTCATCTGCGCAAGATCTGGAACACAGCATGATGGAGTGCCTTGGAGAAACACTTTGGTTGGCACAGCGAAACAACACCTTGCCAGATGAGGCGCAATATCTGGAGCAGGTGAAGCGGCTCTAGGTATTCAGGCGTAATATCAATGCTATTTGAGTATAAATAGCAGAATAAATCACTGATTTCACAATAAAAATACTTGGTTTGTTTTTTTGTATGAAGCAAAATCAAACCTTGGGGATCTGTTAAATAATAATTATCAAACTCCAGGATTAAATTCATGGCTAATAGTCTTACAGGGGAACTCATTGCTTGTCACGAATGTGATAAATTATATCGCTACGAGCACATTACAGTCGGATCGAAAGCAAGCTGTCATAATTGTGGTGGGCTGTTATATAGACATATTCCCAATTCCTTGAATAGAAGTCTGGCACTTTATCTTACTGCATTATTTTTGTTTATTATTGCCAATGTGTTTCCATTCTTATCGCTCGAGTTAGGCGGACGCGTCGTTGAAAATATCCTGTTATCCGGTGGCTGGAATTTGTATAAGCAAGGCATGGGAGAAATCGGGCTTCTTATTATTTTTACCAGCTTTACATTCCCATTGTTTGTGATTCTGGGTATGCTTTACCTATTAATTCCTATTCGCCTTGGCTTGGTGCCACCAGCATTGGGCCCCGTATACAGAATAGTCCAGGCAATTAGTCCGTGGAGTCTTGTCGGCGTTTTCATGCTTGGCGTTTTAATTGCGATCGTAAAACTACAAGATCTGGCGAACGTGATTACCGGTCCTGCACTAATTTCACTGGCAGTACTCCTTGGTGTTTATTCTGCAGCGCGTAGCAATTTTGATCCGGAAATACTCTGGTCAGTCACAGGCCATTCCAAGGATGATTTAACATCAAAATTAATGAATACAAATAGTAACATCGTTAATTGTCATACATGTGGCTTGTTGACGACTGAAGATGAAGATCACTCACATTGCTTGCGCTGCACGACGCCGTTACATCATAGAAAACCCAATAGTATTGAGAGCACTTGGGCACTTTTAATTGCGGCGGCAGTGTTATTGATCCCCGCAAATATGTACCCGATTTTGACCGTAATACGATTTGGGAAGGGTCAACCAGACACCATTTTGAGTGGTGTTTTACACTTGATACAGGATGGTTTATGGGGATTGGCAATGATTGTTTTTGTTGCCAGTATCGTAGTACCGGTCACAAAGGTAATTGTACTGGCGTTTTTGTTGTTAACGGTCCAGTACAAATCAAATTGGCGTCCGAGAGACAGAACACTTTTATATAGAGTTACCGAAGTGATTGGCGCCTGGTCAATGGTTGATATTTTCCTTGTGGGTCTCTTATCGTCATTGGTGAGTCTGGACGCATTATCCACAATTGAACCCGGTATCGGAGCCTCATACTTTGCCGGTGCGGTTATCTTAACCATATTTGCTGCGCATAACTTTGACTCAAGACTGATCTGGGATAATGCACAAACAACAGACATGAAAGAGCAAAAAACATAATGGAAGTTTCGACACCAAAGGTGAGCAAACAATCTGGCCCTTCAATTGTTTGGTTGATCCCTTTAGTCACGTTATTGGTGGGTGGCTGGTTAATCATCAAGACAGTTTCCGAGCAAGGACCAGAGGTGTCGATTAGTTTTAAAACAGCGGAAGGCATAGAAGCAGGTAAGACCAAAATAAAATACAAGAATGTCGATATCGGTGTCGTCGATGGTATCCAGTTCGCAGAAGATTTTTCTCATGTGCTTATCACTGCTTCTTTTAACCAAGGAACTGAAACTTTCTTTCGACGTAATACAAGATTCTGGGTGGTCAAACCGCAGTTGAGCGTGCGTGGTGCCTCAGGGTTGAGCACCCTTGTCTCAGGTGCCTATATTGAGATAGAGCCTGGGAAAGGTGCGGAGCAACTTCATTTTGAGGGATTGGAAAAACAACCTGTCGTCACAGCAGACGAAGCTGGTAAGAAAGTTGTATTAGTCACAGATAAACTTCGTTCAATAGATACCGGTTCGCCTGTTTATTATAAGGGTCTACTCGCAGGTGAAGTACTTGGTCATGAACTTGGGAATGATCGTCAAAGTATTTATATCTATGCATTTATCAGAGAGCCGTATGATTCATTAATTAAAGGCAATTCGCGCTTCTGGAATATTAGCGGCATGGATATTTCCCTGGGAGCTGATGGGCTTAATGTCAGAACTGAGTCATTGCAATCACTCGTCTTGGGCGGCATTGCTTTTGAGACATCAGCAACGCTGGAGCAAGAGAACAGTGATATTGAGAATCTAGTTTTTACACTTCATGAAAACTATAACAGTATCCAGGAAGGCTCCTACACCAAGAAAATAAAATTCATGATGTTCTTCGATGGTTCTGTGCGTGGTTTAAATGTAGGTGCTCCGGTAGATTTCAATGGCATCAAGGTTGGTACTGTACTTGATGTTCGCCTTGAGTTTGATAGCGAAAACACGGCGTTTCGAATTCCGGTTCTGATTGAAATTGAACCCGAGAGAATTATAGAGCGTGGTAATCAAGAAATAACGTCTTCATACGAAACGTTAACTAAACTGGTGGAAAGGGGCTTGCGAGGCAGCTTGCAAACGGGAAGCTTATTAACCGGTCAGTTATTCGTCGGTTTAAGTATGCGTCCGGATACTCCGATTAATTTAATTGCAGAAGAAACGCCTTTCCCTCAATTACCCACTATCAGAGCTGCAGATTTTGGTTCGATAGCACAATCAATAGAGAGTTTCCTTAATAAGTTGGACAAAGTTGATATTAATAAGCTGAGCGAAGCATTGATAAAAGCACTTGAAGGCACAGGTAAGCTTCTTAACAGTCCAGAGATACAGGGAACTCTGGGAGAATTACAATTATCGTTGCAGACGTTCAGGGGTGTATTACAAAAGATAGATAACTCAGATATTCAGCAGACTATCAAATCAGGAAACGTAGTGATGGAAAAAATTTCTGAATCGATGGGAATATTTGATGAGACATTATCACGGGCAAATCATATGTTAAAACCTAATTCACCTCTGCAATATAACGTTATCAAGTTATCTGGAGAACTCGAGGAAACAGCGCGATCAATCCGTTCGTTGGTAGAGACACTTGAACGACATCCACAGGCATTGATTTTTGGTAAGGATGCCAAGGTTGAAGAAGGGGTAGAATAAGTATGCGATATAGTGATTATTCAATTTGTAAAATAGCGTTTTCAGCTCTGATATTTGTCATCTTATTATCCGGTTGCTTCGGGGCGGGTGGAAAAAAAGTAACGACAAAATATTATCTGATTGACCCTGTTGAATCTGTGGCATTGAATTTAAAATCTACCCGACCATTGGCGATTGAGATTATTGATGTTCACCTTCCCCAGTATCTCGAACGATTTCATATTGCCACGCGCATCGGTGAAAACCGGCTAAAGTTTTCAGAGTCAAATCAGTGGGGCGAGAATCTTCGAAAGAATTTAATGCGCACCATGTCAAGAAACCTTTCCAGACTATTGTCTACACAGGATATTAGTACACCATTAAATCGTTCATCATCACTGCCTGATTATCGAGTACAGATTTATATTGAACAGTTTGAGGAGGATATCGATCACAAGGTGAAGCTATCGGCACGATGGCAACTATCAAAAAGCGACTCATTACAGCCTCTGGGCATTTATAACCATGAAATGGTGAGTTCAGAAATTGAAGGCGATGATTATGACCAAATGGT
>JBLHKO010000040.1:0-22376 GCA_047620145.1 Gammaproteobacteria bacterium | reverse complement strand
ATTGTCATAGTCTCTATGTGCTGCACCAAGAGGCTCTTCAATAATCTCATCAACTAAACCAAGTTCCTGCAAGCTTTTAGCAGTGATCCCCATCGCCTCTGCAGCTTCTTCTGCCTTGTCGGCACTCTTCCATAATATCGAGGCACATCCCTCGGGAGAGATCACTGAATATGTGCTGTATTTCATCATAAACAACTTATCCCCCACACCAATCGCCAAGGCTCCCCCCGAACCTCCTTCCCCAATCACGGTAGCAATAATCGGTGTCTTCAACGCTGACATGGTTAATAAATTTCTCGCAATCGCCTCACTTTGCCCACGCTCCTCCGCACCAATGCCTGGATAAGCCCCGGGCGTATCAATGAACGTCAGCAAGGGTAGTTTAAATCGTTCGGCAAGTTTCATAATACGTAATGCTTTCCGATAGCCTTCAGGTTTTGGCATACCGTAGTTTCTGTAAATTCTGTCGTTGGTGTCTCTTCCCTTTTGATGTCCTATAATTGCAACAGGAATACCTTCCAGGCGGCCGATACCACAAACGATTGCAGGATCATCTGCAAACGCCCTGTCACCGTGTAACTCTTCAAAATCCGTAAATATTCTATCAATATAATCTAGCGTATAAGGTCTTTGTGGATGCCTTGCCACCTGAGAATATTGCCATGCAGATAATGAAGAGAATATTGATTCTATTAACTCGTCACTACGTTTCTGTAGTTTGATTATTTCTTCATTGATATTGATCTCCGAGTCAGATCCCACATGTCTCAGTTCTTTAATCTTTGCATCAAGTTCTGCTATTGGCTGCTCAAAATCCAGAAAATTCATTTTCTAATCCTATCGTTCTACAGTTTATTTATTCATTTATTTTGAAATGATAAGGTTCTATGCGTTCTATACCTAAGGATAATCCAAATGGACATTATCTTTACCAAGATAGTGTCTCAAAGATTCCAGCAATGCATCATTAATACTGATTTTCCAATCCTCACCAAGAGACAGTGTACATTGTCCTTCTTCATTCTCGTATTCTACACTTACCCCGCTAACACCTCTACAGTGAGGCGCCAAGGCCTCCTTCAAAAGATTCATTTGCTCAAGAAAATTCCCCTGCTTACATAACCGTAACCTCAGGTTTGCGCGTTCCCTTATCTGTGCCAAGGTATAAATATCATTAGCGATAATGGCAAGGCCACTTGTAAAAAAATCATCTTCAACGACCTCACCATCTATAATAACCAACTGATCTTTGACCAAATCATTAGTGCATTTCTGAAATACATTTGAATATACCGTAACATTGGCTCTCGCTGTCTTGTCATCAATTAGCACTTCTGCCATTTTACCCCGTCTGCCCGATCGAGTTCTCATTCTGTGAATATAGCCTGCAACACGGACATTATTACCTATTTTGATATCCTTTAATCTTGCGCCAATCATCCCTTCAAGTTCAGCTTCGTATTTAATAATCGGATGGCCATGTAGATAAAATCCCAATGTTTCTTTTTCTCCAACTAATCTTTCGTCATCGGGCCAATCGACCGCATCCAGAAATGCTGAGCTACCAGGTTTATCACCAATTCCTTTGTCGTCCTCAACCACTGGGAACAAACCAAACAGATCGTCCTGACCACTATGACTATTTTTGCTTGATTGTTCTGCTATCCGAATGGCCTTATTTAAACTTGCTGTCATACGGCTGCGACTGGGGCCAAGTTCATCGGCGGCACTTGAACGAATAATCGATTCAAGAACACGCCTATTCACTTTTCTTAGATCTATCCTCCGGCACAAATCAAACAAATCCCCAAAACGTCCATTCTCTTCTCGGTCATTAATAATGTTTTCGATAGCAGCTGCACCCACGCCCTTTATTGCACCAAGACCAAACCTGATAGTGCTTTCATTTTCCACAGTAAATTTATAATTACTTTTATTTACGCTGGGTCCGTTGAGATTTAATTTCATTGTTTCAACTTCATCGCGTAACGTAACAATCTTATCGGTGTTATCCATATCAGACGAGAATACAGCCGCCATAAAATAGGCCGGGTAATGGGTCTTTAGCCAGGCCGTCTGATAAGCAATCAAAGCATATGCAGCAGAATGTGATTTATTGAAACCGTAGCCAGCAAATTTTTCCATTAAATCGAAAATACCTCTGGCAACCCGCTCCTCTATTCCATTTTTAACTGCACCTTGTGTAAAAATTGTCCTTTGTTTAGCCATCTCCTCTGGCTTTTTTTTGCCCATTGCCCGACGCAATAAATCTGCAGCACCTAATGTATAACCCGCCAATTCCTGGGCTATCTGCATTACCTGTTCTTGATACAAGATCACACCATTTGTCGGTTTTAATAGATGTTCAAGTTTGGCATGGGGATATCTGATTTGTGCCTTGCCATGTTTACAATCGATATAATCATCCACCATGCCTGATTGCAATGGTCCGGGCCTGAACAAGGCAACCAGAGCGATCAAATCATCGAATCCGTCGGGCTGTAAACGCTTGATAAGTTTTTTCATGCCATCAGATTCAAGCTGGAATATGGCCGTCGTTTCATTTGTGCGGATTAGTTCGTAAGTCTTTTCGTCATCAAGTGGAATATGATTGATATCTATCACTTGTTTGCCTTCATCGCTCCTGATGCGATTAATATCTCGAATTGCCCAGTCAATGATCGTGAGTGTTCTTAAACCAAGAAAGTCGAATTTAACCAGACCAATGGCTTCGACATCACCCATATCAAATTGTGATACAGGTGAATTCGATCCCTGCTCACAGTACAGAGGCATATAATTTGTCAGTGGTTCTGGTGAGATCACAATACCGCCCGCATGTCGCCCCGCGTTACGCGATATCCCTTCAAGTTTTTTAGCCAGGTCAATCAAGGTACTTACGTCATCTTCATCTTTATAGCGTTTTTTAAGTATCGCCTCTTCCTCAAGAGCACGATCTAAAGTCATATTAAGATCGAAAGGGATTAGTTTTGCGATTTGATCAACGAAGCCATATGGATATCCCAGTACCCGTCCAACATCCCTGACTACAGCCTTGGCAGCCATAGTGCCATAAGTGATTATCTGAGAAACGCGATCTCGGCCATACTTACTCGCAACATAGTCAATTACTTCATCTCGCCTTTCCATACAAAAATCAACATCAAAATCAGGCAGAGAAACACGTTCTGGATTGAGGAATCGCTCAAACAACAGGTCATACTGCAGCGGGTCAATCTCGGTAATGCCAAGTACATAAGCAACGAGTGAACCTGCTCCTGATCCACGTCCGGGTCCTACGGGAATAGCGTTAGCTTTAGCCCATTGAATAAAATCCGCCACGATTAAGAAATATCCGGAAAACCCCATCTCGATGATGACATCAAGTTCTAACTCTAGCCTTTCCTGATAGACTCCTTGAACTTCAAACAGATCTTCATCATCTTCAATCACCAATCGCTGTCCCAAACCTTGTTTTGCCTGGTAGGTCAGCCATTCATCCTGATTAAACCCTTCTGGTACTGGAAAATCAGGTAAATAATTTTCACCCAAGGTCAATTCAAGATTGCAACGTTTTGCAATGGCTACTGTATTTTCAATGGCTTCCGGGATCTCAGAAAACAATTCCATCATCTCGTCAGTTGAACGTAAATACTGCTTACTTGTATAGAGCTTAGGTCGCCTTGAATCTCCTAATGTATAACCTTGCTGTACACATACGCGAGCTTCATGCGCTTCAAATTCTTCTTCTAATAGAAACCTGACATTATTCGTTGCTACGACTGGTGTATTTAATTCGGCTGCTAATTCAACAGCAGAATAGATGTAGTCATCTTCTCCGGAATGACTTGTTCTTTGCAGTTCCAGATAAAACCTATCCGGAAATATGGTTTGCCATTCGCTTAAGAGATTTCTGGCCTGGTTATAATTCCCGGCAAGTAATGCTTGTCCAATATTTCCTTGTTGTGCACCTGAGAGCGCAATCAAACCTTCGGCATGATCGTTTAACCATTTCTTCTGTATAAATGCAACGCTCTGATATTGACCTTCCTGATAACTACGTGTGATTAAATAATTTAAATTTTTATAGCCTTGGTAATTCTGGCAAAGTAAAACCAACCTACTGTATTCTTTTTTATCTTCGCTATCGTTTACGCGAAGCTCAACACCGATAATTGGTTTAACACCTATTTTTTGGGCGGCGCGGTAGAATTTTAAAGCCGAGAAAAGATTTCCTTGTTCTGTTAAGGCGACAGAAGGCATCTCACCTTCAGCAATCTTGCTAGCCAAGGCATCAATTCTTATCAGGCTATCTTCCAGTGAATATTCCGAATGAATATGCAGATGTACAAAACTATTTTTCACTAAATCCCTCAAATGGATATGATCTTCACAACAGTTTTTTTACGGGGGTAAAACTCTTTCTGTGTATAGCGGAAACGCCCAATTCGTTTAAGGCCTCTATATGCATTTTTGTAGGATAGCCTTTGTGTTGAGAGAAACCATAACCTGGGTATTGACCATCCAATCCTATCATTTCATTGTCCCTCGCAACTTTGGCAATAATTGATGCTGCTGAGATCGCCGGGATTTTACTATCGCCTTTAATAATTGCCTCCACATTGCAGCTGACATCAGGACAATGAATCCCATCAACCAGCACCCACTCTGGTTTAATTGCGAGTGATTCCACCGCTCTTTTCATTGCGAGCAAACTCGCTTGTAAAATATTAATCGAATCAATTTCGTCATGTTCTGCACGACCCAAAGCCCAGGCCAATGATTTGTTACGGATTTCTATCGCCAATAAATTACGTTTTTTCTCACTTATTTTTTTTGAATCCATCAGTCCTTCAATAGGATACTCTGGATCTAGAATAACAGCAGCGGCAATAACTGGCCCAGCGAGCGGTCCTCTGCCAACTTCATCGACCCCCGCCATCACCTTGCTTCCCATATCGTCAAATGTATTCATTTATTCTGGATTATTATTAGTCTGTTTTTTCAGTAGCAATAATATTGCATCAGCGGCCGAATGATTTTCTTGTTGAACCATCTCTTCTTGTATCGTGTCGAATTCCTTCTTTAGCGCCTCTACTGCTTCAGTATTTGACATCCAGACCGATAGTTCGGCACCCAATTTTTCGACTGTACAATTATCTTGTAAGCATTCTGGCACAAGCAGTTTCCCCGCCAGTAAATTAGGCAGTGCCGCATAAGCTGCATGGTTTAATCTACTGAAAATCTGATAGGTAAACCATGAAACTCGATAAGCTACTACCATCGGTTTCTTTAATAACATAGCCTCAAGAGTGATAGTTCCAGAGGCCAGAAGAAGCTGATCGCTCGCTTGCATGACACGTCGTGAGTCGCCTGTAAATATTGATATTGGTAACTCAGGGCAGATTTCATTAATTGATTGATTGAAAATGTCTCTGGCTTTTTCATCAATTAAATTTGTCACAAAATAAAGATTTTCATGTCTCTGCTGGCACCAAAGAGCTGTTTTGAGAAATATTGCTGAATGCTGTTCTAACTCGCTTCGACGACTGCCCGGCATCAAGGCAATAATTGTTTTATCTTTGGGTAATCCTAAGGCTTGCCTTGTTTCATTTTTATCAAATTCTTTATTTAGCTGGAGTGCAAGAGGGTGTCCTACAAATCGTGCGGCAATATTACTTTTATCGTAGTAGGGTAACTCAAAAGGAAACAGCACCAGCATAAGATCGACTGCACGCGATATCTTTTTTAGGCGATTTTCTCTCCATGCCCAAACTGTTGGACTTACATAGTGAACAGTTTTAATCCCTTGCTTGCGTAGATTCTCTTCTAGGGTCAAATTAAAATCAGGCGCATCTATGCCGATAAAAACATCAGGTCGATTCTTAATAAAATAATTTGTTAATTTGTTGCGGATCCTTAGTAATTCAACATATCGCCCCAAGACTTCGACTATGCCAACAACGGACAATCTTTCCATATTGAATAAACTTTTACATCCATTCTCAATAAGGTGCTTACCACCGATACCAACAACGTCAATATCAGAATATTTCTCTTTTAGATCTTTTATTAATTGCGCACCAAGAAGGTCCCCAGAGGCCTCACCTGCTACTATACCTATTCGAAGCATGACCAATTTTCCAGAGTAGTGCTAGAAATACCAAATTATTTGAGAATATTGCCTGATTAAGTCAGCGTGCAATTCCACGTGAAGATTTTTCTATAAAATTAGAAAACTCCATAACAGCTTCCGATTGCGATGCCAACTCTTCGAGTGCTTCAACAGCCAATTGTCTAGTCAGTCCATGACGATAAACAATCTTATATGCCTTGCGTAATAAATCTATTGTTTCTGTTGTGAACCCATGACGCTTCAAGCCTTCACGATTAAGACCACTTGGTTTTGCTGTGTTGCCTGAGACCATTAAAAATGGAGGGACATCCTTGACGACAACAGAAGAAATTGCTGTAAAACAATGTTTCCCAATATGACAAAATTGATGTACTCCGGTAAAACCTCCCAGAATCACAAAATCATCAATGCTGACATGTCCTGCTAAAGTTGTATTGTTTGCTAATACGGTACTGTTACCAACTAAACAATCATGAGCAATGTGAACGTAGGCCATAATCCAGTTGTCATGTCCAATCACTGTTTTGCATCCGCCCTCCTCTGTGCCCCTGTTTATAGAACAATATTCTCTGATAAGGTTTCGATCACCAATTTCAAGCGTTGACTGCTCACTACCGCTAAACTTTTTATCTTGCGGATCATCACCGATTGAAGAGAATTGATAAATTTTGTTGGAGTGTCCAATCCTAGTTGGACCTTTAATGACAACATGCGGACCAACCCAACTATCATCTCCTATAACGACATCTGCACCAATGATTGAATAGGCTCCAATTGAAACATTATTTCCAATCTCTGCTGTCGAATTTACAACGGCTGTTTCGTCAATCAACGCTTGGCGTCCGCGACTGTTGTTAATAATTCCGCCGAAGCGACCAAATTATCATCTACGGTTGCTGTCGCCGAAAACCTCCATATATTTCTTCTCAATTTGATAAATTTGGCATTCAGTATAATTTGGTCACCAGGATGTACCGTCTTTTTAAACCGCGCCTTGTCGACACCGACCAGATAATATATAGCTCCTGCATTTGGTTTATCTGCCATTGATACACAGCCTAATAATGCAGAAGTTTGTGCCATTGCCTCGACTATCAACACTCCGGGGAAAATTGGATTTTCAGGAAAATGTCCTTGAAAACAGGGCTCATTATAAGTCACATTTTTAATCGCGGTAATGTATTCACTCGGCTTATAGTCCAGCACTTTATCAACCAGCAAAAATGGATAACGGTGAGGTAAAAATTCCTTGATTTGCTGGATGTCTAGTATGTTCATTATAATGAGCTTGTCCATTCTATTTTATAGTTTTTTCTATTTTCTCAATTCTCTTAACCAAATCATCTAACTTTTTTATTCTGGCAACTATCCTTCGCCATAACTTTGCTTTTGTGACAGGGATGGCAGATGAATACATTCCTGGCGATGTAATTGACTTCGAAACCCCAGACTGACCTGTAATAATAACATTATCGACTATCTCTATGTGCCCGCTAATTGCTGATAAGCCGCCGATCATACAGTGTTTACCTATTGTCGTACTGCCTGCAACTGCAGTACAACCAGCAATCGCTGTGTGTGCTCCGATACGAACGTTATGAGCAATTTGTACCTGATTATCTATTTTCACACCTTCTTCAATCACTGTATTTTCAAGAGCGCCGCGATCGATAGAAGTATTTGCCCCAATTTCAACATCGTCTTCAATGACCACTGTTCCAATTTGACGGATTTTTATCCAAACGCCTTTATCATTAGCGATGCCAAATCCATCCGCGCCTATAATCACGCCAGGATGCAATATCACTCTGCTGCCAATTGAGACTCCTTGGCATATAACAACATTAGGGTACAAACGTGTATTCGAACCAATGGTAACGTCAGACTTGATGACGCACCCTGAATCAATAGAAGTTCCGGGACCAATTATCGAATTATCTTCAATGACGACATGAGGGCCAATCGCCGCAGAGCTATCGACTTGTGCTGATTGACTGACAATTGCGGAAAAATGTATCCCGGGCACTATCTCTGCATCTGGATGGAATAGGCTTACTACACTTGCATAAGACAAATAAGGATCATCCACAATCAGTGCAGATACTGGACAATCGTCCAAATATTCACGTTTAATAATTACAGCCGATGCTTTTGTTTGTTTCAGATAGTGATAATACTTGCGGTTTGACAAAAAACTTATCTGTCCCGGTCTGGCAGACTCTAATGTTGCAACCTCACTGACTACGCATTCCGGGTCGCCAGTTAATTCCGCACCAATAAGGCTAGCTACTTTCCCGAGGGTACTACAAGTCATCACTTTAATATGATCCTTGAGTGGGGTATTATCTTGCCAAAGTTAACTTCTGAGGGCTGTCGTCTCTGTTACTTCTTGTTTTTCAGATGAGAAATAACTGATTCACTAATATCCACCTTCGGGCTAGCAAATGCAACTCCGTCAAAAAGGACAAGATCGTAACCTTCTTCTTTTGCAACTTTTACAATGGCATCAAAAACTTCTTTCTGAATTTTTGCTCTTTCTTCATTAAATCTGAAGTTCACATCTTCACGAAACTCATCCTGATCTCTTTTCATATCCCTGCGTCCACTGACGATATCTCTTTCCAGTTTTTTGCGCTCAGATTCGCTCATGATGGCACCATCTTTCGCAAGACGATCTTCCATCGATTTTATTTTTTTCTGCTCATCGACCAAAGTCCTGTCTCTGGAAGCAAATTCTTTTTTAATTAACGCATCGGCGGAAACCGCCTGTGGTGACTGTTCAAGAATGTGAGTCGTATTTACTGCACCAATTTTATAATCTTCAGCGGAAACACTGTTAACCCCAACAAATGTGAGTAAACAGATTGCTATTAAAACTGTATTAATTTTTCTCAATGTTTCAACTCCATATTTATGTACTAAAAAGATGACCCAAAAGTAAATTGGAAAATTTGAGTCTGATCGGCTCTTTGACCAGTAACTGCATTTGCATCCTGATCATTAATAGGTTGTGCAATACTTGCACTTACTAAACCAAATGGTGACACCCAAATACCGCTTAGTCCCACAGAATATCTTAGTTCACCCACATCAAAATCTTCATCATTCGAGTAGACGTTACCAGCATCAAAAAAAGCTGAGAATCTTACTGATTTAAGATCCCTGAAGTACGGAACAGGCAGTATCATTTCAGCACCACCTACGACTCTAAGATTCCCACCTAATGGCCTGTTGCGGGTATCAAGTGGGCCTAATGTGTTCTCTTCATAACCGCGCACAGTCTTCGGACCACCGGCATAAAAATTCTCGAAGAATGGTAGACCACTAGTATCACCATACGAGTCACCATAACTGAGATCACCCTTCAATGAGAATATATAATCCGCAATTATTTCTGTATACCACTGTGTTTTATACGAGACTTTGTAAAATTCAAGTGAATTCCCAAATGAAGGAATAGCAATTTCTGCAGATAAACGATGTAGCGCACCTTTGTCGGGTAAGACAGCTTTATTACGAGTATCAAAGGCCAAGCTATTCGTCCATTTCACTATATCGAAATTCTCACCATTAGTATTGATAAAATCACTAATTTGAGTACTTGAATCAGTTGTTAAATCAATTTCAGTATGGTCATAGCCAAATGCCGTTCGAAATGTGTTAAATTCACTTATTGGTATACCGAAACCCATACTCACGTTTAAAACGGTACTATCAAAAGCCGTGACGTTAGCATCGAAACTCTGAGTTTCCCGATAAGAAAGATTGATCCCTCTGCTAACACCATCCGCCGTGTAATAAGGGTTCGTATAACCAACCGCATAGGTTCTGTTGATATCACTATTATTGAATGAAAAATCAACTCGCTTACCACTACCAAGAAAATTATCTTGAGTGATTGACGTTTGAAATGTTAGCCCACCTGTTTGTGAAAAACCAAGACCTAAAGATAAATTCCCCGAAGATCTTTCTGTAACACTGTAATTGACATCAACCTGATCAGTAGTGCCTGCGACTGCTGGCGTTTCAACATTTACTTCTTCAAAAAAACCTAGCCTATCTAGCCTGGTTTTCCCACGCTCTACTTTTTCTGTCGCAATCCAACTACCTTCCTGTTGTCGCATTTCACGTCTAAGTATTTCATCCCGTGTTCTTGAATTCCCGGAAAAATTAATTCTTCTTACGTAAGCACGCTTTCCAGGGTCAATAAAAAATGTAACTGCGACTGTATGATCTTCGTCATTGATTTCAGGAATAGCATTAACATTGGCGAATGCATAACCATCATTCCCCAAGAGTGCGCTTAAGGCATCACTACTGTTTGTGAGATCTCTCCGTGAAAATACGTCACCGCCTCTGACACTTACCATCTCAGATAGATCTTCTTCAGGTAAGATGAGATTTCCGGTTAACCTGACCTCAGAAACCGTAAATAAATCGCCTTCAGTAATATTGATGGTGATATATACATCCTTCTTGTCAGGTGTAATAGATACTTGAGTGGAATCAACATTGAAATTGATATATCCATTATTTAAATAATGCGAGCGGAGTGATTCCATATCAGCGCCCAATTTCTGGCGTGAGTACTGATCTTTCTTTGTATAGAACGATAAAAAAGAAGGTTCGCCTAGTTTAAACAACTTGAGTAATTTCTTTTCTTTATAAATTTCATTCCCAACAATATTTATTTTTCGGATTTTAGCAGCAACACCTTCAGAGATATCAATCACCACTGACACTCTGTTATTCTCAAGTTCAGTGACTGTTGATTCCAGTTTAACCCCGTATTTTCCTAAAGAGTTATATTGTCTTTTTAATTCTTGTTCCAGTTTTTCAAGTTCTGAACGGTCAAAAGCGCGACCTTCGGCAAAACCTATTTGTTTTAAACTATCTAATAGGTCTTCACTTTTAATATCATCATTTCCGTTTAAGCTAATGCTGGCAATCGAGGGGCGTTCTTCCAAAATAAAAACCAGAATACCTCCGTCACGCTCTAGCCTGACATCACTAAAAAAACCCGTTTTGAAAAGTGCCCTGACTGCTTCACTAGATCGTGAATCATCAAAGGTATCACCCACTTTCATGGGTAAATAATTAAAAACTGTTCCAGGCGTAATACGCTGTAATCCTTCGACACGAATATCCTCAATCACAAACTCCTGAACGGCATTCACGTTCGTTTGCATGATCAAGGTAATAAATACAATGTGAAGTAGTTTCTTAACTAAAGTTTGCATATATTTGTTTTTTATATTTTTATTAGTTTTAAAGAGCTTTATCCCGTAAGCCGAACGATGTCATTATAAAATACAACTAGCATAAGACCCAGTAATAATGTGAATCCGATCTGCTGACCGATAATTTGTATCGATTCTGATACTGCACTACCTTTAAAGAATTCAACGAAGTAGTACAGCAAATGTCCACCATCAAGTAAGGGAATGGGCAATAAATTAAGCACACCGAGGCTAACACTGACAATACCCAGGAACCACAAAAATGCCGCAGCACCACTTTGTGCTGAGTCACCTGCGTATTGAGCAATACTTATTGGACCACTCAGGTTTTTAACCGACACCTGGCCTGCAATCATTTTGCCTAGCATACGTAATGTTAACCAGGACATGTCCCATGTCTTTTCAACACCCTTTAAAAAAGCTGATAGCAGTCCGTAGGACTCCTTGGCAAACATTCCATCAATATCCGGAACGGGCGCGTTCGAAGCGCCAATAAAACCTATCACGCTGCCATCGTCATTAACTTTTTTATTCGGGATAAGTAACAGATCTAGAGTTTTATCTTGCCTTTTGACTTCTACAGTAATCTTTTTTTCTGGATGCTTCTGTATATATTTAACCCATTGCCGCCAATCATCAATTGGATCACCGTTTGCGGAGATAATTAAGTCTCCTGCAAGCAGACCTGCCGCATCTGCTGGTAATCCAGAATGCAGGTCCCCAATAATAGCTGGCACTTTAATTTTCTTCGGTGTAATCCCAAGCTGACTCAATAAGCCTTGTTCTGCCATATCATCAATGGATAAGTTTTCTAGATTTATAGACAACACTTTAACCACCGAATTATCACGAACACGAATATCAACTTTACCGCCATCAACAATTTTGTTAATAAAAGCATCAACTACCATCGTCCATGTTTTTGTTTCTCGTGAATCAACGGCAATAATTTCAACTCCCTCATAGAGACCAGCCTGATATGCAATTGAACCTTCTTCAACATCTCCTACAATCGGCTTCAATCCTGAAAGCCCAATCATAAACATGATCCAGAATGCGACTATGGCAAAAATAAAGTTAAACACCGGGCCAGCCAAGACAATGGCTGTCCGTTGAGCCAATGATTTTCTATTGAAGGTTCGATCTAGTTCAGACTCAGGGACTTCACCTTCACGTTCATCCAGCATTTTGACATAACCACCCAAAGGTAATGCTGCAATAACAAATTTACTTTTGTCTTGGCCAAAGTTCCTCGACCATAGTGGCTTACCAAATCCGATTGAAAACGTTAAAATTTTGACGTCACATTTACGAGCAACCCAGAAATGTCCGAATTCATGAAAAGTTACTAAAATACCCAGTGCAAAAATGAATGCGAAAAGATGTTGTAAAAAATCAATCATGACATAAATGTCTCTCTTGCATAGCTAAGTGTAAATTGACGTGCCTCAGCATCGGCTAACAGCACGGTCTCTATTGAGTCAGCTTCAACACCCGAAATATTTTCTAGCGTGGCTTCTATCAACTGAGGTATTTCGGTAAACCTGATTTGATTATTCAAGAATGCTTCAACCGCAACTTCATTGGCAGCATTCAATATTGCAGTTGTTGTGCCACCAGCAGACATTGCTTCAGACGCTAATCTCAAACAAGGAAATCTTTCCAGGTCGGGAATTTCAAAATCAAGATGTGCAATATCGAACAAATTGAGTGACGCCACACCAGAATCTATTCGCTCTGGCCATGCAAGCCCGTGAGCAATAGGTGTTCTCATATCAGGATTACCTAGTTGGGCCAAAACAGAACCATCTACATATTGAACCATCGAATGAATGACACTTTGAGGATGCAAAACAACCTGTATTTTCTCAGGGTCTGTGTCAAACAGCCAACAAGCCTCAATCACTTCCAGACCTTTGTTCATCATGGTTGCGGAGTCTACTGAAATCTTCCTGCCCATATCCCAATTTGGATGCGCACACGCCTGTTCAGGGGATACTGTACATAACTCATCAAGTGGCGTTGTTCTAAATGGCCCGCCTGATGCGGTCAAGAGTATTTTCTCAACACCCGTTACTGACAAACCCTTTTTGAAATTTACTGGCATACTTTGAAAAATAGCATTGTGCTCACTATCTATCGGTAATAACTCAGCGCCAGATTCATAAATAGTGTCCATAAATAACTTACCAGACATCACTAGTGACTCTTTATTAGCCAGTAACACACGCTTACCGGCTTTTGCTGCGGCAAGTGTCGGCAACAACCCTGCAGCCCCAACTATAGCCGCCATCACATAATCCACTTCTGGTAAGGCAGCGACTGTCTCCAGACCTTCTGCCCCTGATAGCACCTCTGACTCAAGCCCTTTGCTGATTAAAATAGCTCGTAAAGTCTCTGCCAAATCATGATCAGCAATCACTACGTATTTTGGTTTCCACGTCTCACATTGTTCAGCGAGTAATTCAATATTACGATTTGCCGTCAAGGCAACAATTTCATATTTATCTCTATGCCGCGAAACAACATCCAGCGTACTCAGGCCTATACTTCCTGTCGCGCCTAACAGTGTTATTCCAATCATAAGATTCTCTCCATTACCCATAGACCTGCAAAGAACACAGGTGCCGCAGATGTCAAACTATCAATCCGATCCAGAACACCACCATGCCCAGGTAATAATTGACTACTATCTTTGATGTCAGCCATACGCTTAAACATACTTTCTACCAAATCTCCAATGATTGAAAAGCTCACCGTGAAAAATGTCAATGCGATAAATAATATAGCGGCCATTAATTTCATATCGACATAAATCGCATAAGCAGCTCCAAACAATAATGACAGGAGTAAGGCGCCATATACACCTTCCCAGCTTTTGCCTGGACTGACATTACTTGCAAGTTTTTTATTACCAAATTTTTTCCCTGAAAAGTAGGCAGCACTATCGGCTAACCAAATGAGAAAAAACAAAAATAATAACAATGAGACGCCGGAAGTTTTCGCATGAATTAAAATCAAACTTAACCATGAAGGAATAAGGATAATGCCGCCTATTATTGCTTTTGCTGAGTTGGATGCTAGATTTATCGTCATATTAGTCTGATAGTAAATCACCAGATACGTAGCAAGTAACCACCAGACAAGTCCGCAAGCAATAATCAAAACTACCCACGGTTTACCCAGCACTAACAAGCAAGCCATCAGACATATAAAAATCACTGAGATATAAGCAATTTTGTGAGCTACAGCATCAAATCCGACACAAGTAGTCCACTCCCATGCCCCTACGCAAATAATAGCCGCAAGCAACAGAGCAAATATCTTGGTTGGCAGAAAAACTACTGCACATATAATCACACTGGCCAATATGATTGCTGTTACCACACGTTGTTTAAGCATTTCCTATTTGCTCGCTCGTGCAACCAAACCTTCTCTCCCGTCCAGCATACCATTTGAATGCTATTTTCAAGTTCCCTGTAGCAAAATCTGGCCATAAGCAATCATCAAAATAAAGTTCAGTGTATGCCAACTGCCAAAGCAAATAATTACTAACACGCTTCTCGCCACCAGTTCTAATAAACAGATCAGGCTCCGGCAGGTCAGAGAGAGACATAAACTCGCCGATTAAAGCCTCATCAATATCCTCAATATTCATGCCTTCATGTTTAATCTTCTTATGCAATTCTTTAAAGGCGTTGGTGATATCCCATCTACCTCCATAATTCACAGCAACCGCTAGTACCAAGCCTGTATTCTTTGTCGTCAGATTTTCTGCATCGGTCATTGATTCCTGGAGCTTTTTTGGAAATAGTGATAGATCGCCGATGAAGCGAAGTCTGACTTGATTATCATTCAGTTCTTGAAAACGTTGTTGTAATGAAGTATTAAATAGCTCCATGAGCATGGACACTTCAGTTCGGGGCCGCTTCCAGTTCTCACTACTGAAGGCATATACGGTCAATACTTCAATTCCCACCTTAACACTATAATTGACAATATTTTGCAGCGCTTTAACACCTGCTCTGTGTCCTGCGATACGAGACAAATCTTTCTGTTTTGCCCAGCGACCGTTACCATCCATAATAATCGCAACATGCTTCGGCAAATCACCTTGCTCAGTGCTCAATGCATGTTTTTTAGCCATTTATAATTTTTTCAACCAATTAATATCTATGGCTAAATTTCCATCATTTCCTTTTCTTTTTCTGCCAAAAGCTTATCAACTTCCTGAATACTTCGATCAGTCAGTTTCTGAATCCTGTCTTCAGCGCCACGATCTTCATCTTCTGATATTTCCTTTTCCTTAAGTAACTCCTTACAGGTATGGTTTGCGTCACGACGAATATTACGTATCGCAACCTTGCCTTTTTCGGCTTCAGCCCGAACCACTTTAATCAAATCTTTACGTCTGTCTTCAGTTAGCGCAGGTAATGGCACGCGGATAACATCACCAGCTGTCATAGGATTTAAACCTAAATCGGCATTCATGATTGCTTTTTCGATATCCTTAATCGTATTTTTGTCAAACGCAGTCACAGTTAAGGTGCGTGCATCCTGGACACCGACATTTGCAGCTTGATTTAACGGCACGTTAGACCCATAAAAACTAACGGTAACATGATCCAATAAGCTGGTGTGTGCACGACCTGTGCGTATCTTGCTTAATTCTTGTTTGAGTACTTCAAGACTCTTGAGCATGCGCTGATCGGTATCTTTATATATATCGTCAATCATTGGAGTTTTCTCTCTAAAATTTATACGATCGGTCTACTTACTCGTCACCAATGTCCCTTCGTTTAATCCCTGAACAGCGCGCATCATCGATCCGGGTTTTGTCATATCGAGTACGCGTAACGGCATGTTATTTTCACGACATAGAACAATCGCCGTGGCATCCATGACACCTAATTTTTGATTTAGCACTGCATCATAGCTCAACTGATCATAACGTTTGGCGGTTTTATCTGTTACCGGATCAGCTGAGTAAACACCATCTACTTTGGTTGCTTTTATCAGTAAATCGGCATTAATTTCGATAGCGCGAAGACTCGCTGCAGAATCAGTCGTAAAAAAAGGATTGCCTGTGCCTGCGCCAAATATAACGACTCGACCTTTTTGCAAATGCCGAACCGCTTTTCTACGAATGTAGTCTTCGCAAATTTCGTTGATTGAAATCGCAGACATGACTCTTGCAATAACACCCAGTCGCTCCAACGCATCCTGCATTGCGAGTGAATTGATCACCGTGGCTAACATGCCCATATGATCACCCGTTACCCTATCAATCCCGGCTGCCGCTAACCCTGCACCACGGAATATATTGCCACCGCCAATGACAATGGCGACTTCTACGCCGGCTTGAGTTAAATCATTTATTTCACTGGCAATTCTGCGGATTACTTCGGGGCTGATACCATAGGCATCATCTCCCATTAACGCCTCACCACTGAGTTTTATCAAAACCCGTCGATATTTCAATTCTTTAGACGGGGCTGACAAAATGCTTAAGCTCCTTTCGCCTGGGCCATGACCTCTTCAGCGAAATTATCACTCTTCTTTTCGATACCTTCGCCCACTTCATAACGAATAAATGTTTTGATTGTCGCACCAGCAGACTCAAGTAACTTAGCGATGGTTTGATCCGGATCTTTAACAAATGGTTGGCCTAAAAGCGTAATCTCTTGCAAAAACTTATTAATGCGTCCGTCGATCATTTTCTCAATGATTTCCTGCGGTTTGCCACTTTCCTGTGCTTGAGCAATAAGTATTTCTCTTTCCTTATCAAGCAATTCTTTTGGCACATCTTCTTCAGCAATACAAACCGGGTTGCTCGCCGCAATATGCATAGCAATATCTTTAGCCAAAGCTTCATCGCCACCTTCAAGCTCAACGATTACGCCTATACGCACACCGTGTAAATAAGCGCCTATGACACTTGCTGTAGAATCAAGCTGTGAAAAACGTCTGATGCTGGTATTTTCACCGATTTTGGCAACCAATTGCTGACGCGTTTCTTCAACCGTTTGACCACTCTCCGCAACAGTACACCCCATCAATGCATCAATATCTGCTGGCTGATCAGCCAATATGCATGACACTACTTGATCACAAAAGCTTATAAAGCTCTCATCTTTGGCAACAAAATCCGTTTCGGAATTAATTTCAGCAATTACAACTTGTGAAGATTCACTATTTTGCTTAATCACCACCAAGCCTTCAGCCGCGACTCGCCCAGCTTTCTTGGCAGCTTTTGCCATACCAGACTTACGCATATCCTCAATGGCTTTTTCAATGTCACCGTCAGCTTCTTGTAATGCTTTTTTACAATCCATCATGCCAGAGCCTGTGCGCTCACGAAGCTCCTTAACTGTTGCAGCCGTTATTACCATTTCTAATCTTCCTCGCCTGCTTTACTCACTTCATCTTTAGCAGCTTTTTTAGCCACCTTTTTCTTGGTCTTCTTTTTAGCTACCTTTTCCTTGGTCACTTTTGTTTCAGTAGGTGCTGCTGCTTCTGTAGTTTTTACTTCTGCAGTTTTATCATCTGAAGATGTTTCTGCTGCTGTTTTTACCAGTGTCTTCTTAATCGTCTTTTTCTTGGTCACTTTCTTTTTGATGGTTACTTTTTCAGAGACTTCTTGAATGATCGGCTCGCCCGCCTCATCAAGTTCAACAAAATCGTCTTCTTTACCTGCACCCACATGCGCTGTTGCAGCCTTGCTATCAAGAATAGCATCCGCGATACCTTTGGCATAAAGACGAATTGAACGGATAGCGTCGTCATTACCAGGAATCACATAATCAACATTGTCCGGGCTATTGTTGCTATCAACGACACCCACGACCGGAATACCGAGTTTCTTTGCTTCACTAATTGCGATGCTTTCGTAACCTACATCAACCACGAATAACGCGTCAGGCAATCCACCCATATCTTTAATACCGGACAAACCACGTGAGAGCTTTTCCAGCTCTCTAATACGTCGGAGTTGATCCTTTTTAGTCATTTTCTCCAATGTACCGTCTGTTTCCAGTGCTTCCAGACTTTTCATTCTGTTAATCGACTGTTTGACTGTTTTGTAGTTGGTTAATAAACCACCCAACCAACGACGATTCACATAAGGCATACCGCAGCGAACAGCTTCTTCCATAATCACACTTTGAGCAGTACGTTTAGTGCCGACGAACATAATGGTGCCTTTTTTGGCCGCCAGCTTGCTCAAAAAGTTAACCGCTTCAGCGTACATCGGCAAGGATTGTTCAAGGTTAATAATATGGATTTTGTTGCGTTGGCCGAATAAATACGGCGCCATTTTAGGATTCCAATAACGAGCCTGGTGACCAAAGTGGACACCGGCCTCCAGCATTTCACGCATGGTGACATTTGACATTTAATTCTCTCCAGTTAGGGTTGCGCCTCCGCACACACTATGAACAAACCTTTCGGCACCCAATACATAGTTGTAGTTGTGCGTGTGACATTAATTTGCGAAACTGCGGGCGCTTTATAACATAGAAGACTTTTGAGAACAAACGCTTAGCGTATAATCTGAGAAAATCATGGCTATCACCATCAAAACACCTGAAGAAATCGATAAAATGCGCATTGCTGGTCGTCTGGCAGCAGATGTATTACAGATGATTGAGCCTCATGTCCAGCCTGGTGTAACAACCGACGAACTTGACAATATCTGTCACGATTACATTGTTAATGAACAAAAAGCCATCCCGGCACCCCTGAATTACAAGGGATTTCCAAAATCTATCTGTACCTCGGTCAATCATGTCATCTGCCATGGTATTCCAGCAGACAAGACACTTAAAATTGGCGACATAGTCAACATCGATGTCACTGTTATTTATCAAGATTATCATGGGGATACAAGCAAAATGTTCTTTGTTGGTAGTCCTTCAATCAAGGCCAAAAGACTGGTGCAGATAACCTACGAATGTATGAAACTGGGAATAGATATGGTCAAACCTGGCGTTCTGCTTGGTGATATCGGCTATGAGATTCAACAACATGCAGAAAGTAATGACTATTCTGTCGTTCGTGAATATTGTGGTCATGGTATTGGCCGGGAATTTCACGAAGATCCGCAAGTACTGCACTATGGCCTGCAAGGGTCTGGTATTGCTATCAAAGAAGGCATGATATTTACCATTGAACCCATGATTAATATGGGCAAGAGACACGTCAAATTGCTCGCCGATGGCTGGACCGTCGTCACCAAAGACAGAAGCCTGTCAGCGCAATGGGAACATACTATTCTTGTCACACCGGAAGGGCACGAGGTGTTGACCAAAAGAGATGATGAAAACTTCTAAAAATGGCCAAGACATTTTCTGCTGCAGTAAATCACGAATCACATATTGATGAGAAATTTTTATTCAATAGTGACACCTTCACAAAATCAGTAGAACACTCCAAATCTCCCCTACAACCATTTAAAGAAGCGTTAGATCACGGTGCCCAAACACTCAGTGATGCTTTTGTTGCCGGATACAATGTCGTTGAACTGGTACATAAGCGCGCATGGTTGGTTGACCAGCTCTTGACTCATGCCTGGCAATTAATGGTGAGTTCAAAAGATTTAACCTTGGTAGCTGTGGGTGGCTATGGCCGCGGGGAACTTCATCCTGGCTCCGATATTGATTTACTGATATTGGAGAAGTCTAGAAGCCATAAAGAAACTAATCAGCAAATCCAGACATTCTTGACCTTTCTGTGGGACATCGGGCTTGAAGTCGGACAGAGTGTCCGTACCGTTAAAGATTGTATATTAGAAAGTAAGGCTGATATCACTGTCGCTACAAACATCATGGAAGCGCGTTTAATAGTTGGTGACTCGACATTATTCGACACTATGCGTAACAAAACCGGGCCAAAAAAAATCTGGCCATCGAAAAAGTTTTTCCAGGCCAAATGGCAAGAACAAATAGAGCGCCATGAAAAATATGCCAATACAGAACATAGTCTTGAACCTAATATCAAGGAAGGACCTGGAGGTTTACGAGATATCCAGATGATTGGCTGGGTTGCCAAGCGCCATTTTGGTGTGGAGAGCCTCTTTGATCTGGTTAAACATGATTTTCTGACTCAGGAAGAATATCAAACACTCTACGCGGGTCAGACCTTTCTCTGGCGCATCCGCTATGCCTTACATGTTTTTACAGGGCGTCGTGACGATAGACTTTTGTTCGATTATCAACGTCACATAGCCAATGTCTTCGGCTTTACTGCAGAAGATAACAGTGGCGTTGAACAATTTATGAAGATGTATTATCAAACTGTGCGTGAACTAAGCCGACTTAATGAAATGTTGTTACAGCATTTTCAGGAAGAGCTTATTTATGCAAAGCGAAGAGAAAAAATTAAACCCATCAATAAACGTTTCCAAATCCGTAATGATTTTATTGAAGTCTGCCATGAGCAAGTTTTCAAACGTTATCCCTTCGCATTACTTGAGATATTTCTGCTCAAGCAACAAACCCTGTCAATCAAGGGAATTCGTGCCAGCACCATTCGCTTGATTCGACAATATTCGTATCTGATTGATGATGACTTCAGAAATGATATCAAGAACAAAAGTCTGTTTATGGAAATCATTCGACAACCAAGATACGTTGGGCTTGAGCTTCGACGGATGCATCGGTATGGCATCCTCAGTAAGTACCTGCCTGCTTTTGGTGATATTGAAGGGCAAATGCAGTTTGATTTGTTTCATGTCTACAGTGTTGATGAGCATATTTTATTTGTGATTCAAAACATGCGATATTTTGGTTTGCCCGAATATGCAGATACCTTTCCACTCTGCCATAAAATTTTAAAGACAATCCCTAAACAAGAACTACTCTATCTTGCCGGCCTATTCCACGATATCGCTAAAGGTCGTAAGGGCGATCATGCGAAATTAGGCGTGAAAGACGCTGTCGATTTTTGTAAGCAACACGGCATGAGTAAATATGATGCCGACCTTGTTGGCTGGTTGGTTGAAAATCATCTGATCCTGTCAAAAACAGCTCAACGCGAAGATATTAACGATCCTGAAGTTATTAATAAATTTGCTTTAGCCATGAGTGATCGGGAGCATCTGAATTATCTGTACTTATTAACAGTTGCTGATGTCAATGGTACCAACCCCGAACTCTGGAATGATTGGAAGGGTTCGTTATTTAGTCAGCTCTATAGCGAAACTACTCGTGCGCTAAGGCGTGGTTTGGAAAACCCTTTCAATAAAGAAGATCGCATCAAGAAAACTAAAGGCATTGCCTTGGAATTAGTACATAAACGGGCGCAATCGAAACGCGATATTGATCAACTGTGGGAATCGTTTGGTGAAGACTATTTTATTCGGTGTTCCCCAGATGAAATAGCCTGGCATACCAACTCAATAGCAGAGAATACTAATCAGCAATATCCTTTAATTAATATTCGCCAACAAACTACTCGTGGTGCCACAGAAATTTTTGTATATATGCAAAATCAGGATTATATTTTTGCGACAACCACTCGAGCATTGGATCAATTAAACCTCACCATCGTCGATGCAAAAATTATTGTTTCTGGAGACGATTTTGTATTAAACACCTATGTTATTCTCGATCAATCAGGTGAAGCGATTAAAGATAAGGGACATCGGACGGAGATTGTCAACAGACTTAATGCTAGCTTATCAACGCTGGGGAAACGTTTTGAAATAATTTCTCGTCCTCAATCGCGGAAACAGAAAGTATTCCCTATTCCAATAAGTGTAACTTTTACACATGATGAAAAAAATAACAGAACGATCATGGAAGTGATCGCTTCTGATAGACCCGGTTTTTTATCACGTGTAGGTATTGCTTTAGCAGGATGTGATGTTCGATTATATGGCGCGAAAATTGCGACTTATGGTTCTCGTGTTGAAGATATTTTCTTCATTTCCGATAAAAAAGATCAACCTATCACCGATCCGATAAAAATTGAAAGCTTAACGAATTTCATAATCGATACCC
>JBLHKO010000039.1:0-22792 GCA_047620145.1 Gammaproteobacteria bacterium | reverse complement strand
GTTCTGTGTCTTTTTCCAGGACTTCTTTACACTTGTCATAAGGCAGATCTTCACCAAGTTCACCTTTGAGACGCATGACGTTTCTGCCTAGGTTTTCAACGCAGTTACCCATTGCCGTACTGAAAGCACCAATTTCCATGGTGATGACGGCTGGCGTATCGGAATCGGCTTCGCTAGGGAAACGGCATGAGCCTGCCGCCGCTTCAGTACCAGAGGTACCTGAGCCAGTAAAGAACAATGCCCTACCGCCTTCTTGCATACCGACCATTTTGGCGTACTCTGCGCGAACCGCAGTGAAAAACCTCGCGACGTCTGGACCACGCATACCGCGTGTCTGGGTTGATGAAAATTGATCTACCAGCTCAGAGCCAAAAGCAGGGCCCGGTGTGACGTTTATGATCTTGTTATGTGGAGACCAAACAGGCGCTTTATCATTAAGAAATTCGTTTTCAAGTTCTCCAACCTGATCCGTTTCAATAAGACGTCTAAGTCCGGAAAGTGGAGAGATTAATTCATTCGTCATTTTCAAGTACCTCTACAGTATCTACACATTTACGTTTTTGATGATTAACAATCTGATTAGCCAGGCAGATTTTTGCTCCTCGGCAATTGCTCGGTCTTCGTTCCTGACACGACTCTACCACTCACCTCCATGTGAGCGTCCGGCATTGCTCTAATAAGTTACATCCCTGTAACGATGCAAAATCTGCATTTCCGCCATCCAGGGCGGTCATCCAGCCTAGAATTGAGTTATCCAGTCCAACCTAGTCCCGCAGAAACGCAGTTTATACTCAACAACAGCGGCAACAATTCTTCAAAATCGTCTTCTTTCGCACTGCTTCTGAATTGATTCACTAACATTACTTGTTCCATGCCTGCTTGGTGCAGGACGGGGGAACGTCTATGTAGTTTGCGACTGAATTTTTTGAAACGTTCGCTGAGCTGTTCTTCGCTGGTGATCTTCAAGATCATCTCTGCCGTTAAGTTGTATTCTTCAACAACCATGCCGAAAATGGTTTCGCGTAGCTTGTCATCTTCAACTAATTTTGAATACGATTCCGCGACTTCCAGATCAACCAATGACACGGATTTCTCTGCCTCATCAAGTATTAGACGAAACAGGCGCGTTTCGTTGAACATACTTTGTAATAGCTGTTCACCTTCTGCTCCACGTTTGTCGATAAACGATTTTAGTGCTGTGCCTACACCATACCAGCTGGGGATCAGATGTCTGTTCTGCGTCCAGGCGAAGACCCAGGGAATCGCTCTTAAGTCACTCAGTGAATTTGCACCAAAGCGTCTGGCCGGACGCGAGCCGATATTCATTTTAGCCAGTTCTTCTACCGGACTTGCAGCACTGTAATAATCAACCAGCCCTTCGGTGTCTGCAAACTCTCTATATTTTGTAAAGGCCAGATCTGAAAGACTTTCCATCGCAGCATCAAATTCTGGGTTTGGTTTTAATTCATTTTCATTCGATGACTTCAAGGTGTGTTCAAACACACTCGCGGCGAGTAATTCCATTTGGTATTGCGCCGTACCTTCGTTGGCATACTTTGATGACACCACTTCGCCTTGTTCGGTGATACGCATTTGCCCATGAATCGAGCCTGCGGGTTGGGCGGCGATTGCATGACCGGTGGGTGCACCACCGCGACTGACTGATCCGCCTCTACCGTGAAAGAAGGAGATAGGGATGCCTGCTTCCTCCCCTGTCTTGGTGAGATTGGCCTGCGCCTTGGTCAATTCCCAGTTCGCGGTCAGGTAACCACCGTCTTTATTGGAATCCGAATAACCGATCATGACCTCTTGTACGCCGGTCTGGTGTTTGATCGATTGCTTGACGATCGGAATAGTAAATAACTCGGTCATCATCTCGGGACCGCGTTGTAGATCATCAATCGTTTCAAACAGGGGTACGATGGGTAAGGTGCAGTAAGCTTCGCCATCCTTCTCTTCAAACAAGCCCGCCATCTTCGCCAGTAAATATACACCCAACACATCACTCACGGATTGCGTCATGGATAAAATAAAATGACCAAACGCTTCGCGATCCAGTTTTTTCATCATCTTGACCGTCATCTTAAACAAACCGAGTGTTGACGCGGAAGCTTCATCCAGATTAGAAAACTTGGGTAATTTATCGCTTAATGGTTTATTAAGCTCTTCTAACAACAAGGCCTGCCATTCGTCACTGCCAAGTTCGGGCGGTACCGCATCATGCCCGTGCATGGCTTTATAGATCGCGATCAACGTATTGTTTGTCATTGTCGAGTTTTCGCGCAAATCGAGTCGCACGGTTCGAAAACGATAGGCCTCTGCTTCCTGTAATAAGGGCATGACGAAAGATCGCGCCAGTTGTTTGCAGTCTGCTTGCCTTAGGCCAAACATCAGTTGCTTGATGTGCTTTATAAATTCATCGGCATCAACATAACGAATACCGCTATAGTGTCCTGCTTCATCGCTCTCAAGAGTTCCACGCATCTTGATCAACATACAGGTTAAGAACTGACGAAACACTTCGCCCGGGTTTCGCTGCGAGACATGTTCCAGTTCATCAATACCTACCAGAATAGCTTCAAGATCGTCTGCAAAGGTTTTTGATAAGGTAATATTGTTGCTAGAGACACTCAGGTGCTCGACCAGATTTTCTAGTCGTTCGATATAATGCCTCAATACCATCTGCCGATTCTTTAACAAGGTATCTTTCGTAACCTCATTCGTCACAAATGGATTGCCATCACGGTCACCACCTATCCATGAACCAAATTGAAAAAATGGCGAGAGTCTAAAATCAGTATCAGGATAACTTTGCTTTAAGGCCCATTTTAATTTTTCATGGGTTTCAGGTATACGTTCAAACAAAGACTGTTCAAAGAAATGTAAACCCCAAACGACTTCTTGTGCGACTGATGGTTTTTCTAGACGCAGTTCACCGGTTAACCAAAGTAGATCGATCTCATTTCGCAAGGCATCGGTAAATTTACCACGTTCGCGCGATGTCCAACGTTCGCCTTCCAAGCGGTATAACAAGACATAGATGCGACGATGTATCTCCAGCACGGTAACGCGTTTAGCTTCGGTGGGGTGTGCGGTTAATGTTGGACGAATATGCGCGACATCCAATAAGCTTTGAATATCTTTACTGCTGATACCTGAATTACTGGCTTGTTTAAAGACATTGGCAAACGTGCCTGGAACATTTTCCAGACCCACTTCTTTTTCGGCCATACGCCGACGTCGCATACCAGTATTTTCTTCTGCCACATTGAGTAACTGAAACCAGATACCCCAGGCCTGCAGTATGCCCAGCAATAATTCGTTATCACCCGGTGGGATCGCGATCTCACCACGAACATAGGGGAGTATCTCTTTATGGCGATGTTCAATTACTCGAATGAGTTGATCGGTTAATAAACTAACAACTTCTTTTGCGTAACTCGCTGAAGCCGAATCTAAAGACCGCTCACTGGCCTCGTTTTGTGCTGGTGTCATAATAAACAACTACCTGATTAATGGTTCATTAGTACTGGCGGAGATTATGCAACTCTATTTGGTGGTTCATCCCCATCAAAAAATGCTTTCACATTATCTAATGAACACATCCCCATCGCGACACGTGTTTCTGTTGTGGCACTTCCCAGATGCGGGAACATCACGACATTTTCCATCGTTAACAGTTCTTCTGTTACGGTAGGTTCTTTTGCGAAAACATCCAGACCTGCGCCAGCAATGACGCCGTCTCTTAATGCATTGACCAATGCGGGTTCATCAACGACATCGCCACGTGCCGTGTTGATCAGAAACGCACTTTTTTTCATCATCCCCAGACGTTCTGCATTCATCAGATTGCTGTTACTACCACCTCCTGGGCAATGCAGACTGACAAAATCAGCACCTTTCAAAACATCTTCTACACTGTCTAACTGTGTTGCGCTGAATTTCTTGATCACTTCATCTGCTGGTGGATAAGGATCATAAAAACTGAGTTCCATACCGAAACCATAGTGTGCTTTTTGTGCAACGGCTTGAGCGATACGACCAAAACCAATTAAACCCAGTTTCTTACCCGTAACTTTGGTAGACAACATATGCATTGGACGCCAACCATCCCATTCCTTATTACGAACCAGACGCTCACCTTCCCCCGCACGACGTGCAACCATCAATAACAACGTCATCGCAATATCAGCAGTGCAATCAGTCAACACGCCAGGCGTGTTGGTGACAATAACGCCAGCCGCTTTGGCGGCATCTGTATCGATATTATTAAAGCCAACACCGAAATTACACAGTGCTTTGCATCTTCTACCTTCGACATCTAATATTTCTGAATTAATCTGAAAGTCAGATACCGTTGGGCAAACCACATCATAATTTTTCATGGCATCCTGAAGTTCTGCCACAGACATTTTGTGATCATCTTTATTTAACGTCACATCAAATAATTCTTTAGCCCTCGCTTCTGCTTCTGCTGGCCACTGACGGGTTAGTAAGATTTTAGGTTTAGTCACTGGTTTGTCTCCTAAATTAATACATTCTATTTTGTAAAGTATAAAGGGCACAACATCATAGATGAAGTGCCCTTTATTCTGATCTTATAATTTAAATACTAGCCTAGCTTGGCTAATACTTCCTGTACAACCTCTGCAAAAGCAGCTGGGTTAGGGACAACGTGTACACCACATTCATGAAGTATTTCAACCTTCTCGGCCGCACTATCACCGACAGCAGAGATAATCGCACCTGCATGACCCATACGGGTACCCTTAGGCGCCGTCAGACCAGCAACATAGCCAATCACTGGCTTGGTCATATTATCTCTGGCCCACATCGCGGCATCTACTTCTTGTGGTCCGCCGATTTCACCAATCATGATCACTGCCTTGGTGTCAGGATCATCGTTAAAATATCCAAGGTGATCTTTAAATGCACTGCCATTGATGGGGTCACCACCAATGCCTATGCTACTCGAAATACCGATACCAACTTCCCTTAACTGATCAGCAGCTTCGTAACCTAACGTGCCTGAACGACCAACGATTCCAATTGGACCTGGTATATAAATATGACCAGGCATAATACCCATCATACATTTTCCTGGACTAATAGAACCCGCACAATTAGGGCCGGTGAGAATCATTTTGTCTGCTGCTTTATAACGACGCATATAACGTTTAACACGGATCATATCTTGTGAAGGGATGCCATCTGTAATCGCAACACAATATTTAATCCCAGCATCAGCTGCTTCCATAATACTATCCGCAGCAAATGGAGGGGGTACAAAAATGATACTGGCATTCGCGCCAGTAGCCGCGACTGCTTCTTTCATGGTATTGAATACAGGACGATCCAGATGTCTAGTGCCACCTTTGCCCGGCGTGACACCACCCACAATATTAGTGCCATATTTGATCATTTCAGTCGCATGAAAAGTACCAATTTGACCGGTGAAACCCTGGACAAGAACTTTTGAATTTTCGTCTAATAAAATTGACATTTTTATTTCTCCTATTTACCTGTCGCTTCTTTCCAGGCGGCAACAGCTTTCTCTGCTGCCTCTTTCAAGGTAGATGCCAAAATAATAGGTAAACCACTGTCTGCAATGATTTTCCGACCCGCTTCTACATTGGTACCTGAAAGTCTGACCACCAGTGGCACTTTAAGATCAATCTCCTTAACCGCCTGAATAACACCTTCAGCAATCCAGTCACAGCGGTTGATACCGGCGAATATATTCACCAGGATACATTCAACACTGTCATCAGAAAGAACCAGATTAAATGCCTTGGCAGTACGTTCTGCTGAAGCACCACCACCGATATCGAGGAAATTGGCTGGCTCGCCGCCAGCATGCATGATCATATCCATGGTTGCCATTGCCAAGCCTGCGCCGTTAATAATACAACCGATGTTACCCTCAAGACCGACATAACTTAAGCCGCGATCAGCTGCACGCATTTCACGGGGGTCTTCTTGAGATTTATCACGAAGTTCTGAAATATTTGGGTGGCGAAAAAGCGCATTGTCATCAAAGCCCATCTTCGCATCAACAGCGACTATTTTGCCTTCTTTGGTTACGACCAATGGATTGATCTCTACCATATTGGCATCTAAGTCACGCATTGCACGGTAACAACCAAGAAATGTTGTTACTGCCTGATTGATTTGTGATTTATCCATGCCTAATGCGAAAGCAAGTTCGCGTGCCTGAAAGGCTTGCATACCTACTGCAGGCTCTACGGAAATCTTGACGATTGATTCTGGCTTTTCAACAGCCAGCTGCTCGATCTCCATACCACCTTCTGCCGAAGCAACCACAGTGACACGTTCTGCTGCTCTATCGAGTACAAATGCCAGATAAATTTCACGGTCAATGTTACAACCTTCTTCAATGTATAGTCGGTGACAAATCTTACCGTTTGGTCCTGTTTGATGCGTGATCAGTTTTTTACCGAGTAACTCATCTGCAGCAGCCCACACTTCATCTTCAGTTTTACAAACCTTAATACCGCCGGCTTTACCACGCGCACCTGAATGAATCTGTGCCTTAACTACCCAAACCTCACCGCCAAGTTCAGAGCATCTGTATGATGCCTGTTCAGGACTGTACGCCAAACCTCCTTTACCAATGGGTATGCCGTATCCTGCGAGAATTTCTTTTGCTTGATATTCATGGATGTCCATAACTACACCCTCCTGTTTAATTATTTTCTTACGTTAAAATTCTTTACCCGGCAGCAATTTGATCTGCCTGTGCAATCACATTTCGCGCCATCTTCTCTGATGCGATATCAATCATCTTGCCATCTAACTGAGCAGCACCTTTACCGGCTTTTGCGGCTTCTGCCAACGCTTCAAGAACACGTCTTGCGCGAGTGACTTCTGCTTCTGGCGGTGACATGACTTCGTTTGCCAGTGCAATCTGTGATGGATGAATCGCCCACTTACCTTCATAACCCAATGCAGCAACACGTCTTGCAGCTTCTCTGAAAGCATCAGGATCACTGAAATCACCAAATGGACCATCAATAGCGCGCAAACCATAAGCACGACAAGCAGTCAGCATTTGAACCTGAGCAGCATGCCACTGGTCAGCAGGATTGCCAGCACAGACATAATCAGGGTTCAAACCACCAATGACTGTGGTGCGCGAACGCAGGCTAGCTGCATAATCAGCCACACCAAAATGAAAGGCTTCCAGACGTTTACTTGCTGTCGCTATCGTGAAGACATTAGCACCACCCAAGGCAGTTTCGATCAAACATTCAAGACCGATCTTTTTCTTCAGACCCATTGCCGTTTCAACCTGGGTTACCAACATATCAACGGCATACACATCTTCTGCGGTGCCCACTTTTGGGATGAGGATGGTGTCCAGGTTATTCCCCGCTTGTTCGAGGATATCGACCACATCGCGATACATATAATGTGTATCCAGACCATTGATACGCACGGACATGGTTTTGTTACCCCAATCAATATCATTCAAACCTTCAATAATATTTTTACGGGCTTGTTCCTTATCATCAGGTACAACAGCATCTTCGCAATCAAGAAAGATATAATCGGCATCGCTCTTGGCTGCTTTTTCAAACATGCCAGGGTTTGAACCCGGTACTGCTAGCTCACTTCGTTGCAGACGCGGACGCGCCGGTTCATAGACTGTAAAACTCATATGTTATTCCTCTTCATTTGGCCAAACTTGATCAGGCCAGGCGATCTATCTTGGTATTACGAAGGTATTCCTGAGCAGCAGCGACACCACTACCCAATTCGATTGGATAGCCGAGATCTTTCATTGCCATTTCAGCACCGGTAATGGGTGTTAATACCATTAACTCGTTCATATCGCCCATGTGGCCGATACGAAATGCCTTGCCAGCGATCTTTGCCAGACTGATTGAGAAACAAACGTTGTAATACTTATAAGCATGACGAACGACTTCATTGCCATCAAAACCTTCAGGTGTTGCAACAGCCGTCACTGTGTCTGAGTACCATTCCGGGCCTGCTGCTATTGGCTTCATGCCCCAGGCATCTACGGCTGCACGAACCGCATTTGCCATACGATTATGTCTGGCGAAAACATTTTCCAGACCTTCTTCAAATAGCATGTTCATTGACTCACGCAGACCACGTAACAGATTCATCGGTGGCGTATATGGGAAGTAACCCAGATCGTTGGTTTTGATCATGTCGTCCCAATCGAAGAAACAACGCGGGCAAGTAGACGTCTTATGTGCTTCCAGTGCTTTCTCACTCGCGCAAACAATCCCTAAACCAGTAGGCAGCATCAGGCCTTTTTGTGAACCGGCAATCGCAAGATCAACGCCCCACTCATCCATGCGAAAATCAATACAGGCGACACCACTAACGGTATCTACAAAAAATAATGCTGGGTGATTGGCATCATCAATCGCCTTACGGACAGCGGCGATATCACTGACAACGCCAGTGGCTGTTTCATTGTGTGTAGCGAAGACGGCTTTGATTTCATGTTTTGTATCAGCAGCCAGAATCTTGCCATATTCTTCAGCAGGAACACCTTTGCCCCAATCGACTTCTAATGCCTGAACGTCCATACCGTGACGTTGAGCGCAGTCAATGAAAAGGTTACTGAAATGGCCAAAACCTGATGCCAATACCTTGTCACCTGGTGACAGTGTATTAGTGATCGCAGATTCCCAACCACCGGTACCTGAAGAGGGATAAATAAATACGCGGCCTGTCTCGGTCTTGAAGATTTTCTTCATGTCCGCATAGAGAGGTTTGGTAAAATCTGGAAGATCCATGGCACGCATGTCTTCCTGTTCGAGATTCATTGCATTTTGAATACGGCGTGGCACTGTTGTTGGGCCAGGAATAAATAAAAAGTTACGACCAGGCATAGGAAACATCCTCCAGTATAGTGGGTTAAATTCAAGGGATTGTGATCAGCGACATTTCGTCGCTAAGTCCTTATTTTTTAAATGATGTCGGTATCTTCCTATCCAGGAAGCTTCCCAACATGAGACAAAACTCTATTTTTATTTCAGTGCAATATCGAATGGTCTTTGCACTTGTGCGGTCGTTGCGCCGCTTTCCCCTACATCAATACCTTCGCAAGTCATTCTTTTTACCACAAAACGACACAGAAAATCTACTTTAGTGAGCAATTCGAGCCAATTTCTTTTTTGATATTACAGACCCGATGCTAAATCCCGTGTCAGATCACTGACATCTTCAAATCCGATGGAGAGCCTTATTAAACCATCCCGAATACCTGCCCCCGCGCGCTGTTCTTCTGTCAATCGATGATGAGTCGTCGTCGATGGATGCGTAATGGTGCTCTTGGTATCGCCTAAATTAGCCGTAATGGAAAAAAGCGAGGTAGAGTCAATAACGTTCCATGCCGCTTTTTGACCACCTTCTACCTCCAAACTCACTACCCCACCAAACCCCGATTGCTGTGTCTTTGCCAGCTCATGCTGTGGGTGTGATGTCAGGCCAGGATAATATACTTGTTTTACATTCTTCTGTTGTTCCAACCACTTGGCCACCTGCAGTGCATTTTCACAGTGGGCTTTCATTCGTAAATGTAAGGTTTCCAGACCTTTGAGAAATACCCAAGCATTAAACGGGCTTAATGTTGGGCCGGCAGTTCGCAGAAAACCCACAACATCCTTAGCCAGAAGCTCGTCACTGCCTAACACAGCTCCGCCTATGCAACGCCCTTGGCCATCAAGATATTTTGTGGCTGAATGTATGACAATATCAGCCCCCAGACTCAATGGTTTTTGTAAGGCTGGCGTGCAAAAACAATTATCAACTACCAGCAAACACCCTTTCGAATGCGCGATTTCGGCTAATCGAGAAATATCAGCGATTTCAGTTAAGGGATTTGAAGGCGTTTCCAGAAACAGCATTTTTGTGTCAGGACTTATCGCATTGCCCCATGCCTCATAATCAGTTAAATCAACAAAAGTGGTTGAGAGTCCAAATTTTGGCAATACGTTATTGAACAGGCTGACTGTCGTTCCAAAAATACTACGCGACGCAACGATATGATCACCGCCTTTCAATAAGGCCATACAAGTACTCAAGATTGCACTCATGCCTGATGAGGTGGCAACACAGCGCTCAGCGCCTTCCATTGAAGCAAGGCGTTCTTCAAAAGTGCGCACGGTAGGATTAGTGAATCGTGAATAGATATTCCCGACTGAATCTCCGGAAAATCTTGCTGCTGCTTCTGCCGCATCTTTAAAGACAAAACTTGAACTGGTGAAAATCAGTTCACTATGTTCACCTTCGGCGCTGCGAACCTGCCCGGCTCTTACCGCATTCGTATTTGAGCCATATTGTTTTGGATCAAACTTGGTCATTGTTAACTCCAGATAATCAATACAATCTGTCACAAAAATAATTAAGGTAAATTTTTACAGATGTCGTCTCTTCGGACGTCCTCGACTCTGTCTCCTGATTCGTACTACCTCCTGCATCCATGCAGTCGTGTCCTCACGCGACATACGTACATCCTGTACATAAAAAAACCCGCGATCAGCTTATGCTAAAGCAGGTTGCTCTTCTTTAGCGGTACTTTTTACGCGCCCGCAAGCTTGAATCAAATCGGCGCTGTGTCGAGAGTCTAGGAAAACCCTACTGACATGTCAATAAAACGTATTCTACGAAACACATTTCTAAATCAATTAGAACATCCTCATGTCAATTTTTAATACAATACGTCACTAATTAAAACCTCATGAAACCTTTATCAGCCTCCAGTAATATCACTCTTGAAACCTTCAACATCATGGCTATCCACTAGCAGTTCATCCATAAATGGCCGAACTATGGGCTTCGCTAAAAACATGGGTAGTGTAATGTCCTCGCTGCCAATGCTAACTAGATCCATCTCTTTTCTATCGTTATCAAGCAGTGGATTATTCATAGATGTTGGTTTAGATGCCTGCATTCTAAGCGCGGGCATTGTATTATTTTCGCTTACAGTACTATCTAAGCCCATGCCTTCGACGACGGGTTGTACGATAGTAGATTTCAGTTTCATCTTTAATGCCTTGATTTTATCTGTGCTGATCAAGGTCACATCATTGCTTTTAGACTTTGCTAGTGCCCCTAATATTGTCAGACTTGCCCTATGCTTGGATAAGTTAGAAATAAAATCTGTTTCTTCACGACGTGTCATTGAAATCATATTGATTCCATTCCGAAGACGCATGATGAGGCCAGGCCATAATTTATCGAATTTATCCCTTTCTTTCTTTGTTGAAATATTTCCAACAGACCAAATTAAATCCTCTGCGGTCTCAATAGCATGTCGCCATGAAGGACTTTGCACCCCGCTTTTAAGATGAATCTTTGCTAATAATTTCACCCAATCTTTTAACAGAAATTCTAAAACAAAATATGGAACATGCTTATGTTCCAGAAGTATCTGTATTTTTGCAGTGACTACTTGCTCAATATCAGCGATCTTTTGGGGGTTCTCGGCAGAATTATTTTTTGTTGGTATTTTGTGATCTTTAATCCCGGGTTTCCTGTGCGAATGGCTTGTTTCTATAACATTGCTCATCTTTGCATAGACATCATTAAACGAAGACGCAATATTTTTTTCAAAATATTTGAATATGATCAATCTTATTTCAGTTCCTGGAGCAACCAGCCTGGATGCATTATAAAATGCCTGACATACTATTTCTGGTGATAAAGGGTTCCTGCTTGCGCTGGTATCAGCACTATTTAAAACCTTACTAATTTGCATATCCAGATCCGTTAACACCTGCTGATAATTGTGTCTAATCTTATTGGCAGCATTTCCCATCGCCATCATGCCGATGTCCTTTCTTCCTTCTGATTTACTCGCTGCACTATTACCAGAACGAAGATTTTCGTTAAACAGCTCAACGAAATTTTCAACACACTTTCTTTCTATATCATCCCTCTCTAGTCTCACTTCATGCATAGCATTAAAATAATCTGTTCTTTCCTGAGAGTTTGTCGACCTGACCGCGATATCCATCAGTACATCATCAACTTCATCTAATATGTGTGGTAATGACCGTGTTAAATAATCAGTCACTAATTCACAACATTCATATAACACAGGCGGGATATTTATCCGTAGGTCTGGTATTTTTTTATTATCGTTCATAATTATTCACGCTATTTCTAATCAAATGTTTATAGAACTACTCACTAACTTTTTTGGTTTATGTAATAAAACCTTATTACTTCTATTCAGTTGAAGCAGTTTGACTTGCCATTACCTACTTACACAACGAGCTATTACAACTATTGAGATGCAATTCACATGTTCAATTTCGATTCCGTGATGCATGTCACAAAAATATATAACTCTCGATTTTTCTGTCGTTTATAGGTGACGGCCTTACACTTTTCACACCTAATGTTTCATTACTCTTTGTTTTTTAACATAATAATTTTTGGCATAGGCTTTGCCTAACAAATAATAAGAAATCACTACGAAGGAAATATTATGAAAAACAAAATTTAGAATTTATTACCGAAGATCAAAATTAAAGAAGGAGAATTGAAGATATTGTCTGAAATGGTAGATAAAGATGGCCTAACTCAATGCATAAAATTATTAGCTACTTACATCGCCTTATACAAAAAAGATTTTGGCGAGTTATCTATTGAAAGTTATGAGTCAGTTTTTAACTCCACAAATATCGAAACAGGCATGGTAAGTATATTTGAAGATGGCTTAAACGAAGCTGTAGCTATGTTGTTTATGATTATTAACATCCAGAAACAACAAGGCACTAATGAAATGGCTGTAACTATAAACTATTAGGTGGTTAGAAATAATCTTCAGTCATCATTTGAGAGGTCAATTAAGTTTTCTTCATTCGCTTCTCTATTTGATTTTGCATTATCACTTCGCATATCGTCAATATGATCGAGATATTTTTGATCTACGTCGCCAGTGACATATTCACCATTAAAACAGGACAAATCAAACTGTGTAACAGGTGAACCACTGACTTGTGTTGCCTTGATTAATTTATCCAAATCCTGATATATCAGCCAATCAGCACCGATCAAACTTGCTATTTCCTCTTCAGTTTTGTCATGCGCGATTAATTCACACACCGTCGGCATGTCAATTCCATATACATTTGGAAAGCTGACCGGTGGTGCGGCTGATGCAAAATAGACCTTCTTTGCGCCAGCGTTTCTTGCCATTTCTATGATCTGACCAGATGTTGTCCCTCTGACTATCGAGTCATCGACTAACAGAACATTTTTGTCCTTAAATTCTGATTCAATTGCATTCAGCTTTTGCCTGACTGATTTCTTACGAATTTCCTGTCCTGGCATGATAAAAGTACGAGGAATGTAACGGTTCTTAATAAACCCTTCGCTATATTTCACGTTGAGTTTTTGCGCTAAAGGTAACGCTGCAGTTCTTCCGGTATCTGGAATGGGTATGACAACATCAATGTCATGATCCGGTCTTAGCTCCAGTATCTTCTCTGCCAATGCCTCACCCATGCGCAGTCGTGAATTGTAGACTGAAATTCCGTCAATAATAGAATCAGGTCTGGCTAAATAAACATGCTCAAAGATGCAGGGTGAATATTGTGGGTTTTCTGCACATTGACGCGTATACAATTTTCCATCTCTAGTAACAAAGATAGCTTCGCCAGGTTTAATATCACGAATAATAGTAAATCCCAATGAAGTGATTGCAACACTTTCAGAGGCAATCATGTATTCCTTTCCAGCTTCCGTATCACGCTCTCCGAAAATCACCGGCCTGATAGCATAGGGATCACGGAAACCCAGAATACCAAAACCACTGATCATTGCGACAGCGGCGTAACCCCCTTTGCAACGCTTATGTAAGTTTCCTACAGCATCAAAAACATCATCAACTTCCAGACGAGGTTTACCTATGCGCTGTAATTCATGTGCAAGCACATTGAGTAAAACTTCCGAATCAGAATCCGTATTGATATGTCTGAGGTCATCTCTGAATAATTGGCGTTTTAATTCCTCGCCATTAGTGAGATTGCCATTATGTGCCAGTGATATTCCATAAGGAGAATTCACATAAAATGGTTGAGCTTCAGCAGATGATGAACAGCCAGCGGTAGGGTAACGAACGTGACCGATTCCGATTTTACCTTTAAGACTAAGCATATGACGGGTGTGGAATACATCTCTTACAAGGCCATTACTTTTACGCAAGTAAAGTCTGCGATCATGGTATGTCATCATTCCCGCAGCATCTTGTCCTCTATGTTGTAAGACAGTTAAGCCATCATATATGAGTTGATTGACAAACTGTTTACCCACAATTCCGATAATACCGCACATAACACAAGTCCTTACCCAAAGGGTATAGCCATCTAGCCTGTTGAATCAGGCTTAAATGAATTAGTTTCTGGTGGATTAATTTCTGGTGGATTATCTTCAACAGATCCGTTCGTCGTTATTTCATAGCCATGATATTTAGAAATGCTTTCTGGCAAATATTGTTCTGACCAAACAGCCACCCTCTCAAATGGTTTCATCACTCTGGAATCATCCCACCATGGTTCTTGTGGCAAGGCAGTAAAACCTCCCAGGAAGACAATGACTTCTACAATGATTGCTCCCAGACCGATACCAAAGAACAAACCAAGCATTCTGTCTGCGGCGGTTAATCCTGTCCTGCCAAGTAATTTAACGATGAGAAAACCTAACCCCGTGAGTAGCACGAGACTAATAACAAATAAACCAACAAAAGCGAGGATTGTCCTTAACACAGGCGTGTTGACAGATGATTCGAGTATCGATGTAAATGCAGGCGAAAATTTGATTGAAATACCCAACGCCAAAGCCCAGGCCATTAAGGAAAATATAATATTCAGAAAGCCATACATCACACCAGCGATAGCCGGTAATGCGACAATCACCAAGATAGCGATATCAACAGACTGCATAATAATTAGACCTGTGTGTTTCTGGCATATTAATCCTTAGTCAAGGATAACTGACAACGATTCCATCCAACTTCATTTTTTCTTTCAATCTTTTTAATAACAAATCAGCTTCTGAGCGCTTTATCTCCGGACCAACTCTTACTCGATAACTCATCTTCCCATTTTTTTTAAGTGGTTCCACGAAAGCTGGATAGCCTTCTTTGCGTAATTTTTCGTTCAGGGATTCAGCATTTTCTTCATCAGAGAAGCTGCCTAATTGTACAATCCATGCAGACAAACCAACATCGACTTTAACGTCATTTTTCACTTCATTTTGCACTTCATTTTTCACGGCTTCTTTTTTCGAAGAAACTTTCTCGTTATCCGAGACAACCTTTTCAACAATGATATCTTGTATATTCTTTTCCTGAATTTTCTCAGATTCAATATCCTTAGGCTCTATATCCTTGGGCTCTAACTTCATATCCTCAGTCGTATTTGATAAAATTTTGGCACCATCCTCGATGACGGGAATAATCCTTGAGTTAAAAGTTGTCTCTGGTTTTTCAGGAATATTTGAACCTGAAATAGACTCTGTTTCCGGGGAATCGGTTAATATGATGGGTATAAATATCACCGCAATTGCCACCAAGACAGCCGCTCCCACTAATCGCTCTTTTAATTTTTGCTCCATCATTCCTGATCAGTTACCAAATATTTACTATTTATATTCCAAGGTATTTCATTGCATCACCCACGATGAGAAAAGATCCTGTCACTACGATACGATCATGCATCCCGGTTTTATCTTCTAATCTGAGAAAGGCATTCTTCACCGTATCATTTTCTGTAATAGGAACCGTCACCCCTAATTCAAGCAGTTCTTTCTTTAGTGTTTTACAATCACTCCCCCGAGAACTTGATGTAGTTACTGTATGCCAATAATCGACAATTTCTACCAACTCACTCAGAATCCCTATTTGATCTTTATCTTTCAACATTCCTATAATAAAGTGCGTTTTACCGCTGTTCGGAAATTGCGTTAGATTATGCACCAGTGTCCTGGCTGCCTGAGGATTGTGTGCTACATCAAGAATCGTCTGTCTACCTTCGGCCAGCATCTGGAATCTGCCGGTGAGGCTGAAATTTTTCAAGCCCTTTTCTATTGCGTCGGTATCCACCGGCAAAATCGATTTTAATGTATTCAGAACCATCAAGACACCCGCTGCATTCTGAATCTGGCAACTGTTATATTGGTCTGGTCGTGGCAGATTTTCATAGATTGTAGAATTCCATTGCCAGGACCAATTATCATCGGATAACTGATAATTAAAATCACGGCCGGGTATGTACAACGTCGCACCTATTTCTTCAGCATATTCCAGGACCGTCGCAGGGGGATGTGGATCAGAACAAATGGCCGGTGTGTGCTTCCGAAAAATGCCTGCTTTTTCACGCCCGATAGATTCTCTATCCGTGCCTAGCCATTCTGTATGATCCAAATCAATACTGGAAATCAAGGCTGCATCAGCATCTAAACAATTAACCGCATCAAGCCGACCACCTAAGCCCACTTCAAATACGGCAACATCAACATTTGCGTGATGAAATATATCCAATGCTGCGAGTGTTCCAAATTCAAAATAGGTTAAAGAGATGTCCCCTCGTGCATGATCGATTCTACTGAAGGACTCACACAACATTTCATCGGTGACTTCAACGCCATTGAGCTTTACACGTTCGTTGTATCGTATGAGATGAGGTGACGTATAGCACCCGGTTTTATATCCTGAATTAGCAATAATTGAATCTAGCATGGTAACGCTTGATCCCTTGCCATTGGTTCCAGCAACGCTGATAACTGTAAAATCAGGATTAAGCAATCCCATATTCTCAGCGACTTCAGTACAGCGATCTAAACCCAGCTCAATCGCCGTAAAATGTAATTCTTCTTGCCACGCCAACCATTCCTGGAGTGTGTTATATCGCATTGCTCCTTTATCGAAGTGACTCTGAGGCATGGGCTTTGCGTTCATGGTTATTGATTGAGAATTATTCTAGGTTGTCTTGTTAATTAGGATAGATAGTATAGAAGATATTCTTTCACGCATCTCGCGTCGATCAACAATCATATCTATATCGCCATGTTCCAGAAGAAATTCACTTTTCTGAAAACCTTCAGGTAAGGTTTCTCGTACGGTTTGTTCAATTACTCTGGGTCCGGCAAATCCTATCAATGCATTAGGCTCGGCAATATTAATATCTCCTAATGTTGCCAGGCTGGCAGAAACCCCGCCCATCGTTGGATTAGTTAATACGGAAATGTAGGGCAACTCTTTGTCAGCCAATTTTGCCAATGCCGAACTCGTTTTTGCCATTTGCATTAATGATAATATCGCTTCCTGCATACGCGCCCCACCACTGGCAGAGAAGCATACCAGTGGGATATTGTTATCGATAGCTGCCTCAACAGCCAGAACAAACCGTTCACCGACAACTGCGCCCATGGATCCTGCCATAAAATTATATTCGAATGCTGCAACTACCACAGGGATCTCTTTTACTTGCCCCATCAACACCACTAAAGCATCATTTTCTTTTGTCTGTTTTTGCGCCTGACTGAGTCTATCTTTATATTTTTTGTTGTCGCGAAACTTTAGCTTATCAATAGGTTTGAGCTCAGCACCTATTTCAACCCTAGGTTCTGGATCCAGAAAACTTTCGATCCGTAATCGGGCACCAATACGCATATGGTGGGAACATTTAGGACAAACTTCAAGATTCCGTTCCAGATCAGCTCGATATAAAACAGCACTACATTCATCACATTTTGACCAAACACCTTCTGGTACTGTGCGCCTGGAGGCACCATCTGTTTTGATCCTGGAAGGAAGTAATTTTTTAAACCAACTCATTGTTTTCTATTTATTAAGTATTGTTTTAAACAGCATCAATTGCATGCCGCATTGCTAAAAGATAATCACTTATTTTTCTCAGTGAATCTGTTGAATCATCCGTCAACACCCCAACGAGTTCAACTATTGGACTGCCTACGACGACAGCATCACTCACTTTCGCAACACTCGCCGCACTCTCAGGATCTCTAATGCCGAACCCGACACCAACGGGTAATGTTGAGTGTTTTTTAATCTCACTCACTGACTCTTGCACAGAACCTATATCCAGTCTATCACTTCCTGTGACACCTTTAAGAGAAACATAATATAGAAATCCACTGGCTATTTCTGCAATGTATTTCTGACGCTTGGCGTTAGTTGTTGGTGATATCAAGAAGATCATATCAAGATCATGCTCCATCAGAATCGCCTTGAGACCTGCCGCTTCTTCGGGTGGCATATCTACAATTAACACCCCATCTACGCCAGCCGCCGCCGCTGATTTTGCAAATTTTTCATAGCCCATAACTTCAATCGGATTTAAATAGCCCATTAATATTACGGGTGTGATCTGATTGTCTTTACGAAATGATGCCACCATGTCGATAACATCATGTAAAGCGGTGCCATGTAACAAAGCCCGTTCGCTGCCTCTCTGAATCACAGGTCCATCCGCCATTGGATCGGAAAAAGGCACGCCTAATTCAATGATATCAGCACCACCATCTACCAAGGCCTTCATAAACGACAAAGTATAATCTGGCTTGGGATCGCCCGCGACAATAAAAGGTATCAAACCTTTGCGGTTTTCCTCTTTTAAATGATTAAAACATTTTGTTATACGACTCATATTATAAAATCAATCATCTCTTTATTTATTTTTGAATGTGAGACCAAACTCATATGCAGTCTACGTTTTTTTATTAGCCAGTTTAATTTCCAGGAGTTCAATTGCCATGTCAGGAATATCTTCGTAATTGTGAGATTCATGCGAAGCTAGCCAATGGTTTACCATTTCAGTTTTAACTTTCAGAAGTTCCGCGACCTCTCTTCTTTCCAGTTTGTTATCCGCTATAAGTTCAATCAATTTCTCTCTATTATTCATGACAACTCTCCTCTATAAAGTAATGCCCTCTAATGTAGCGACTGTCTGGATATCTTTGTCTCCACGGCCAGATAAATTGATGATGATGATTTCATCTTTGCGCATTTTCGGTGCCAGCTTTGTGGCGTATGCCAAAGCATGGCTGGATTCTAATGCTGGCATAATACCTTCTATTTTTGTTAGATCATGAAACGCCTGCAGTGCTTCATTATCATTAATGGCAACATACTGTGCACGCCCGCTATCCTTTAACCATGAATGCTCAGGCCCAACTCCAGGGTAGTCGAGTCCGGCAGAGACAGAATGTGTTTCTATAATCTGACCATTTTCATCTTCCATTAGATATGTTCTGTTGCCATGTAAAACGCCTGGTTTACCTGCGTTCAAAGGCGCAGCATGTCTCCCTGTTTCCAGTCCGTCACCACCTGCCTCAACACCATAGATGGCAACGTCTTTATCATCAAGAAAAGGATAAAACAGACCTATCGCATTTGAACCACCACCCACACATGCCAACAACGCATCGGGTAAGCGACCCACCTGTTCCAGACATTGTTGTCTTGCTTCGCGTCCAATCACGGCCTGAAAATCTCTTACCATGACAGGATAGGGATGTGGCCCAGCCACAGTACCTATGATGTAAAACGTATCATCAATATTCGTTACCCAATCACGCATCGCCTCATTGAGTGCATCTTTCAAAGTCTTTGAGCCGGATTCTACTGAAACGACAGTCGCGCCTAATAACTTCATACGAAATACATTCGTTGACTGTCTTTGTATATCTTCTGATCCCATGTAGACAATACATTCCAGACCAAGCCTGGCAGCCACCGTTGCCGATGCGACACCATGTTGCCCTGCGCCAGTTTCCGCAATAATTCTGGTTTTACCCATACGTTTTGCCAACAGAGACTGGCCAACGGTATTATTTATCTTGTGAGCGCCCGTATGATTTAAGTCTTCTCGTTTCAGATATATTTGAGCACCGCCTAGAATTTCTGACCAACGCTTTGCATGATACAAAGGCGAAGGCCTGCCGACGTAATGATGCAATTCATCATCAAGCTCGGCCAGAAACTCCGGATCTTTTAAATAGCGTGTGTAAGCCTCCGTCAATTCTTCCAGAGGACCCATCAGTGTTTCAGCGACGAATTTACCGCCATAAGGCCCGAAATGACCATTTTCATCAGGCAAACTATTATTTTGCATGTATAACCTCTTGTATGAATTCTTCTATCATTACAGCATCCTTGATTCCTTTACCGATTTCAACACCACCACTAACGTCAACCGCATAAGGTGAAACTTCGCGAATAGCGGCAGCAACATTTTTGACCGTTAATCCCCCAGCCAGGATTATCAGTTTATTGAGATCTGCAGGTACTCTTGACCAATCAAACCTTTGTCCCGTGCCACCCTGGATTCCTTCAACAAAACTATCCAGTAATAAAGCACTGGCATCGGCATAATCATCACTTAACTGAATCAGGTCGATGTCGTCATGCATTCTAACGACTTTAATGTATGGCTTACCATAACGCCTACATTCTTCAGGACTTTCCTCGCCATGAAACTGTAACAAGTCTATCGACACGCTATCTAAAACCGATCTGATTTCTGTCTCTACTGCATTTACAAACAGGGCAATCTTGCTAACAAAAGGAGGTAGTACTTTCACGATTTCAGCAGCCTTCTCTTGATTTATGTAGCGTGGACTTCCCTCAAAGAACACAAACCCTATTGCATCAGCACCTGACTCTACTGCGCTGATGGCATCTTCAACGCGAGTAATCCCACATACCTTGACTCGGGTACGTCCAATACGATTTTTCGAAGTGATGTTCACCAAAGGAATATCTGTGTCCAGAGATAGTTTAACGTTGAATGTACTAATTTATAATAAGGACGTTCATTGTACCGTAGTCATGGCGGGTACGGCATATCATACCGTAGTCATTACGGGTATGGCGCATTGTGGATTAACAGGGACTGGAATTCCATATTTTTCTGGATACTGAATCATCGTAAGATACAGACCATCTGCTGCGGCTGTCTTAGCTGCTTTAGTTCTATCTTTTAATGCTAAGATTTCTGATACCCATGAAACATCGGCTTCCCCTCGGCCTATTCTTATCAACACGCCCGCTATATTTCTAACCATATGATGTAGAAATGCATTCGCTTCAATATCGAATATCACATATTCATCAACTCTTCTGACATCCAGTCTTTTCACCTCTCGAATCGGACTTTTAGCCTGGCATGCGACGGTTCTGAATGAAGTGAAATCATGTTCGCCAATTAAGTAATTAGCAGCCAGTTGCATTCGGCTCTCATCCAGAGCTTGTCGCTCCCAGGTAACCTTGCCCGCTTGTAAACCCGGTCTGGATTGTCTGTTTAAGATGATATATCTGTATGTTCTCGCCATAGCAGAGAATCGTGCATGGAATTCATCATTAACCTCCTTAGCCCAGAGGATACTGATATCCTGAGGAAGGTTGACATTACTGCCTGCCACCCACGAATACATCTTACGTTCAACATCAGTCTCAAAATGAACAACCTGGTGTAACGCATGTACGCCTGTGTCTGTTCGTCCTGCACAATTAATTGTTATTTCTTGATCAGCAATTTTAGAGAGTGCTTTTTCAACAAATTCCTGAATACTATTTGGAATGTCCTGACGCTGCCATCCATAGTATGAAGTTCCGCAGTATTCAATACCAAGTGCTATTTTCATAATTACACCGTGGTTAAAACCAGAACAGGAACGCTACGCTGGCAGCATTCCTGTCTTAACTACTCAATCATTAATTTTATAGATTAGTTTTACAGTAAAACTTTAATCTATTTGCCCAATGAGTTCTTCAGCTTGTTTACGATAATCATCACTTCCCTGAGAAATGATCTCATCAAGGATTGTTTTTGCATTATCAGTATCGCCTAATTCAATATAAGCCTTTGCCAAATCTAGCTGACTGGCCATTTCTTCATCTACTGATTGTTCGTCAACATCAGTAGACTTAGGAACCAGGAATGTTTTGTCGTCATCATCGTCTTCCGCCATGATAAGGCTATCAACGCTTGCTAAAGGCATTTGTACTGTTGACTCCATATCTATGCTATCACTATCATCATCCGACTCAACGTTATGATCAGAAATATCCAAATCATTAACTGCCCCTGACAGATCTAGACCTATTAAATCATCGCTCTCATCATCTAAATCAAAATCCAATCCATCAGAATCTTCGCCTAGTCCATCTGAATCTCCACCCAAAGTACCATCAAAATCCATCAAAGAATCATCCGCTGAGATATCATCATCAAAGCCTAAGTCAAAATCCAATCCATCAGAATCCTCATCATTAGAGTCACCCATCGTTAAGTCGTCGGCTTCTTTCTCAACAGAAATATTAAGACCATCATCTAAACTGATATCTGGTAATTCCTCTCCCATACTTAAATCGAGATCCATATCCTCAACAACATCAACTTTCGCTTCAGGTTCAATGTGTTCGATCGAATCTAAATCTTCTACTTCTGCTGCTGTCGCAGCAGATGTAACGTCAAGTAAATCCTCTGCTCCTTCGGATTCATAATCAAATGCTGAAGTCACATCGAGAAGATCATTATCATCTTCTTCAGCATCAGTAGAATTTGACTCCAGAGATTGATCCAATAGTGCTACATCACCATCCGATGCATCTCCAAAAGAGAAATCTAATTCGTTAGCATCATCACTCTCTGCAGCCATGGAGATATCTAATACATCATCTTCGCTATCTAAGGAGATATCTAATTCGTTTGCATCATCACTCTCTGTAGCCATGGAGATATCTAATACATCA
>JBLHKO010000038.1:0-22833 GCA_047620145.1 Gammaproteobacteria bacterium | reverse complement strand
TCAGGATAGTCTGCGTGAGAATATATCGATGATTCCCCAGGAACCGCAGTTGTTTCATCGCTCTTTAATGGAAAATATTCGTTATGGTCGGCTAGATGCCACTGACGACGAGGTAATCGAGGCGGCGAAAAAAGCGCATGCTCATGAGTTTATTCTGCAGACTGAAGAGCGCTACGAGTCCTTAGTAGGGGAGCGCGGGGTGAAGCTTTCCGGCGGGCAAAGACAACGTATTGCGATTGCTCGTGCGATCCTGAAGGATGCGCCGATTCTGATTTTGGATGAAGCGACTTCAGCGCTAGATTCTGTTACCGAGAAAAAAATACAACAAGGTCTGGATAACTTGATGAGAGGCAGAACAGTTGTTGTAGTTGCACACCGTTTATCGACAATATCGCATATGGATCGTATTTTGGTGTTTGATCAGGGTAAGGTTATCGAAGATGGTAGTCACCAGCAGTTGTTAAGCACAGATGGGCATTATGCCCATCTGTGGAACATGCAGGCGGGCGGCTTTTTGCCGGAAAAGGATGGATTTAAAGGACGTGAAAATGAATTCACGGCGTAGTGAAAGCGGTCCCCTTTAACTAAGTGCAATACTTACAAGAGACCTCTCCCCGCTCCACCACCTTTTTTTTAATTAATTGAGCAACAACGTTACAGCACAACGTTACAACGTTACAGGGTCAGGTCTTGCTTTTTGCCTTTCGAAGAATACGACTCACCCGGGAATAGTGCAAGCCCACATGCGCTCCAACCTCCTTCATACTATAAGCACCACTAAAATAGGCTTCAACAATCGCCCTGTCTCTATCCTGATAAAGATCGGTGTAATAATTTAAAGGCTTTGCCACAGGTCGTTTTTGGATACGTGGAACTTCACTGAGATCCGTTTTCACTGGAAGCTTCGCTTGCATGCTCTTCACAAAGTGTTCATCCCCGAGATAAATTTGATTCTTTAATTCTTCCCAGGGACTAAGTTGCCCCTTTCCATCTGCGATAAATTCTTTGTAACGCCGAATGGCTACTGTTCTTTGTTTGGCGAAAACTGATAATAACCAATCGACATCCAACCATTCGGGCATGTCTGCCTGTCCTGCCGTGGCCCGATAGCTGCTCCATGGCCAATCTTTCGCTGAGCGTACCATCCTTGCCCTGACTGGATTATGTACGATATATCTTGCCAACTCTAATAGGTAGCTGTCTTTTTGAATGAGTATGGCTTTATAACGCCCTTGGAATACGTGGCCTACGCGACGGTGTTTTGTATTGTAACGCTGGGTATAGACACCATTCAGTTGGCGCATGCCTTTGGAAAGATTGGCATCCGGTGTTTCGATGAGGAGATGATAATGATTGTCCATCAGACAATAAGCATGCACACACCAACGATAGCGTTGAATAACTTCTGTTAAAACTTCGAAATAACACGCCCGGTCTTCTTCGTCATCATAAATGTCTTCTTGACGATCACCTCGCGCAGTAACGTGATACAACGCATTAGGAAATTCTAGTCGGATGGGACGAGCCATCCATAAAGTTTAACAATCTATAGGCAAAAGGCAAGACCTGACCCTGTTTTACTGTTTTGAACTTCATACAAAGAAAACATGGATTGCCTCAAGAAAGTTTTCTTCATTGTATATAAAATAATGAGCCTTAAAATATCCATCGCTAATTTCCTTCTTTCATGTAGATTGTGCGTTTTCTGTAATTACCCGTAAAGAGAATAAAAATGAACGAGGAAAACAAGCAAGCTGTGCCGATAGATGAAAAACGTGTGCAGCAATTAGTGCATGCGGTTAACCGCCGCGCGCCTCTGGATGCCGTGCTGTTACTGGAACGGGAATCCGATGACTTGGTTGCCAGTGTACTGGAACAACTGGAGTCCGCTCTAGCAATGCGCATCCTTGCACACATGGATCTCAAACGTTCTGAAATGTTGGCACCAATTATTCAGGATCGGGTCGGGGAACAGTGGTTAGTTAACCAGAGTTATTCGGAAGACAGTGTTGGACGAATAATGGAACCGCCTATTGAGGCCTTTCAAGCTGACATGTTGGTCAAAGATGTTGTGGACACATTGCGGGAGAGCTCAGTAGATAGACAGATCGTCTATGCTTATGCCGTTGATAAAGAGATGAAACTATTGGGCGTTGTCGTGATGCGTGATCTTCTTTTTGCACGTTCTTATGATCGCATTGAAGATATTATGGTAGAGCATCCATTTTATTTCCGGGCAAATAGTTCTATTGAAGAAGCCATGCGGGCGGTTTTGTTGCGTCATTATCCTATCTATCCTGTTTGCGATGAGGGAGGCAGATTGATTGGCTTTGTTCGCGGATATGCTTTGTTTGAACAGCGCACCTATGAATTAACAGCACATAGCGGACAGATGGTGGGTGTTGGAAAGGAAGAACACGTTACCACGCCTTGGGTGAAATGTTTGTTCATGCGTCATCCCTGGTTACAATTAAACCTGTTAACTGCATTCATCGCAGGCGCCGTGGTCGGTTTCTTCGATGAGACTATTGCCCAGGTTGTAGTATTAGCAGCATTCTTACCTGTGCTTGCCGGGCAATCGGGAAATACTGGATGTCAGGCACTTGCGGTTACCTTGCGTGGACTGACATTAAACGAACTCAAACCAGGCATGGAAAGAAAAGTCGTTATCAAGGAGGGAATTCTTGGTTTGTGTAATGGTGCTCTGGTTGGTATTACCGCCGCTTTGGGAATGTTTGTCTATGCTTCCAGTGTTGGTAGTGAAGTTCCTGTAAAATTGGCATTCGTAGTTTTATTGGCGATGCTCGGTTCCTGCATCGCCAGTGGTGTGATCGGCGTATTGGTTCCGTTAATATTACGGAGAATTGGGGCCGATCCTGTAACGGCTTCTACTATCTTCCTGACGACGGCGACTGATGTTATCAGTATGGGTTTATTATTGATTTTGGCGACAATAGTTATTTTATAAATAGTAATCTATATGACTGCGGGGTCAGGTTGATCTTACCCTGATTTGACGCACACTCAGTTAAGCAAGTCCACTTCGTCAGAATGACAGTATTTTTGCTTAAGTAAGCGCAATTCAGTTCAAACCCCTTAAATTACCGCAAATATTATGGTAATTATTGCTCCTGCGGTGAATAAAGACTATATTCACCGCAGGAGATGCGGTAAATATGACCTATATTCACGAGAAATCAGATTGGCCGGCGTTTAAATGGGATGGCGAAAAGTTGTCCTTAAAACTTTCAGCCTTGCGATATCGACAGGGGCAACTTCTTGGCCGTATGCAAGGACTGGGCTTTGATCTAAGAGCGGAAGCTAATTTAGAGACGATTACTAATGATGTTGTTAAATCTTCGGCTATTGAAGGAGAAACTTTAAATCGTGAAGAGGTTCGTTCTTCAATTGCGCGGCGTTTGGGAATAGAAACAGCAGGATTAAAACCGGGCGGACGTGATGTAGAAGGGATTGTCGAGATGATGCTGGATGCGACACAAAAGCATGATCAAGAACTCAGTGATGAAAGACTATTTTCATGGCAAGCAGCATTGTTCCCGACGGGTCGTAGTGGGTTGCGCAAGATTGTTGTCGGTGCTTGGCGAACTGAAGAAGCCGGTCCCATGCAGGTGGTATCTGGTCCTATTGGTAAAGAGAAAGTCCATTTCGAAGCACCGGAAGCTTCACATATTGAAGATGAAATGACAGGTTTTCTTGAATGGTTTAATCGTGATGAGCGTCAAGATCCGATCATAAAGGCAGGGATTGCTCATCTCTGGTTTGTCACCGTACATCCTTTCGAGGATGGAAATGGTCGTATCGCTCGTGCTATTGCTGATATGTCACTGGCACGAGCCGATGGTAGTAAAGAACGTTTTTATAGTATGTCATTACAGATCGAGAGAGAGCGTAATGCATATTATGACTATCTGCAGCAACAGCAACGTAGTGATCTTGATATAACTAGATGGCTAGCATGGTTTCTGGATTGTCTTGATCGTGCCATAGAAAGTGCGGAAGAAACGCTTGCATCAGTATTGTATAAAGCAAAAGTCTGGGAGCTTGTTAACCGTAAACCGGTTAATGAGAGACAACAAAAAATCATTAATCTTATGCTGGGTGATTTTGAAGGATATTTGAATACTTCAAAATATGCAAAGCTTGCCAAGTGTTCTACAGATACTGCCTTACGTGATATTCGAGAATTACTTGAAAGAGAAATCCTGATCCAAAATCCTGGTGGTGGTCGTAGTACCAGTTATCGTTTAGCTACAATGAGGGAATCAAGTAAGAAAACAAGGGATCAGTCTACTTGAAATGGATAAAACACAGTTTTGTATAAACGGTGTATGAATATATAATGTTAAAAAGCATTACGGACTAATAGACACCTATTAGGATTACTAAAAATTACCATTTAGAGACACTTTCATGAACAAATACCTTATATGTTTCACACTTTTAATTCTTCCATTATCTAGTTACTCTGAAGAGGATATTGAAAGTAATTATCGGAAAAACTACATAGAGAAAATGACACCAATCATGATGGAAAAGATGATTGATGCGATGCCTGAAGAGAGCTTAGAACAGATTGAGAACCAGACAAATATACTGGTTACCAAAATGGCAGGATGTCAGTATGAATCCGTTGAGAATTATCCAAAAGAATATTGGAATAATGCAATCATACCCATTGCGATAGGTGAAGACATTTTCGAAAGCGTTGAAAAATTTGAATCATTTTTATCAACACAAGTAGAACGTGGAAATATATCTGAAGAGGAAATAGGAATATTGCTTGGGACAACGAAGGCGAAACTTGAGAAATGCATAAAGTCCTGACAATGTGATCAACAAGGATAGTTTATTCAATCCAGGGGTTAATTATGTCTGGATTAGATTGCCCTGACTAAAACCAGTTTTTATTATTAATATTGAGCTAGCGATGGAAGTTAGAAGCAGCATAGATTCAGTTTTTCTCGATGAAGCGGAAGAAGAAATATTCCAGCTATTATTGAAACAGAATCATTCTTATAGTGATCGTTGGTACTCAAGTTCTTTCACGACTAAGGTGATGCCTGCACTAAGAATTATTGGTATTTCTGTCAGTATCTTTGGCTTTGCACTTTGTGTGTTTGTTATCTGGAATAAACCTGTCTGGTGTCCTGTCTGGGTTAATATTGAGTATTACACTTTGACCTTTCTGCTTTTTGCCGTTGTATTTTATTTTTTACCAATAATTCAAATTGCCATTCAGAAATGGGGTAAGAATTATGCTTTTAAAAATTGTAAAAAATTGGCAAGAAGGTGTGTAAAGGAAGCCAGAAAACATATTCCATATATCGCGGTGTATAAATTTGAAGACGAGAACATGTCATATTTTCGAGTTAAAGATAACGTGTCCGATCTCGCCTGGTCAAGGAAGATAAAGGGCGTTGCGTATCATGGAAAATCTGTCACTGTATTTTTCAGGAAATGGACTTCATTTGTCCCCACGATTATTCTTCTTCACGAGGATTATCACCCGATAGAATCAGTTTTGACTGACTTACATATTGAATCTAGGCCTAGAGAATAAGTGGGGCCGATGACACATTTTAATAATAAACTCTGATCTGACTTTACATATTTAGATGCAACAGTAGAAATATATATCATGAAGAAAATAATATACATTTCAATAGTTGTTTTTATTTTCTGGTTTATATCCTTAGACGAAGATCAAGTTAGTCTTGGTCCTGGGGTGTTTGCACCAGATATTCCAATACAAGAAAAAATAACTGATCCAGAAAGCTTTGAATTGAATGGTTATACAATTACACCTCTGGCTAATTTCCATATTAAAGCCAAAGTACTTTCCAGAAAAAATTATAATTTTGGGAAAGAGTCAGATCTTTCTCCTATAGATCTTGCATTGGGTTGGGGCAAGATGTCTGATGAAAGTGTATTAGCCACTATCGATATTTCACAATCGAATCGCTGGTATAAATGGTGGACAGAATCATTCCAAATTCCCAGAAATGAGATTGAAATAAATAGCGCAAATATGCACATCATACCGGCTAATGATTTGGTTGATTCTGAGTTAGATCTTGTTCGTACAGGTGACATAGTTGAGTTTAAAGGTAAATTAGTGAGAGTTGACGATAAAGATGGCTGGCATTGGGCTAGCTCTTTAACTCGTAATGATACGGGTAGTCATGCTTGTGAATTAATTTGGGTAGAAGAGTTCGGAATACAATATTAAATATGACGAGTTAGGTTGTTTTGATAAAACTCAAGTTTGTATTATCGGTGCCGGGCCAGCCGTTAGACAGCCCAAATACAACAAAATAGACCTGAGCTATTTATAATCTGGTAAGATTGTACGTTCAGTCTCGGAGAGGCTGGCTATAAGAATTAAAAATAATATTTAATTACAGGTGTTTAATTTATGAGCAAGCAAACCATTATCCACATGATAGATCCCATGCCTTACGTCAGTCCTTTCGATATTAATATGGCTGTTGATGCTGGTTATGATGTCGTGATTCCCTACGCAAACATAGAGTTATGGCAGGTAAATGGATTATTGCAAGATGCAATCTTTTCTCGTGGACCGGAAGGCGTGAAAAAAACGGCGGTATTTATTGGCGGTCGCGATATTGGTTTGGCAAAGCAAATGTTGGCAGCTGCAAAGAAAGCGATGGTAGCGCCATTTGAGATATCTGTTTTGGCGGATCCCAGTGGAGCATTTACCTCGGCTGCTGCATTGGTTGCTTGTGTGGAGAGAGAACTCAAAAACAAACATGGGATGGAATTGAAGGATAGTCGAGGCATTATCTTTGGTGGTACTGGACCCGTAGGTATCGCAACAGGTGTCATAGCCTCGCTTGCAGGTGCTGAAATTACGCTGGTTGATCACCAGAGTGCTGAGACTGCGCAGAGTGTTGCGGATGAATACAACGCAACGTGTGGCTCGACAATGCGTGGAACGACCGCGTCATCTGATGCAGATAAGACTTATCTGCTTGCTAGTGTGGATATTGCTTTTTGTACAGCCAAAGCAGGTGTAGAAATCTTGAATGATGCTGTACTTAGTGACACCAAAACATTGAAGGTGATTGGTGATGTCAATGCTGTTCCTCCACTAGGAGTTCGTGGTATTGGTCTCCAGGATTTTGGCGTACCATTGGCACACGCCACGTCTTCTAATAATGCTGTTGGTATCGGAGCACTTGCTGTCGGACATATAAAATATAAAACGCAGCAGGCACTACTAAAATTTTTACTTGAAACGGACGAGCCAGTTTATATAGATTTCGTAGAAGCGTTTAAAATAGCGCGTGAGTTGGTGTGATAAGAAGATTCACAAAATAAGATATTCAATTATTTTATGAGATTGAAATTTTTAACTTAAAGATCTTTATAACCAATCATGATTGAGCCATCTTTTTCATAATCTTTTTCTTCAATCAGTTTTCTTGCTGCATCTTCAATTGCAGGCCGATGGTTTGTGACAGAGACCATGGGTTCTTCTGAATGAATTTTAAATCTTTTTATGAGATCATCAATCTTGATTCTGCAAGATACCCGTTCACCACTTACTTGCACGGCAATGGTTGCGACATTGGTTACCGGGTTCCAGCTTTGTTGCTGCGGAAATGAAATGCTTCCATCACCAGTTTTAGTCTTTTTGTGAATCAGTACATTCATTGTTTAAGTTTTATTATCTGTAATAAATTAATGCCGATTGGCTAAAAGGGCGATGAACGTTAAAGCTAACGTTGACAGCATTATACCATCAATCACAACATATTTATTGTGATTCTGGGTGATCTGGCACCGGATAGCCTTTTATATTCAGGGAATGGCTCTCAATTAGCTCCGTGACAGGGATACGGACGTAGTCTTTGTTGTAAAAATCATCGTCAATGATGGCATTGTCCCAAACAATAATATCCAGATCGATAGTGCGGGGGCCTGATTTATTTCCGTGTTTTATTCGATCCAGTCGTTTTTCTACTTCCTTTAGGTAGGCGTTGAACGTTGCATAATCTGATTCTGTCTCTAACCAGAATGCGCCGTTGAGAAAATCAGCCTGATCTTTGTATCCCCAGGGTTCGGTTATAATATACTCGGATACGGCTTTGAAATTAGTTTCGTCCTGTAAAATATTCTTGGCTGCTTCGCAATTCTTATGTGGGTCGATATTAGAGCCGACTGAAATAATTATTGATATCATGAGATAGAATAATATTTTAAAATTGTCATTCGAATTCGTGATGTTGGTACAAACCGGATAAACCCATAGTATAATTTATTGAAGTAGAACCTGATATGCCCCACAACAAAGAAAAGCCAAAAGAAAAGCCAAAAGAAAAGTTAAAAGGAACTGCATTAGTGACAGGTGGTGCCGTTCGTCTGGGAAAGGTCTTCGCCCTCAGTCTGGCTGAAGCCGGTTATAATTTGGCCATTCATTACAATTCCTCCTCTGACGAGGCCAAGGCTACAGCATTAGAAGCTAAAAAATCAGGTGTTGAGTGTGAAATATTCCAGTTTGATTTCAGCCAAGGTAATGAGGTTTGCGAGCTGATTTCTACAGTCAGATCACGGTTTTCCGATCTCAATGTATTGATAAACAGCGCATCTGCGTACGATCAGGCGACGATGATGGAAACGCCTGAGGCCGTACTTGAGAAGCAATTCAAAATTAATTTTCAGACGCCATACTTTCTCACTAAAGCCTTTGCCCAACAATGTAAGACAGGTAATGTGATTAATATAATTGATAACAAAATCGCCTTTAATCAGTATCACTACTCAGCTTATTTGTTGTCAAAAAAAGCACTGGCTGATTTTACCAAACTGGCAGCAGTGGAATTGGCACCAGATGTTCGTGTCAATGGGCTTGCTCCCGGCGTAGTTTTGCCTGCTAACGTGCGTACGCAAGACTATGTAGATTGGCGTGTTCAAGGTATCCCTGTGAAGCGGCAAGGCGAAGCAAATAATATTAATCAGGCGTTGCATTATATTTTGACGAATGATTTTGTTTGCGGACAAATACTAACCGTAGACGGTGGAGAATCACTGACTAATATTGGACAAAATGCCGCGAGCTACGAATAATACAAGGATCAGTGTAGTCAACAAAAGAGACAGCTTCAAAGTTATATATTAAGGTTAGAAATAAGAAGTACTAGAAATCAACCATAGTTAGCAGGAGAAAGATGATGAACAGATATTTACCGTTAGTTCTAGTTACCGGGATATTGATGCTTTCCCAGGTTGCGATTGCGGAACCATTATCAATCAGCAGTGATGATAGTATTCAATCCGTTTTATCTGCACAGAAAGATAAGCGAGTGACACTCAGGTTAAAATCTGGAAGTGAATTGTCAGGCACTGTGGGAGAAGTTAACGATAATATCGTTCACATTAAGCAATTAACCGGGAAAGAGTTTTTTGATGCGGCCGTTGCATTAGAAGGTATTCTAGCTGTCGAGATTCGAACAAGAGACCGTTGATCTAATGCATTAACAGAGGAAGCGACTTTTACTACAGACCTAGCGCACAACCCTATGTTAGGGTATTTAATACTGGCTTAGTCACCAGTGGTGAAATCTGAAGTGTCGACGACGCTGGTGATGAAACCAAAAAGGGTCGTGGAAAAATGGATCATAATAGCCGTAACTATAACCACGACCATAACCATGATGATAGTAATACGGGTCGTAATATTGATATTGGACAGCGCGATATTCAGGCCAGAGGTAATATACTTTTGCGCTGACTAATGGATAGCTGTATGGATGATCATCTATTCTCTTTACAAATTCAGTCTCTACTGTGCCAAAGATCGTTAGTTTGCGGTCTTTAGTGTAATGCTCCGGATCCAGAAACCCATCAATTCTTGCGATAAATCGGCCTTCGTAGTCGGTATTGGAACCTGGCTCTCCGTAGCTATTAAGCGGGTTTGCTAAAATTTCAATCCACGTTGAATCTTCTTTATTTTCTACCGAAATGATTTTTCCACCCCAACGCACTTGCTGGTTTTGGAATGCCTCAACATTTTGTTTTACTTGATGAAATTCAAGATCGGGATTAGGACGAGATTCAATCGATACTGGTATCTGGCTGGCGCAGCCGCTCAATACCAGTGACGCTAGAGTCATAATAAAACGTTGAGCCATAATTCATTTCTGGAATCTGTTCAGAGGATATTGAATAGGACTAGGCTTTTGGCGATTTGTTCATGCCCAGTCATGGCATTGGAAAAGAAACTTATGAATAAGTTACAGAAGATCGGCGTGAATTTGGTCAGTTTATAGCAGAGTCTGCAAGAGATGATCGGAACAGAGACGAATCAAGAGACAAAGATTCTGATAATGAAAAAACAAAGAAAGGTTGGGGGGAATTCTGGAAGTAAAATAAGACGATCAGTCGTCATCAGTTTCTGAACTGTCTGGTAAAGGAAATATTTTTACTTTCTTTACTGCGTTATCCACGACTTGTGTTATCTCAAAGGTATAGTTTCCGATACGGAGACTCGTGCCTGCTTCAGGGATATCTTCAAGGTGTTCAACAATGATGCCGTTGACAGTTTTAGGTCCCTCTGTAGAGATATTCCAGTTTAATTGTTTGTTGATATCACGAACGGTGGTTCCGCCATCGACAAAAAATGAACCATCTTCTTGTGCTTGAATGTCCTGATTAAAGGTTTGCATATCAGTGGTAAATTCGCCAATAATTTCTTCAAGAATATCGTCCAGTGTCACCATCCCCTGTAACACACCATATTCATCCACGACTAATCCTGTGCGTTGTTTGTGCTTCTGAAATTTAAGCAATTGTGTGTGCAGCGGGGTGCCTTCAGGAAGGTAATAGGGTTCAGTGGCAAGTTCTCCTAGTTCTTCTAAATTAAATTCTGCTTTCCGGACTAATATTCTCAGAATACGTCTAACGTGTAGCATACCCACAATATTGTCTATATTTTCTCGATAGACAATTAAACGAGCATGTTGGCAGTGTTTGAGTTGTTCGAGAATGTCTGCAACTGAGTCGTCAAGATTAATCCCAACTAACTCATTTCTTGGCACCATAATGTCATCTACTGTGACCTTATCCATATCGAGAATACTAAGCAGCATATCCTGGTGATTGCTTGATATAGCCGCACCAGCTTCATGCACGATTGTCCTTAGCTCATCCTGACTTAAAGAAGACTCCTCAGATTTCCTGGTATTGATGCCGAACGGAATTAATAAAGTGTTACTCATTTTATTAATTAACCAGACAATCGGATAACATACTGTTAATAGTGGTCTAAGAATATATGCAGATCGGAAAGCAATTTTTTCAGGTCTGATGGCCGCATAGGTTTTCGGTGCGGTTTCAGCGAAGATAATAAATATTATTGCGATGATAAACGGTGAAGCTGCGGCACCATAATCACCTAATAAACGAAAACCAATCACTGTTGCAATCGCAGCAGCTAGAAAATTGATTACATTATTGCCTAACAGGATGACACCAATTAGACGATCAGGTTTCTCAAGAAGTTTACTCACCAGTATGGCTGCGCGATGCTTTTCTCTTACCAGATGGCGTAGGCGGTATCGGTTCAGCGCCATCATGCCAGTTTCGGAACTGGAGAAAAATCCGGAGAGAACTATCAGTACAAGTAGAGTTACGAAGAGTGCCGACAGCGGGATGGTGTCCAAGTAATGGCTTGCCTCAAGTTAAAAAGAGAATCTATTGTGGCTGAGTAGAGAAGTGTGTCAAGGAAATGATAGAAAAAACAGATATTTTAGACACGCCCTAGAATCTCTAGTACCAGTTTTGAGCCAAAAAATGCTAATACCAGCATGCAGAATCCACCCAGTGTCCAGCGAATCAGTTTTTGTCCGCGCCAGCCCTGATACCAGCGACCCCACAAAAGCACGGCAAACACTAACCATGAGAGAAGTGACAAGACGGTTTTATGGGAAAGGTGCTGGGTAAAAATATCATGAATAAACATGAAGCCTGTGGCCAAACTTAGGCTCAGTATAAAAAAACCAACGGCAATAATCCGAATCAGCAAATCTTCCATTATTTGCATGGGCGGTAGAACATTCATGATCACCGTGGGCTGTTTATTTCTTAATTGATGTTCCTGAAATGCCAGAAGCATGGCCTGGAATGCTGCGACGGTGAGTAAGCTATAGGCAATAATTGATAGCAGGATATGAACTTTCAGACCCATGGGTGCCGTTTCTGCCACGATGTGGTGACTGGGTGAAAGATGTATCAGTATCAGTCCTAGTGCGGCCATTGGAAAGAAAATAACAAGTAAATTTTCTACAGGTTTACGTAGCGCGATGAATAAAACCAGCAGGGCGATAACCCAGCTAATGAGTGCCCAGGCATTGGAAAATCCAAGATCTAAACCTTCATTCACAAAAATAACGCTGTTTAATACAACACCATTGAGAATAAGCGCAATAGCGCCGCCGACAAATGCCTGGATTTTTGCATTGTTCTGAGGCACGTCTTCGTCGGCAAGCATTAGCATGCCTAATCTAGTCGCCGCCAGCAGATAGAAAATAAAGGCAATAACGCCGAATGTCGTGTTCATAAATATATAATTCAAGATCAAATAGTCGATACATGATTGCATATTTGTAGATGTCATTGAAGTATAAAAGAGCATTTAAATCCGTTATATGGAGGGTGAGGAACGGCCTGATTCCTGCTAGAATTCACTGCCTATGCCGCACCACTGGCAATACCAGACAAAACCCAAATAATAAACCAGATAATAACCACAAGTAGCTAAACATATTATGTTCGACACACTTTCTGAACGCCTTGCCAAGACCTTAAAAAATCTTAAAGGTCAGGGTCGCCTGACTGAAGACAATATCGCAGATGCCATGCGTGAAGTGCGTATGGCATTACTTGAGGCTGATGTCGCCTTACCGGTAGTACGTAACTTCATTGAGCAAGTACGAGAACGTGCGATTGGTCAAGAGGTGATGACCAGCCTGACCCCAGGGCAGGCAGTGGTAAAGATTGTTGAAAAAGAACTCATTTCACTGATGGGTGAAGAAAATACGGCTTTAAATTTCAATACTCAGCCCCCCGCCGTGATCATGATGGCCGGTCTGCAAGGTGCAGGTAAAACAACGACCGTCGGTAAACTGGCAAGGTTGTTGTCCGAAAAAGAAAAGAAGAAAATATTGGTGGTAAGTTGTGACGTTTATCGACCTGCGGCGATAGAACAGTTAAAGGTTTTGGCAAATGAAATCAATGTTGAGTTCTATCCGACAGAGAATAATCAAAAGCCGACAGATATCGCCAAACAGGTTCTTGATTACGCACGCAAACAAAATTTTGATGGTTTAATCGTGGATACTGCCGGACGTCTACATATCGATAATGAGATGATGGAAGAAATTAAACAGCTACAAACTGTTTTAACACCATCAGATATCTTGTTCGTTGTTGATAGCATGATGGGACAGGATGCAGTGAATGCAGCCAAGGCATTTGATGAAGCTTTACCGTTAACAGGTGTTGTATTAACCAAGACAGACGGTGATGCCAGAGGTGGTGCGGCACTTTCCGTACGACATGTCACCGGGAAACCCATCAAGTTTATCGGCACCGGTGAAAAGACTTCTGAGTTTGCAGCTTTTCATCCCGCTCGAATGGCATCCCGCATTCTGGGTATGGGTGATGTTCTGAGTCTCATTGAAGAAGTTCAGGAAAAGACCGATCAAAAGAAAGCCGAACAACTCGCCAAGAAACTTAAAGCTGGCAAAGGCTTTAGTCTTGAAGATTTCCGTGATCAATTACAGCAGATGCGCGGCATGGGAGGCATGGCCAGCCTGATGGATAAGTTACCGGGCATGGGTGGCTTACCTGCCAATGTGAATGCTCAGGTAGGAGATAAACAATTCATCGTGCTTGAATCAATTATTAATTCAATGACCCCTCATGAACGAAAGATGCCGACCGTCATCAATGGTTCACGCAAGAAAAGAATCGCAGCGGGCTCAGGGACACAGATACAAGATGTAAATCGCTTGTTAAAACAGTTTAAGCAAATGCAAAAGATGATGAAAAAAATGTCTGGCAAAGGCGGCATGAAGAAAATGATGCGCGGATTAAGTGGAATGGGCGGTGGGGGAATGCCTCCTGGTGGCATGCCATTCTAGCGGTTGAGCTAATTATTATATTTATTATTACGGGAAAATAGCACCGTCTTTCATGCCATGATTGGTTTTTTTATCATATTCTTTTTCCAGGGCAATATATTTATTTAAAGTTTTTTTGCCAATTTGATTAGCTTTTTGTTCAAGTCCTTTGCATGAACTAGATGCACCTAAGCCAAGAATTTCTTTTTCAATATTTTCGGCTGCTTGTACAGCAATGTCTCTATGGCCGTTTTCATGTTGAATTAGTGCTTTGTAGTATCTATCCCATTGTTTTATTGTATTTTTGTCTGCTTTATCACGGCTCGTCCACTTTGGAAGAGTGAATGTCACATCCAGGTTACTTGATACTGTTGTTATATGGCATTTCCCATTTTTCGAATTCCAATTAAACTGCCAATTTACATCCCAAGATGTAAAGGCATCAAATAATTCGCCATCTTGCCTCATGGTGCTCTTCGAGTTCATTTCTTTGCGTAGTTCCTTAGCAGTTGATCCTTTAATAATATAGTAAGTTGTTTCTATATTTTCAGTTGGAGTTGCAGGTACTGATGTTGATAAAATTAACGTCAGGAAAATAATATTTAGTAAATAATTCATTTTATAAGACTTCTTTTATCGTCGGAATAACATGGCTAAACTTGCGATTGTTAATCCTGTAAAACAGACAATACTCCATTCCGCGATACTGAAACTCAGGAAAGTCCATTGTACTTCTGCACATTCTCCTGAGCCGCTGAGTATCATTCTCAATGCATCTGTAAAAGGAAAAACATCGAGCATATATTCCAGTCCGGGTCCGCATTCGGGGATTTTATCTTCGGGAAGATGTTGCAACCACACTTGACGACCAGCGATGCCGGCACCGCAGAGAGAAGCGATCAATATCAAACCGGTATAGATTCTTTCAAATAATTTTTGTGGATTGTGGATTGCCCCAATCAGGGCAATCAGACCAACAACAATATAAGCAATACGCTGAAAGACACAGAGTGGGCAAGGTTCTAGGCCAATACTATGTTCAAGGTAGAGACCGAAGCTTAGTAAGCTAAGACAGACTGCAAAAATAAGTGTAAAAATTATTCTTTGTGTAATCATTAGTTTATATATTCCCAATAGCCATTGTTAAAAATAGGTTTACGTTCTAAATGGTATATATTCAAACTTACCATTCCCAAGGAGGTGAATCTACTGTCTAAAATAAAATTGTGAAGTAAAATTCGCAACGATGTTAACAAACTACTGACGTCATGCTGGTGCATACCAGCATCCAGTCGAATTAATAAACATCTTATATTGACTAGATACTGGTATGCATCAGTATGACGAAACTACATTATTCTTTTCAATCCTTGATGATTATCTACTATCTGATTTTACATTTATTTCAAATTAAAAAATGCTCCAGGAATTCAGGGATGCGTGTTTCCAACCAATACTCTGCATGCCATGGTGACTTGCCGCTGATAAAGCCCACATGTCCTCCTTTATTTGATAATTCCAGTGTCACTGTCTCCGATAAATCATTTTCATCAGGAATAACCTCTGGCGTCATGAACGGATCATCACGGGAGTGAATCAGCAGGGTAGGTGTTGTGATGTGTTTCAGGTACTGGCGTGAACTTGATTTCTCATAATAGTCAGCCCCACTTTTAAATCCATGAAGTGGTGCGGTGACGTGATGGTCAAACAACTGGAACGTATTCCAGTTGCGTATGTTTTTAATCTCAAAGGGTGGGTTTCTGTTTTTAAATTTACTCTGTGTTTTATTAACCAATCGGTTAATTAAATGGCGCTGATATATTCTGGAAAAACCTTTTTCCAGTTTGTCTGAACATTTTGATAAGAGATAAGGTACGGAGATTGCTGTCGCAGCAGTAAGTTCTGATTTATTTTTGTATTCTCCCAGGTATTTCAATAGCACGTTACCCCCAAGTGAGTAACCTATTGCGCATAATGTCGATGTAGGATGGCGTTTCTTTAATGTTTCTATAAGAAATCTTAAATCACCAGTTTCTCCAGAGTGATAGCCGCGGTCTTTAAGATTATGTTCACCGCTACAGCCTCTAAAATGCATTAATACAGCACCCCAACCTTTTTTAGCAATCGCTGAAAGGATGCCTTTGGAATAACTGGAGTCGATTGAACCTTCTAGTCCATGTAGCACAATGACTATCTTTTCCGAGTTACCCTTTATCCAGACCAGGTCGATAAAATCATCATCAGGGAGCGTTAATTTTTCTGGACATAGGTCAGCCAGAAGAGGACGTTTAATTTGGCTGCCCCATATGGTCTGAACATGGCCGCCTGGCAGCCACCACGCAGGTTTAAATTGACTTGATATGATCATTTTTTATTTATTTTTATTGTCTTCGGACAGTTTCCCATAGGCATCTATTCGACGATCTCTGAAAAATGGCCAAGTCTCTCTTAGTTCTTTTGTTCTGTTGAGTGGGATATCAGCAACAATGACAGATGATTGATCAACACCTGCTTGTGAAAGTATTTCACCTTGAGGTCCGGCTATAAAACTCGATCCCCAGAAAACATTCTGTATAGCGTTATCTGTAGGTGAACTTTCAGTACCTACTCTATTGCTACTGAGGATGGGTATTTGATTTGCGATCGCATGGCTTCTTTGGATCGTAATCCACGAATCCAGTTGCCTGTCTTGTTCATCTTGACTGTCTCTTGTATCCCAACCGATCGCGCTGGGATACAATAAAATTTCTGCGCCAGACAGTGTCATTAATCTTGCCGCCTCAGGGAACCATTGATCCCAACAAACCAGGACGCCTAGTTTACCAACAGATGTCTCTAAAGGTTGAAATCCTTGATTGCCAGGGCTGAAATAAAATTTTTCGTAATAACCGGGATCGTAAGGGATATGCATTTTTCGATAGCAACCAGCGATTGTGCCATTTTTATCAATCACAACTGCTGTGTTGTAGTAAATGTCACTTTCTGTTTTCTCAAATAGTGAATTGACAATAACAATCTCACTCTGTTTTGCTTGTTTGCAAAGCCTGTCGGTTGTTGGTCCGGGGATAGATTCAGCCAGTTTGAAATTATTTTTGTCTTCGCTGATACAGAAATAGGGCAGGGTGTGTAATTCTGGTAGTAAAACCAGATCGCAATTTTTTTTACTGGCTTCAATAATCCCTGTAAGTGATTTCTCAAGATTGGCTGAATAACTATCCAAACAGTCATGTTGCACAACAGCTACTTTGAGTTTACTTTTCATGTTTGATCAATCTCTAAATCACATTGATAGGTAATTGCATAGTGACACAATGCAAACTGCCAAATTGTCCGATCAAAGGCAAGCAGTTGATACCAATAACTTTTCGATCGGGAAAGCATTCGCCGATTATTTCTGCTGCCAGATAGTCTTCTTTGACATTATATTGCGGTAACAATACGGCTTCATTGATAATGAGAAAATTAGCGTAACTTGGCGGTAAATATTCATTACTATCATTTGTTATCGGACCTGGTAAAGGTAAACGCCTTAAACTATATGGGTTCCCGTTTAATTGTCTGAACGTGTTTAATTCATCTTCCATCAATTTTAATGAGCTATAGTCTGGATGGTTTCTATCATCGCACGAGACATAAACAATGGTTTCTCTATTTACGAATCGAGCCAGTGTGTCAATATGACCATCGGTGTCATCACCTGAAATCTGACCATTTTTCAAAAAAAGTATCCGTACAACACCAGTCAACTGCTTAAGTTTGTCTTCAATCTCGACCGGCGTTAAATTCGGATTTCGTTTCTCTGAAAAAAGGCATTGTTGTCCTGCCAACAAAGTCCCTTGTCCATCGCTTTCAAGATTGCCTCCTTCGAGGATGAAATCGATATCTTCAATAGGTGTATTAGAAAATGCTCCTGCTGCGTACAAGCTACTTGTTATTGCATTATCCAGTTCACATGGATATTTCAACCCCCATCCATTGAATGTGAAATTTAATAGCATTGGTAATTGGTCATGTAAAACAGTCACAGGGCCATGATCACGTACCCAACTATCATTTGAAGGTGCAATAAAGAAATGACATCTTTCAGTAGAGATATGTTTGTCTAGAAATTGCTGTTGAATATGAGTTCTGTGTTCATCATCAAAGCAAACAATTATTAACGACTGGTATAGGGTTATATGAAATGCAATATCAAGAAACACATTTTTAATTTCAGTCAGTTGTGAATGCCAATCGGTATAGGCATGAGGCCAAGTCAATAATATCGCTGATTGAGGTTCCCATTCAGCGGGTAGGCGAATCCTTTGCTTAGTTATTCCCATACGGCAATTGGAGCAAGCTTAGGAGTGGGCCATCAGAATTGCCTAGCGATATTTTCTTTTCTCTTGAATCAATATCGATGACGGCGAGTAGATAGTATTTATCATTTGCTGCTTGCGCATTGATGACAGTGCCAATACTTTTATCACTATCATAGAGTTGATCGCCACTTATGACTCGTGAATCGAGGGCGGTTGTTGCCAGGCATAAGCTACGTTTGAGTTGTCCACGGAAATGCAGACGCGCAATAATTTCTTGCCCTGGGTAGCAGCCTTTTTGATAATTCAGCCCATCGATTAAATCCATGTTCAACATTTGTGGTAAAAACTTTTGAGTGGTCTCTGTTGTAACCCAAGGATAGGCTGTCTGTAAATCCAGTAATTCCCAAAGTGATGTTCCGACTGGCGTGACATGTTTTGCAAATTCTTTCCATAATTCTATTTGTCTATCTGCAGATCCTATCAGGATAAAGCGACGCACATTCTCATTAGATGTTATTCGCAGACAATGAATATCATTGCTGAAGGTAACGTCACCGAGCTGTTCTGGCACAGAATCAATCAAGTTAGAAAGTGTCGTATCATCTTTCATCTGAACGCCAATTCTTATCAGTTCATCACTTTTATCTGAAATATTTACATTAGCTCTCAGTACGAACATTTGTAATTGTTTAACGAAAGTTCCCTTTAGCTCAGCAGGTAACAAGATGGTGAAGTTATTATCATTCCGGTAGATTAAAAACGTTGCTTTGACTTGACCTTTAGGATTACACCATGCAGAGAACTGACAATAGTTGTTTGTTAACTCTTTGATATTAATAGTAAATTGACCATGCAGGAAGTCTTCTGAGTCATCGCCTGAGACCTCAATTATCGCCAGATGTGAGAGATCGGTGACGATATTATTAATTGTCGAGGATTCATTAATTTCATTGCCTTTGAAAGTAAGCAAACGGTCATCCTTAAACTCGGCAGCTTGGGAGCTTAGAAAATCTTTCCAGATAGGAGACATTAGAATTAATTTCCTTTTTTAATTGCGTGAAGTACTTTTTGAGTTTGTTGCAGATTCACGAATAAATGTAATGAGTTTGATATATTTTTCATCAGGTGATGTTCTTTCCATTATCCATGAGAGGATATCGAGATCTGTTTCTTCAAGTAATTCTTCAAAGATGTTTTGTTCTTCAGTTGAGGCATAATCATAGTGATTCTCAAGGTAATCCAGTAACAGGATATCCATTTCACGGATACCACGTCGGCAACGCCAGATGAGCCTGGAACGTTCACTCATAGACGTTGACTCATGCGAATGGCCTATACAGATCGTTCAACCAGTAATTTTTTAATTTCTGCGATGGCCTTGGCTGGATTCAGTCCTTTGGGACATGTATTAGTACAATTCATGATGGTATGACAACGATATAGTCTGAATGGATCTTCGAGTTCATCAAGACGCTCGCCGGTATTTTCATCTCGACTGTCTGCAATCCAACGGTAAGCTTGTAATAGCGTTGCCGGACCTAAGTAACGGTCACTATTCCACCAATAGCTAGGACAACTCGTAGAACAGCAGGCACACAGAATGCATTCATAAAGTCCATCCAGTGCTTCGCGCTCTTCTTTTGACTGCAAGCGTTCACGATCAGGTGGTGGCGGTGATTGTGTCTGCATCCATGGCTTGATTGAAGAATATTGTGCATAGAAGTTCGTCATGTCCGGTACTAGATCCTTAACCACAGACATGTGAGGAAGGGGATAAATGTTGATATCACCACCAAGATCTTCAATTGCTTTGGTGCAAGCCAGCGTATTTGTGCCACCGATGTTCATGGCACATGAACCACAAATACCTTCACGGCATGAGCGACGAAATGTTAACGTTGTATCTAGTTCATTTTTTATATAAATGATGGCATCAAGCACCATCGGTCCGCATTTATCCAGATCGATTTCAAAAGTATCCATTCTTGGGTTATCGCCGGAATCAGGCTCCCAACGATAGACACGGAAAACTTTTTTATTTTTTGCGCCATTGGCAGCAGAAATGGTTTTTCCCTTTCCAACTTTTGAATTCTTAGGAAGTGTAAATTCAGCCATTTGTTTACTCCGTAAAATTAAAAAAGTGAAGGGTGATAAGTGAAACGTGAAAAGGGCATAGCCGTAACGTTACACCAATGTTAGTTGTTGTTTTCTGATTCATATTTATACGCTTCACTTTTTAATAAACACGTTTCTTCGGTGGAAATACTTCAACCTCATCAGATAATGTGTACATATGAACCGGGCGGTAATCGAATGCTACTTTGTAGTCATCATCCAGCCATGCCAGTGTATGTTTCATCCAGTTGTCATCATCTCGATCTGCGAAGTCTTCGCGAGCATGACCACCGCGACTTTCCTTACGATTTTCAGCGCTAACTATACTGACCGTTGAACACTGCAGGAGGTTTTCCAGTTCCAGTGTTTCGACAAGATCGGTATTCCAGACCATGGAACGATCTGCGACCTTTACATCAGCAAATGATTTTGTGGTTTCAGCGAGAAGCTTGATGCCTTCTTGCATGACATCGCCAGTACGGAAGACAGCAGCATTATTTTGCATAATGAGTTGCATCTCGAGTCTGATTTCCGCCGTGGGTTTTGAACCATTGGCATTTCTTACACTATCAAATTTATCGACTAGTTTATCGGTAGTTTCTTTTGGTAATTCTTTATGCGACGTGCCCGGCTTAATATTTTCAGCTGCGTAGATTGCGGCAGCTCGACCAAAGACGATGAGATCCAATAATGAATTGGAACCCAGGCGATTTGCTCCGTGTACCGAGACACAGGCACATTCACCAATCGCCATTAAACCATTAACCACCGCATCCGGATCGCCATCTTTCAGAGTCACGACCTGTCCTCGGTAATTCGTTGGGATGCCACCCATGTTGTAGTGAACTGTTGGGATGACGGGGATAGGTTCTTTGCTGACATCGACCCCAGCAAAGATTTTGGCTGATTCGGCAATACCTGGTAGTCGCTCGTTAATGACTTCTGGGCCTAAATGTTCAAGATGTAGGAAGATATGATCTTTATTCGGACCAACACCACGGCCTTCTCGAATTTCCATGGTCATTGAACGACTGACGACGTCGCGTGACGCAAGATCTTTGGCAGAAGGTGCATAACGTTCCATAAAACGCTCGCCTTCAGAGTTGGTTAGATAGCCGCCTTCACCACGACAACCCTCGGTGATGAGACAACCCGATCCATAAATGCCTGTTGGATGGAACTGAATGAATTCCATATCCTGTAATGGTAGACCGGCGCGAAGTACCATGGCGTTACCATCTCCGGTACAAGTATGCGCCGAGGTACATGAAAAATAAGAACGACCATAGCCTCCCGTTGCCAGACAAACACTATGTGCGCGGAATAAATGTAATTTACCTTCGGCAAGATCCCATGCCAGTACACCGCGACAGACGCCATCATCATCCATGAGTAAATCTAGCGCAAAATATTCAATAAAGAATTCGGCTTCATGCTTCAGTGATTGTTGATACAAGGTATGAAGAATTGCATGTCCTGTTCTATCGGCGGCCGCACATGTTCGTTGCGCAGTACCCTCACCATAATTGGTCGTCATGCCACCAAAAGGTCGCTGGTAAATTTTTCCTTCTTCAGTTCTGGAAAATGGTACACCCTGATGTTCGAGTTCAATGACTGCAGGCACAGCTTCACGACACATATATTCAATGGCGTCTTGATCACCCAACCAGTCTGAACCTTTAACGGTATCGTACATATGCCAGCGCCAGTCATCTTCACCCATATTACCAAGCGAGGCGCTCATGCCACCTTGTGCTGCGACAGTATGACTTCGTGTTGGAAAGACCTTGGTCAAACAAGCTGTTTTTAGGCCTTTGGCGGCCATGCCAAAGGTTGCACGTAAACCTGCGCCACCAGCACCGACAACGACAACGTCATATTCATGTTCTATGATTTCGTATTGATTAGACATACTTTCTTATGACCCCAGATAAATCTTTAATACGGCTGTCGCTGCTGCTAAACCGGCAAAAAATGAAACAAGTTTAAGGAGAACAAGCCCAGTGATTTTCGTCACTTTGCAATCAATGTAATCTTCAATGACAACTTGTAAACCGAGTTGCGCATGATGGAATAGGGCAATAATAAAAAGTAATAGAAATACTGCAACCAAGGGTGATCGTATCCATTCGATTGCCGCCTGGTGACTCAGCTCTGTCATGCACACAAGCGAAAATACAAACCAGATACTCAGTGGTATTAGTGCAATGGCAGTTAATCTCTGTGCAATCCAATGATGCGTTCCTGATTTA
>JBLHKO010000037.1:0-23283 GCA_047620145.1 Gammaproteobacteria bacterium | reverse complement strand
TATCCTTCCCAGAATCTTTCACTAAGGATTCGGCGTAACACAAACCATCGCCCTGGAACATTGACTGTTGAAAATGTGATGAAGGTTGATATTTACCGATAAGTATTTGATGTTCTGCTTTCAGGATAACGGACATCGATATTATGCCAATCCTTAACTCTAGTGCGAAATTCTTTCTAGCCATTTGCTTGGCGGCAACCAGTGCCGATTCAGCAGCATTCTTTGCGGAAGGCGGAATACATACCGTTGCGCCATCACCGCCAAAGACGTAAGGTACTTTTAAAGGAGAAACTGCATTTAATAATGCGACAATCGATGCTGCACCCAGAGAATTAACTTCCTTATATAAGCCTTGCTCGATGGCTTCAGTTGAGCCGCAAACATCTGTAATCAATACATACCATTCAGAAGGAAGGGGGCGATACAATTCTAATTGAGTGAATTGAGAGAAATCAGAAAATCCTTCAAGTTGTTCGTAGAAATTCTCGGAAGACATCATTAATGATTAATCTAAGTTTTGGTTAGTTGATGAAAATATCTAGTTCCATTATCAATCGTGATTTATGCTATGTAAAGTTAGTAAATACCTGCGTCTTACAATTCGGACTGTAAAAAGATTATAGAGTCTATTTGTAGACAGGCTTCTGGTGGTAAGAGTTAGTGTTACAATTCTTGAATAATGAAAGAAAATATTCCACAAGCTGCGGTTGCTTTAATAGTCACTGAATGTGCGTCCCCCTCAGTCCTTTTGTTACGTCGCGCAAAAAATTCTCAAGACCCGTGGTCTGGGCAATGGGCATTCCCCGGGGGGAAATGGGAAGACGGAGATAAGGATTTAATTGATACCAGCATTAGAGAGACCTACGAAGAATGCGGATGTTTATTATCAAGAGACGATCTCATTACGGCTTTACCTCTCGCTACAGCGGGAAATTATTCAGGATATCCTGTAATTGTCGCGCCTTTTCTTTGGAAGATTAAAGAGAAAAAAGAATTGCAACTTGATACCACCGAAATGGAAGAAGCAAGGTGGCAGGAAATACATCTATTAAAAGATGACAGCTTACATGAGCAGGATTTAATCATTCCGGATTATCCGGACAAAAGCTTTCCTTATATTATGCTGAACGATGTCCCACTTTGGGGATTCACTTATGGGGTCTTAATGTCTTATCTTAAAGAGCACGATGTTTCTTAATATTATTCTTATTCAGATAATAATAGGATATCTGCCATGAGTCGTTCGAACATCGGTTTAATCGTTGGGCCATTATTGTTTATATTACTCCTGTTTCTTCCACAACCGGAGGGTCTGAGCGAGCAGGGGATGGCTGTCGCGGGGGTTGCTGTGCTCATGGCGATATGGTGGATAACAGAAGCCATTCCGATTCCTGCGACGGCATTAATTCCGATTGTCCTATATCCACTTTTAGATGTTATGGCTCCCGCAGAAGTGACACAGTCTTATGCACATCATCTGATCTTTCTCTTCATGGGTGGTTTTATGATTGCGGTCACGGTGGAAAAATGGAATTTGCACCAACGCATTGCATTACACACTATTCGTATTGTTGGGATGACACCTGATCGAATTATTCTTGGATTTATGATCGCCACGGCCTTTCTATCCATGTGGATCAGTAATACCGCTGCGACCATGATGATGATAACTGTTGGTTTGGCAGTTTTACATCAAATTGCCAAAGAGATAGAGGCTGATGATTCAACTCAAAATATAGATACTCGCGAAGGTCATTTTCGTTTTGGTATTGCGCTAATGTTAGGGATTGGTTATTCCGCGTCCATTGGTGGAGTTTCTACTTTAATTGGTACGGCGCCTAACCTGGTTTTTGCCGGAATTGTCGAAGATATGTATGGAATCAGTATCAATTTTCTGGAATGGATGTTATTTGGACTTCCTCTGGCTATTGTAATGCTTGCCATCACCTGGTTCTATCTGACAAGGATTGCTTATCCAAGTGAAATGGATCATTTGCCCGGTGGTGAAAAGACAATCCGCAAGGAGATATTGTCACTTGGAAAAATAACTTCTCAGGAAAAGAAAGTATTAACTGTTTTTTGTCTGGTTGCCGCACTTTGGATAGCGCGAGGTTTATTTAATTTAGAAATATTTCATTTGATCAAAGATTCTACCATTGCGATGGCAGGGGCTTTGTTGCTGTTTGTTATTCCATCAAACTGGCAACAACGTGAATTTTTACTCGACTGGAAGACAGCTGTGAAAATTCCTTGGGATATTTTGATTTTATTCGGAGGCGGTTTTGCTCTGGCAAAAGGTTTTAGCGAAACAGGTTTGACGACATTTCTCGCAAGCCAGCTTTCAATACTGGATGGCAGTCATATTATTATGATTATTGCGATCGTGACTTTATTAGTTGTATTTCTAACTGAGCTTACTTCAAATACAGCCACAGCATCATTGACGTTACCTATCATGGCGGCATTGGCGGGCGCTATGCAGATTCATCCTTTCGGATTAATGGTTGCAACTGTCATCGCTGCATCATTTGCCTTCATGTTGCCGGTAGCCACACCTCCCAATGCCATTGTTTTTAGTAGCCGTTATGTGACTATTCCGCAAATGATGAAGGCAGGTATATGGCTCAATCTACTGGGTGCCGCATTGATAACGACTTTTGTGATGTTCTTGTTACCCATTGCCTGGGGAATCGATATTAATATATTTCCCGAAGATATTTCTTTCAGATAATTATATAAGTGGTCGATTTTTTGATTTCTTGTTCTATGTTATGGCAAGAAGGCAGGTTTTTTGTTTTTATTAAAATCGTCGGTCGTTAATAATTTCAGATCATCAACGCTAAATTGAACTACCACCACGGTCACCGGCAGTCGCGACCATCATGTCGCAACCAATGCTAAGTCAATTGCTTGACCCACCGATTTTTTCATCATCTCTTTGTAATTGGCATCATCAACCAGACCGTTGACTACAAATGCAGCGTATATTTTAGAAGCTGCAGTGTAGATTGTATCTTTATCAACTATTTCGCTTCTGCGAAATTGAATACGCGTCTCGTCTGACATATCACGGTGGCTCATGCTTTATCTCCTATTTACATATATTTGGATTAGTTTACGTTCTTCTAATTCCCATCTGTGGCTAGAGTATCAATTTTTTTCAATGCTCGCTCTGCATTCTCATTTCCCTGTTCAGCCGCTTTCTCATACCATTTCTTGGCCAGCTTAATATTACTATCAATCCCTCGACCTTTGGCATAGATAACGCCCAGGTTAAATTGTGCATTAGGATTACCCTGTTCAGCCGCTTTTTTGTACCACTCAAAAGATTTCGTATCATCTCTCTCAATTCCCTGTCCCTTTCCGTAGCAATAAGCCACATTTAATTGCGCATTGGGGTGGCCTTGATCTGCTGCTTTTTCATACCAGCTGAAAGCTTCGAGCTCATCGAGATCTGTGCCAATACCTTTTGCGTGCATATTTCCAAGATTGTATTGAGCATTGGTATTATTCTTGTTCGCTGCCTGATGGTACCAATAAAGTGCTTCTTCGTTATTTTTATCGCAGCCGATGCCTTTGGCATACATCATTGCCACAGTTGTCTGTGCGGTGATGTCTCCCTGTTCAGCAGCCATCAGATACCATTTCAATGCCTCAACATAATTTTGTTCAACACCGCGACCCTTTGCATACATAACGCCTAAATTAAATTGTGAAGTTAAATGACCTTTCTCAGCAGCTTTACGATACCAACTCACACCCTCTTTTTCATTTTTTTCGATGCCAATTCCTTTTACATACATAAATCCGAGATTGGCGATGGCTGATACATCTCCACTATCAGCGGCCTGAAGTGTCGAACTTAATATATCTGTATTCGAAGTTTCCAGATTCGGTTGCAGCGTTCCATTCAATGTGTTGTTTAATGGATTATCACCAAAACTTAGATGCCATTCGGAAATACTTTGGGGCCGATCCTGTGATTTAAATTGCATAGCGTCATCGATTGCTTTTAGAAGTCCTGTTGAATATTGGCCTTCGCCAAACTCAAGTGCAGAAACATAGGTATCTCTCGAAGCAAGGCTGATCGACGAACTTCTATCAATGGCATCCGAAGGTGGTACGCCTGCAATACAGCGATACAAAGTTGCGCCAAGCGCATAAATGTCTGTCCATGAACCTTGCAATTCTTCTCCGGTATTATGTTGTTCTATTGGCGCATATCCTCTGGAGACAATACTGGTCATTGATTGTTGAGTCATGCCAAGGGATTCGCGCGCGGAACCAAAATCCAGTAGCACAGGATCACCATCAATTCGGAGGAATATATTTGCGGGTTTAATGTCTCGGTGGATAAAACCGGCAGCATGAACAATTCTGATACCGTCAATGATGGGCGAGATGATATTTTTTAGATCATCTTCCTCGAGTGTTTTTCTGCGCATTAATATTTCATGCAGGCTTTCACCCATTTCGTAGTCCATTACCATATAGGCAGTATTATTTGCTTCGAAGACACTACGAACTCTGACAATATTTGGATGTTGGAACTGAGCGATGGTTTTTGCTTCTTCCAGAAAACGTTCTAATCCCCATTGGTAGTTTTCTTTTTTCTCAGCAGAGGTGGGTTGTACAGATTTGTCCTCATCACGGGTTGCCAAATCGATGGGCATAAATTCTTTAATTGCAACTTCGTGATTCAGGTTGATATCCCGGGCGAGATAAGTAATACCAAAACCACCTTCCCCCAAGATTTCAATGATTTCATACCAATGAATCATGTGACCCGGTTTTAGCGAATTTAAGTGGTGTTTACTTTTATTATTTCCCATATTTGGCTACCGTAATACCGCTCCAGAAGTATTTATTATGAATAGGCCAAAAAGTTAGGGACAATGATTAAGTCTTACTACTAATTGTACTAATTACCCTAGAGAACCTAATATTTGACGTATTTGATGACAAATACAAGAAAAATATGAGATAAATGGAATAACTCTATGAATAAGATAGTAATAGTTGTTTCTAATAATCAGAAACAAGTTTCAAGGAATCTCCTTCAATCCGAATCTCAAGCGACTTTAATTTTTGACCCAGACATGGGCCGAAAATACAAAAGCCATCTTCAATTGTAAATTTTGCGCCATGTGTAGAACATTGGATCAATTCATTATTATTATCAAGAAACTGATCTGCTACCCATTCGAGATTAATATTGGTATGTGGACATGAGTTCACATAGGCAAAATATTTGGCATTTTTACGCACGACAAAAAATTCTATTTCACCTGAACGCGCTTTAAGCGAAAAGCCTTTCGCACCATTCTCAGGAATATCTTCTTTGTCACAGAGCGGGTATGTAATCATAGCGGGAAGGTATTATTCATTAAAATTCACACATTTTCTTTAAAATCTAATTATCTGTCTTACATAGACAAAACAGGGGGTTCTCAAGTAGAATTCATCGCATCTAAATTACTGGGAGTAACCCTTTAGGGGTTGCTCCTTTTTATTGTGTCCGGAGGAAATTTTTGATTCACACGGCGTTGCTGGCATTAGAGGATGGCAGCCTATTTTATGGCAAATCTATCGGTATTGACGGGCAAACTGTTGGTGAAGTTGTATTTAATACTGCAATTACCGGCTATCAAGAAATTCTGACTGATCCCTCTTATTGTCAGCAAATTATTACCTTAACCCAACCACATATTGGCAATGTCGGCATTAACGCCGAAGATGAAGAATCTAGCGATATCTTTGCCAGTGGTTTAGTGATCCGTGATTTACCTTTGCAAGCGAGCAACTGGCGTTCTGAAGAATCACTTGATGTTTATCTCAAGCGCAACAAAGTGGTCGCGATTGCGGATATCGATACACGTCGCTTGACGCGAATTTTACGTGATAAAGGTGCACAGAAAGGCTGCATCATTGCAGGTAAGCTAGATACACAACAAGACGGTCAGGTAGCGATCAATGCAGCACAGGAATTTCCTGGCTTGCTTGGCGCAGATTTAGCAAAGGTTGTTTCTACACAGAAAAGCTACGAATGGACGCAAGGCACATGGACCCTCGAACATGGCTTGCCTGAAGAAATATCTACTAAGAAACCCCTAAACGTGGTTGCATACGATTTTGGTGTGAAGCGAAATATATTAAGAATACTGGCCGAGTCTGGCTGCCACTTAACTGTAGTGCCAGCACAAACATCTGCGAGCGAAGTTCTCGCGCTGAAACCTGACGGTATCTTTCTTTCTAATGGGCCAGGTGATCCAGAACCCTGTGATTATGCGATTGCTGCGATTGGTGAACTTGTGGCGAGCAAAATTCCGGTATTCGGTATTTGTCTTGGTCATCAATTATTGTCTTTAGCGATGGGCGCAAAAACAGTCAAAATGAAGTTTGGTCACCATGGTGCCAATCATCCGGTGCAATGTCTGGAGAGTAAACGAGTGATGATTTCCAGTCAGAATCATGGTTTTGCGGTTGACGAAGCCAGTTTACCGAAGACATTACGTGCTACGCATCGTTCCTTGTTTGATGGGTCTCTTCAAGGGATTTATCACAATGAACTACCGGCGTTCGGTTTTCAGGGACACCCGGAGGCGAGTCCGGGACCGCATGACATTCGCCCCCTATTTGAACATTTTATCGAATTGATGAAGTCCAGTGCGTAAGGAAATAAGGCAATGAATATCTTTTCACATTTAACATTTAACATTTAACATACTTATGCCTAAACGTACTGACATAAAAAGTATTCTAATCATTGGTGCTGGACCGATTATTATTGGTCAAGCATGTGAGTTTGATTATTCTGGTGCGCAAGCTTGTAAGGCCCTAAGAGAAGAGGGTTATCGTGTCATTCTGGTGAACTCAAATCCGGCGACGATTATGACCGATCCTGAAATGGCTGATGCAACATATATCGAACCTGTGCACTGGCAAGTCGTAGAAAAAATTATCGAGAAAGAACGTCCAGATGCAATTCTACCCACCATGGGTGGGCAGACGGCGTTGAATTGCGCCCTGGATTTGAATCGTGAAGGCGTGCTGAAAAAATACAATGTTGAATTAATTGGCGCTTCTGTGGATGCCATTGATAAGGCAGAAGATCGGCAGTTATTCAAAGAGGCGATGACCAAGATTGGTCTAGCCACGCCTAAATCACTAGTGGTTCATGATATGGACCACGCGAAAGTTGCTCAGAAAGAAATCGGCTATCCAACGGTGATTCGTCCCTCGTTTACACTTGGCGGTACCGGCGGCGGTATTGCTTATAACCGTGAAGAATTTCTAGAGATTTGTGAACATGGTCTCGACGCGTCACCAACATCGGAAGTTTTGCTTGAACAGTCTGTGCTTGGCTGGAAAGAATTTGAAATGGAAGTGGTGCGTGATCATAAAGATAATTGCATCATCATTTGTTCCATAGAAAATCTTGATCCTATGGGTGTGCATACAGGTGATTCCATCACCATCGCGCCAGCACAAACATTGACTGATAAGGAATATCAGATCATGCGTGACGCTTCAATTGCTGTTTTGCGTGAAGTTGGTGTTGAGACGGGCGGATCAAATGTCCAGTTTGCTGTGAACCCTGAAAATGGCGCTTTAATCGTTATTGAAATGAACCCTCGCGTTTCGCGCTCATCTGCATTGGCATCCAAAGCGACTGGTTTTCCAATAGCCAGAGTCGCCGCAAAGCTTGCCGTAGGCTATACCCTGGATGAACTGGATAATGAAATCACGGGAGGTGCGACACCAGCATCGTTTGAACCGACTATAGATTACGTCGTCACCAAGATACCTAGATTCACCTTCGAGAAATTTCCTAAAGCAGATGATCGGCTGACAACACAGATGAAATCTGTTGGTGAAGTCATGGCCATTGGACGAACTTTCCAGGAATCATTACAAAAAGCCCTGCGCGGATTGGAAACGGATTTTGATGGCTTAAATGAACCCGCGATTGCTGATGATGAAGATGCACTTGAACGTGTGCAGAGAGAAATGCGCACACCTAGAGGTGAACGATTGTTGTATGTTGCAGAGGCCTTTCGTCGTGGCATGACGATTGATGAAGTACATCAGTGTTGCAAAATTGATATCTGGTTTCTGGCACAGATCCAAGATCTTGTTGCAGAAGAAAAAACTCTAACAGAGCAAGGTGATAAAGCTTTAGATGCAGACAAACTACGAGCACTTAAACGTAAAGGTTTCTCTGATAGTCGTATCGCAGCGTTGCTTGGATTAAAAGAACATGAAATTCGAAAACGCAGGCATGATAATAATATTCGACCTGTATTTAAACGGGTTGATTCTTGCGCCGCAGAATTTGCAGCGACCACTGCCTATATGTATTCAACTTATGAAGAAGAGTGCGAAGCTAAACCGACTGATCGTCAGAAAATTATGGTGTTGGGCGGCGGGCCAAATCGCATTGGACAAGGCATTGAGTTTGACTATTGTTGTGTACAGGCAGCATTGGCCATGCGTGAAGCAGGCTACGAAACGATTATGGTGAATTGTAATCCAGAAACTGTTTCTACAGATTACGATACTTCAGATCGTTTGTATTTCGAGCCGCTAACGCTGGAAGATGTCCTGGAAATTATCGAACTTGAGAAGCCACATGGCGTTATTGTTCAATACGGTGGTCAGACACCTTTGAAATTAGCTCGTGAATTGGAAGCAGCAGGCGCACGCATCATAGGGACTTCTCCAGATTCAATTGATTTGGCTGAAGATCGCGAGCGCTTCCAGAAATTATTAGTGGAGTTGAATTTAAAACAACCACCAAATCGAACCGCAAGAGAAACCGAACAAGCGGTCATCTTGGCCGAAGAAATAGGCTATCCACTGGTTGTTAGACCTTCGTATGTATTGGGCGGGAGGGCAATGGAGATAGTTTATAATGAAAGTGATCTGCGCACTTATATGAGTACCGCAGTTTCAGTTTCAAATGAGTCGCCTGTGTTGCTAGATCGGTTTTTGAATGATGCTATTGAAGTTGATGTCGATGCTATCTGTGATGGTAAAGAAGTTTTGATTGGTGGCATCATGGAGCATATTGAACAGGCCGGCGTACATTCAGGTGATTCAGCATGTTCTCTGCCGCCACATAGTTTAAGTGAGGAGATTCAAAGACAGCTTGAAGAACAAGTGTGTGCGCTGGCTAAAGGACTGAATGTTATTGGCTTGATGAATACACAATTCGCTATTCAAGGTGATGATATTTATGTCCTTGAAGTGAATCCACGAGCCTCAAGAACTGTACCCTTCGTATCCAAGGCAACGGGTATTTCACTGGCGAGAATTGCTGTGAACTGCATGGCCGGAAAAAGTCTTGCTGAACAAGGTGTCACCAAAGCTAATAAAGCTGATTATTTCTGCGTCAAAGAGTCTGTGTTTCCGTTCATTAAATTTCCAGGTGTTGACTCGCTGCTAGGACCCGAGATGAAATCTACTGGCGAAGTCATGGGTGTGGGTAGATCGTTTGGAGAAGCATTTGCCAAGGGACAGCTCGCTGCTGGTGATGTGATCCCTACGTCGGGACTGGTTTTTATCAGTGTGCGTAATGAAGATAAAGATGATGCAGTGATAGCTGCCAAAGAACTGGTTGAGCTAGGGTTTACGCTTTGTGCCACACATGGTACTGCGAGAGTTATCAGGGAATCCGGTTTCGAGTGTGAAGGCGTTAACAAAGTACGAGAAGGCCAACCGCATGTTGTAGATATGTTGAAAAACGATCAGATAGATATGATCATTAATACAACAGAAGATAAACAGGCGATTGCAGATTCTTATTCGATTCGACGAACTGCTTTACAACATAAGGTCTTCTATACTACAACTATGGCTGGAGCTCTGGCGACGATTTTGGCTTTGAAGAATGATGACCTGGGACAGGTTTATCGATTACAGGATTTGCATAAAGAGATAAGTATAAAGAGATCAGCATGAGGAAATATCGAAGAGGGAACACGTATGAGTAAGCCACCCATTACTGCAAAAGGTGCGCAGGAATTACGTCAGCAACTGAAAGAATTTAAAACGGTCGATCGTCCACGTATTACTGCAGCGATAGCTGAGGCACGTGCTCATGGCGATTTGAGCGAAAATGCTGAATACCATGCTGCCAGAGAACAGCAGAGTTTCCTGGAAGGTCGTATTGGTATGATAGAAACTGCCTTGGCAGATGCTCAGATAATAGATGTGTCGACACTCGATGCAAAGGGCAAGGTGGTTTTTGGTGCTACTGTTGATCTGATAAATGTGGAAAATGATCAGAAAGTCACTTACCAGATTGTAGGTGAGGTGGAAGCCGATATCGAAAAATCACTTATCTCAGTGACATCTCCCATTGCCAGAGCATTAATTGGTAAAGAAGTTGATGATATTGTTGATGTGAATGCCCCAAGCGGTATTATTGAATACGAAATCCTCGAAGTTCGTTACGAATAAATTGCGACACTTGTGAAATGGTCAAAGGCTCCAGTAAAAATAACTGGTTAGCTCGTCAGCAAAAAGATCCTTACGTTAAACAGGCTCAACAATCTCATTATCGATCGCGCGCCGTTTATAAACTCATTGAAATTGATGAGAGAGACCACTTATTCAAGCAAGGCCAAATTGTGATTGATCTAGGTGCGGCACCAGGAAGTTGGTCTCAATACGTCGGTGAGAAAATTGGCAGTAAAGGTCGATTAATAGCCATCGATATCTTGCCGATGGAGCCTATCAATAACACACTGCTTATAGAGGGCGATTTTACTGAGCAGTTAGTTTATGACGAATGCTTGCAAGCGATGAATAATGCCAAGGCGGATCTTGTAATTTCGGATATGGCCCCCAACTTATCAGGTGTCAGGGCAGCAGATCAGGCAAGTAGTCTGACCCTGGCAGAGTTGAGCCTTGATTTGGCTAAAAGTGTTTTGAAGGCAGGTGGTGATATGCTGGTCAAGGTTTTTGAAGGGGAAGGAATGGACAAGTATCGCCATGATTTAAATGAACATTTTGGAAAAATTGTTGTCAGAAAACCAAAGGCTTCGCGCGACGATTCCCGTGAATTTTATGTTTTAGCAAAGACCTTTAGGTTATAGTTAAGACAGAGCTGTATTAGAGAGTAATTTACAAAGAGGTTTAATTTTGAACGAAACAGCAAGAACATTATTAATGATGGTCATCATCACTTTAGTATTGATGATGGTGTTCAACAAATTCGCAACACCCGTTGTCAGTGAACTCTCTTATTCAAGTTTTCTCAGCGAAGTGAAAAATGGTGCCGTCAAAAAAGTCCAGATTCAGGGGCGCGTGATAAATGGTAATCGTGCCGATGACTCGCGTTTCTCGACATATGTTCCTGAGACTGATAATAAAGTGCTGATCGGTACTTTGCTGGAACATAATGTTGAGATTAAAGGTGCCTCACCGGAGAATTCTTTATGGGCGCATGCATTGATTACCTGGATGCCTTTTATCTTGATCTTTGGTATCTGGTTTTATTTTATGCGCCAGCAAATGGGTGGCGGCGGTCGCGGAGCCTTGTCGTTTGGGAAAAGCAAAGCACGTTTACTTGAGGAAGGTCAGGTTAAAATTACATTTAACGATGTCGCTGGCGTGGAAGAAGCCAAAGAAGAGGTTGGTGAGCTGGTTGAGTTCTTACGTGACCCTGGCAAATTTCAGAAACTCGGTGGCAAGATCCCTTCAGGCGTTTTGATGGTGGGTTCTCCAGGTACGGGTAAAACTTTATTAGCCAGGGCAATAGCAGGTGAAGCTGCCGTACCATTCTTCACCATCTCCGGTTCTGATTTTGTTGAAATGTTTGTCGGTGTCGGTGCGTCGCGTGTTCGTGACATGTTTGAGCAAGCGAAGAAGCATGCCCCTTGTATTATATTTATTGATGAAATCGATGCCGTTGGCCGCCACCGTGGTGCAGGTTTGGGTGGTGGACATGATGAGCGCGAGCAGACATTAAATCAGTTGTTGGTCGAGATGGATGGCTTCGAAGGCAATGAAGGCGTCATCGTTATCGCAGCAACTAACAGACCAGATGTATTAGACCCTGCATTATTACGACCAGGACGATTTGACCGACAGGTGGTTGTACCGTTACCGGATATTCGTGGTCGAGAGCAAATTCTAAAAGTACATATTCGCAAGGTTGCGATCTCTGATGATGTCACACCAAGTCTAATTGCTCGAGGGACACCAGGTTTTTCGGGAGCTGATCTTGCCAATCTCGTCAACGAAGCTGCCTTGTTTGCAGCTAGGGGCAATAAAAAACTGGTTGAAATGGAAGATTTGGAAAAAGCCAAAGACAAAATCATGATGGGTGCTGAACGTCGTTCTATGGTCATGAGTGAAGACGAGAAAAGAAACACGGCTTACCATGAAGCAGGGCACGCCATTGTTGGTCGTTTGGTGCCTTCTCATGATCCGGTTTATAAAGTGACAATTATTCCCAGAGGCAGGGCTTTAGGCGTGACTATGTTTTTACCTGAGCAAGATAGATATAGTCAAAACAAAGAACAGCTTGAAAGCATGATTTCGTCCCTGTTTGGAGGTCGTATTGCTGAGGAACTAACGTTGGGCAAAGACGGCGTGACTACTGGCGCGAGTAATGACATCGAGAGAGCAACACAGATTGCCAGAAACATGGTTACTAAATGGGGTTTATCCGATCGGTTAGGGCCATTGACCTATAGCGAAGATGATGGCGAAGTGTTCTTGGGTCGTTCTATGACCAAGCATAAGGAAGTCTCCGATGAAACTGCACATGTAATTGATGAAGAAATAAGAGTTTTTATTGACAGAAACTATGCACGATCAGAAAAAATTCTGAAAGAAAATATAGATAAGTTACATGCAATGGCTGATGCCCTGATGAAGTATGAAACCATCGATGCTAACCAGATTGATGACATCATGTCAGGCAAGGAACCCAGGGTTCCCGAAGGTTGGGATGATGATCAAGACAGTGGTAATGGTGGAACGACCGCAAAGAAGGCCAAGAAGGCCAAGAAGGACAAGGCCGTAAAGAAAGATGTCCCTAGTGGAGAGCCTCCAGCAAAGCCCGCTTAATATCAGTGAAAAGTTAAGTGTGAATAATTGTTAAAACACTCCACGTATCACAATTATTTTAATATCAGGGGGGCAGTTTCATTAGCACAAATACACGAAAATATTTTGGTACTGACGGTATTCGCGGCAAAGTAGGTGTAGCCCCCATCACCCCTGATTTCATTATGAAGTTGGGTTGGGCTGCTGGCAAAGTATTGGCAAAAAATGGCACTGGGCCAGTGCTTATTGGTAAAGATACCCGTATCTCAGGATATATGTTTGAATCTGCACTTGAAGCAGGATTATCTGCAGCAGGTGTTGATATTTGTTTACTTGGTCCAATGCCCACGCCTGGCATTGCTTATTTAACACGCAATGCCAGAGCTCAAGCCGGTATTGTTATCAGTGCATCACATAATTCATTTCAAGATAACGGTATAAAATTCTTTTCAAGCGAAGGAACCAAGCTACCCGATCATATTGAATTAGAAATAGAAGCGGAACTTGAGAAACCTATCATGGTGAGTGATCCAGATCATTTGGGTAAAGCCAGACGAATTGTGGATGCCCCACGTCGATATATAGAATTCTGTAAGTTTAGAGTGAAGAACAATCTTAATCTAAAAGGTCTGCGGATTGTTGTTGATTGTGCTCACGGCGCAACCTATCACATCGCACCTCATGTGTTCGAAGAGCTTGGTGCTGAAGTTATTGCAATCGGTAATGAACCTGATGGATTTAATATCAATGTTGATCACGGTGCAACAAAGCCAGGTTCGTTACAGAAAAAAGTAGTTGAGTGTGAGGCTGATGTCGGCATAGCATTAGACGGTGATGGCGACCGACTGATTATGGTTGATCAAAATGGTGAAGTGGTTGATGGTGATGAGATACTTTTTGTCATCGCCCAGGGCAGACAGAAGATGTTAGGTAATGGCATTATCGGCACGGTAATGAGTAATCTGGGGCTTGAGATCGCTATTAAAAATATGGACATGAATTTCTACCGTGCACAAGTTGGTGATCGTTATGTGATGGAGATGTTACACAAAAACGAACTGAAATTAGGCGGTGAGAGTTCGGGTCATATTATTAATCTTGAAATGACCACGACCGGTGACGGCATCATCTCAGCACTCCAAGTACTGGATATTATGGTTGATTCAGAAAAATCATTGGCCGATCTTAAATCAGGCATGGAAAAATATCCGCAGACCATGATTAACGTGAAGATTGATCAGAACATTGATCTATCAGAAATGAAAAATTTACAAGCAGCCATGAGAACCGCCGAGTCTGAATTAGGAAATAAAGGCAGAATATTGTTAAGACCGTCAGGTACCGAGCCTTTAGTTCGGGTGATGGTTGAAGGAGAAATAGAAACTCAGGTTAATGCTATTGCCGAAAGTTTGGCCAACGAAGTCAGGTCTGGAATGGCTAATTAAGAGTTAAATATTTTTTCGTAATCAGTTTCTGCAAAGCCTATGAAGAATTTTTTCTCGTACGCTAGCACTGGTCGTTTGATTAATGCTGGGTTCTCGTTCATTAATATCACTGCTTTTTTCTTGTCAATATCATTTCTTTGTTTCTCAGTAAGTTTACGCCAGGTAGTTCCCCGTTTATTAAGCAATGTTTCCCAGACAACATGCTTAAGAAAATCCTCAAGCAAGTTTTTAGTCAGACCATCTACTCTGAAGTCGTGAAAGATATATTCTATTTTCTGAGTTTCCAACCAGCGGCGAGCCTTCTTTACGGCATCGCAATTTTTGATACCGTAAAGAATAATACTCATCGTTTAATCAGAATTAAATGAAATGGCAGTGTTAAATATCACGCAGTAATTCGTTGATGCCGACCTTGCTGCGGGTTTTCTCATCTACCTGTTTAACGATGACTGCACAGTAGAGACTATAAGACCCATCTTCGGAAGGTAGATTGCCAGACACCACAACGGAACCAGGCGGAATGTAACCATAACTTATCTCACCTGTTTCACGATTGAAGATACGTGTGCTTTGTCCAATATAAACACCCATTGAAATAACGGCACCATCATCAACAATAACACCCTCAACGACTTCTGAGCGAGCACCAACAAAACAGTTATCGCCAATAATAGTTGGATTTGCTTGTAGAGGTTCAAGGACACCACCAATACCGACTCCGCCTGAAAGATGTACGTTCTTGCCAATCTGGGCACAAGAGCCGACGGTGGCCCATGTATCTACCATAGTGCCGGAGTCTACATAGGCGCCAATGTTGACATAACTTGGCATCATGACCACGCCTGGTGCGATGTAGCTACCACGACGTGCCATTGCAGGAGGCACAATGCGCGCACCAATTTTCTCAAAACCTTCTTTATTCAAGCCATTGAATTTTGAAGGGACTTTATCAAAATAATTTGTGCCACCCCCTTCGATGACCTTGTTCTCTTCAAGCAGGAAAGAAAGTAATACGGCTTTTTTCAACCATTGATTGACAACCCACTCACCATTTTTCTTTTCAGCAACACGCATGGTTCCGTTATCCAGTCCTGCAAGAACCTCATTAATAGTTTCTCTTAATTCATGACTGGCAGATGCTGGAGTAATTTCCGAGCGGTTTTCAAAATGTTCGTTAACTATATTTTCAAGATTACTCATGTTTTAATTTTCCTGACTGCTTTATGTATTGACATATTCTTTCGGCGGCCTCGATGCATTGTTCAAATTCAGCTACAAGTGCAATACGTATTCGATTTTTACCGGGATTACCGGCGGCTATGCTACGTGACAGGAAACTTCCAGGCAACACTGTAATGTTTTGGCTGGAATATAATCCTGCTGCAAATTCTGTGTCGGAGACAGGTGTCTCTGGCCAAAGGTAAAAGCTGGCATCTGGTCTTGTTACATTCATGACCGGCTTAAGGATATTAATTACCGCGTCAAATTTTTGTCGGTATAGCGCTCTGTTCTGACGTACATGCACTTCATCCTGCCAAGCAACGATACTTGCCATTTGAGTGTATAAAGGCATAGCGCAACCATGGTAAGTACGATAGCGAAGAAACGAATGAATGAGCTCTGCATCGCCCGCGACAAAACCGGATCGCATGCCAGGGACATTTGATCGCTTAGACAGGCTATGAAAGACAATACAACGCCGGTAATCATCTCGCCCCAGATTTGCAGCAGCCTGTAGTAGACCGACTGGTGGACTATCTTCATCCAGATAAATTTCCGAATAACATTCATCTGCCGCTATCACGAAATTATATTTATCAGCGAGGATGAGTAATTTCTCAATAGTCTCTTGGCCAAGCACTGCGCCGGTAGGGTTTCCTGGGGAACATATATATATAAGTTGACATCGTTGCCATATATTTTCAGGGACTGCGTCAAAATCTGGAAGAAATCCATTGGCTTCAATACAGTTAACGTAAAAGGGTTCAGCCAAAGCTAACAAGGCAGCACCTTCATATATTTGATAAAACGGATTGGGCGATATGACGATAGGCGCTTCATTCGCATTGGCACGATTGTTTTTTGTATCAATGACGCATTGAGCGAAGGCAAACAATGCTTCTCTTGTTCCGTTAACGGGTAAGATATTTCGTTCGGCACTGATACTGTCTTCAGGTAATTTAAATCTCCTGATTAACCATTCTGAGATTGATTGTCGAAGTTCATCAATGCCCCGAGTTGTGGGGTAAGATGCTGCCTTGGGTAGTTGTTTTTGTAATTCATTCAGAATTAATTCTGGAGTGGTATGCTTGGGTTCACCAATGGACAAATCGATATGTGGGACATCAGTGATAACAGATGTTTCACGTTTAAGCTGCGCAAGCTTTTCGAAGGGGTAGGGTTGTAATTTTTCAAGTCCAGAATTCATTGGCTAAGATTCATTGCGTTAGTGTTTTATAAATATTGAATAATTTAAAAGTGACCAGTATAGCTAATCAACCATATGTCGACTAAAAATAATTCCACGCTGCTACCAATTATCAGTTGCCTAATTGCTGCTACGCTGTGGGGTGTTTTATGGTATCCGCTCAGGTTGTTGGAAGGCATGGGCATCCCCGGTTTATGGGCAACATTGATTATCTATTTGTCTGCATTCATGCCGATGTGGTCATCTTTCTGGAAACTAAGACATGGGTTGCGATCCCAGATTCATCTGTTTCTTTTATTAGGTCTCTTTGCTGGTTGGGCTAATTTAGCGTTTATTCTGGCGATGCTTGATGGGCATGTGGTCAGAGTATTACTACTGTTTTATTTGTCGCCAATCTGGACGTTGATATTTGGTTATCTATTTTTACATGAGTATCTTTCAGTGATGGCTAGATTTTCTTTATTAATTTCATTTATCGGTGCACTGGTTATTTTATGGCCAGCAGACAATAGCTCACTTTTACACTTGAGCCAGGTTGATCTGATTGCCATCTCTGCAGGCGTCGCGTTTGCTGCACATAATGTTGTGGTCAGAAAAATCGGCGATACGTCAATCCTGTTGAAAATGGGCTCTGCATGGGTTGGGGTGATAGTGCTTACCTTGGCAGGTTTATTTTTGATACAAATTCCCGTTCCAGCCTTTAGTAGCGCATCACTTGCGCTCGCTATCTTAATTGGCTGCGTCGGCATGAGTTTGATGACATTCACAGCACTGTATGGGGTGACGCATCTACCGGTACATCGATCGGCCGTCATTATGTTATTCGAGGTATTTTCCGGTGCTGTTTCTGCGGCATTATTAACGGCTGAAGTGATGACTGTTCGTGAGTGGGTCGGTGGTTTGTTAATTATATTTGCCGCATGGTTGACAGTCAGAGACTTGATGAACAATCCTGCAACTTGATGTATCCTTTGCCACCTTTTGTTCTGCGCAGATTAAGCTACGAGCAAGATGGACATTTCAAGATAGATTTTAATGGTAGGTAACTGATGTGAGTAAACGCGTATTAATACTTCCAGGTGACGGGATTGGTCCCGAAATTGTAGCGGAAGGAGAAAAAGTACTGAATGCACTTGTGCAAAAGCATGGACTTGAGCTATCCACCGAACATGGTTTGATCGGCGGGTGTGCGGTTGATGAGGCAGGTGTGCCTTTGCCGGAAGAAACACTTGATAAAGGAAAGCAATCTGACGCAATTTTATTGGGTGCTGTTGGCGGCCCTAAATGGGATAACATTGAGCGTTCATTAAGGCCTGAAAGAGGTCTGTTGGCTATTCGCGCCGGACTCGATCTCTATGCCAACCTCAGACCTGCCATACTTTATAAAGAACTCGCAGAGGCCTCATCTTTAAAACCAGAGATAATTGATGGGCTGGACATCATGTTTGTGCGTGAATTAACCGGCGGCATCTATTTTGGACAACCACGTGGTATCAGAACTTTAGAAGATGGACAGCGTGAAGGTTTTAACACTCTGGTCTATAAAGAATCCGAGATTGAAAGGATTGCGCACACTGCATTTGATGTGGCGATGAAAAGAAATAAAAAAGTATGTTCGGTGGACAAGGCTAATGTACTTGAGGCAACCGAGCTGTGGCGTGAAGTGGTTACCCATGTGGCTAAGGACTATCCAGAAGTGAGTCTGCAACATATGTATGTTGATAATGCAGCGATGCAATTAGTACGAGATCCGAGACAGTTTGATGTGATCGTCACGACGAATATGTTTGGCGATATATTGTCTGATTTAGCTTCTATGTTGACAGGATCAATCGGCATGTTGCCTTCAGCCTCACTGAATGCGGAAGGCAAAGGTATGTATGAGCCAATCCATGGTTCTGCACCAGATATTGCAGGACAGAATATTGCCAATCCACTGGCAACAATCATCTCTGCGGCCATGATGCTAAGGTATTCACTTGCTGAATCCGCGCAGGCAGATCGAATAGAACAAGCCGTACAACAGGTTCTTGAAAATGGGTTGCGGACGGCTGACATCTATTCTGAAGGGTTGACTAAGGTATCTACCAGTCAAATGGGTGATGCTGTTGTCGCGTCTCTTTAATTAATAACATTTGAATTAGGTAATAGTGTAATGAGTAAAAAGTTTAATGTTGCTGTAGTGGGTGCGACGGGTGCCGTTGGTGAGGCGATGTTGTCTATCTTGCAAGAGCGTAAATTTCCAGTAGAAAAATTATATGCGCTTGCCAGTAGCCGATCTGCTGGTACAAGTATCCGCTTTAATGGTAAAACTATTCAGGTCGAGGATTTGGAGGAGTTTGATTTCAAAAACGTAGACATCGGTCTTTTTTCTCCAGGTGCGTCGGTATCAAAAATTCACGCCCCGCGCGCTGCTGAAGCGGGTTGCGTAGTGATTGATAATACCTCACAGTTTCGTTATGACGACGATATCCCTTTGGTGGTACCGGAGGTCAATCCTCATGCCGTCGCCGACTATAAAAACAGAGGGATAATCGCCAATCCAAATTGTTCTACGATTCAAATGTTAGTGGCATTAAAACCTATTCATGATGCTGCTTATATTGAACGTATCAATGTTTGTACCTATCAGGCAGTTTCTGGAACTGGAAAAGAGGCGATAGAAGAGTTGGCGAAACAAACGGCTGAATTATTAAATGGCCGATCTGCAGTATGCGAGGTTTATCCCAAACAGATTGCATTTAACGCATTACCTCATATCGATGATTTTCAGGAAAATGGATACACCAAGGAAGAAATGAAGATGGTCTGGGAAACCAGAAAAATCTTTGAAGATGAGGCTATTCAGGTAAATCCAACAGCCGTCAGAATTCCCGTTTTTTATGGACACTCTGAAGCTGTCCATATTGAGACCAGGAAGAAACTATCTGCAGAGGAAGTGAAGAAATTACTCAAAAATAAGCCGGGAATTAAAGTGGTGGATGAGCATAAAGATGGTGGTTATCCAACAGCCGTAACTGATGCTGCGGGCAAAGATTCTGTCTTTGTTGGACGTATTCGAGAAGATATTTCACATCCTCGCGGTATTAACCTGTGGGTGGTTTCTGACAATGTACGTAAAGGAGCTGCATTAAATAGTGTTCAAATCGCTGAAATTTTGGTAAAACACTATTTATAAGCTATAGTTAAGTCGTAATTGTAAAGGACATTCGTAGGTTGTGGGTGTCTTGCACAATTACATGTTGCTACGGCGATCTCGCTTAGGCGAGGGCTTTGAGGAAGGGCGTTATGACACATTATTTTAATTAGAAACTATTTAACTTATTGAAAATAAACAGTATTTTAAACAGGATATTCTGCAGACTGATGAATAAAAGAATCTTATTGATAGCCCTGTTTTTGTTTGTTGCAGGATTTCAACCTGCGGTACAAGCATTGGCATTGGGTGAACTAGAACTAAAATCACACTTGAATCAACCGCTTAATGTGAAAATTCCATTAGTTTTCTCAAAAGAGAGTGAGCTTGAGGAATTAAAACTGAGCATCAGCAACCCAGATGGACAACTTTCAGGTCTGCAGGCTTGGCATAACTTGAAGGTTGAACTTGTCGAAAATAGTGGAAATCAGCCATATCTGAATATTAGCAGTAAAAATACTTTACGCGAGCCAGCACTAAGATTTGTTCTGGACATGCGTTGGTCAAGTGGACGTATACAAAGAGAGTATTCGATACTCTTGAACCTGAGACGATAACGCCAAGGTTTGTTAAGACCTAGGGGCATTAAAAAATAATACAGAAGTAGGGAAAACCGGATGAAATTTAGAATATTGTGGGTGTTGTTGGCATTGGTGGTGCCAACAGTTTCAAATGCTTTGGGTTTGGGTAAACTCGAACTTCAATCTGCATTAAACCAGCCATTTAAAGGCAGAGTTACATTACTTTCAGCAACTGCGGACGAACTTGATAGTCTGAAGGTTTCTCTCGCTGATCAAGAAACATTTGATCGTGCAGGTATTCAACGAAATTTTTTACTAACCAATTTGCGCTTTTCCATTCAGGAATCTGAAAACGGGCCTGACTATATACAGATTCGCAGTAACGATGCAATTCGTGAACCATTCCTTAATTTTCTGCTTGAAATTAATTGGTCCAAAGGTAGATTGTTCAGAGAGTATACTGTTCTACTAGACCCACCTACATACAATGCTTCAGGTAGTAAAAAACAGACTATTGTCCACCCTCAGACACCTGTCGTTGAGGTAGATTCAATTGACAATGAGGTTATCTATAATCCGGAATATACAGCTGAATCTAAACCAAGAGTAAGTGCGCCGGACCGCTCGACGCCAAGTTATGAAGCCCCTACAACAATAAATTATTCCGGCAGTGGTGACTATGGACCCGCAGTGACAGCGGATACCTTGTGGTCAGTCGCCAAGGTAGCTAGACCTGATTTATCAATCAGTATTCAGCAAATGATGCTTGCCATATTGAGTGCCAATCCTGAGGCATTTATTGAGAATAATATTAATGGTCTCAAACGTGGTGCCATCCTCCAGGTACCAGCCGCATCAGAGGTCAGTGCTTTAGCGCAAGCAGAGGCATTGGCACAGGTTAGTAATCAGCATTCGTTGTGGGATGAATACAAAGGTCATATGGCCTCTAGTGTTCCCTCTAGAGCAGAGGGTGCTGGCGTATCTAGCTCTGAGACTGAGTCTGTTGACATTGAGCGTGAATCTTCCGTCACAGAGTTTGAAGAAACTGATGAGGCAAAGTTGCGACTTATTTCTGAGTCTGATCTAGGTACCGGGAGCGATCAGAGTTCTGCTGAATCATCCGGTATTGATGTCAATTCTTTGAATAATGAATTAGTCCTGGCAAATGAATCGATTGAAGTACTGTCGATGGAAAATGCCGAGCTCAAAGACAAGCTGACTGAAACTGAAGGCATCATCGATGATCTGAAACGCTTAATCGTACTTAAGGAAGACGAGCTGGCAGCAATGCAAGAACAAATAATGGTTGCAGCAGCTGAACAAGACAGTACAGATGAAATAGCGACTAACACAGAAGACGCTATGGAAGTAGTTACAGATGAAAGCACTGACGAAACCATGGAAGAGGATACCGTCGAAGAAGAAGCTGATGAGGAAGTGACTGAAGAAGATGAAACAGACGTTTCAGATTCAGAAGAAGAGATTTTTGAGGATGTTGAGGTTGCCACTTCTGATGACGCGTTATCTGGTTTTATGGATCTGGTTGGAATAGCAAAAGATAGCGTGATGGGACTGGTTGAAAAAGCAAAAGATTATTTGATGATCATTGGCGGAGTAGTTGGTGGACTCATACTGCTTGCCTTGGGGATGTTATTCGCGTCTAAACGCCGTAGTGCAAAGGCCACAGTGATTGATTTACCGGCTGAAGATTTCCCAGATTTCGGTGATGAAGATTCAGCTAAGACAGTATTGATGTCTGACGAGCTAGCTGAAGGCGATACTGAATCTGTCACAGTTATTCCAGGAAGTGAAGACGAGACAATCTTACCTGGGGATGATTCAGATGCCGAAGGAGATGTCGATGCATTTGAGATACCTGATATTTCTGAAGAGAGCAGTCCTGCAACAGTTGCAGAACCAGAAGAAGACGACCCTATGGAAGAGGTCAATGTTTTTCTTGCCTATGAACATTTTGATGAAGCCGAATCTTTTGTAAGGAGTGCGCTGGAGAAGGAACCAGATAATCTAGATTTCCATGGAAAATTGTTAGAAGTATTCTATGCTGCAGGTGACAAGAAATCTTACGAAGCAGCAGCCAGTGCTGTCCACGAAAAAACATGTGGGCAAGGCGCTCACTGGGATATGGCAGCAGTGATGTGGCAAGAGATGTCACCAAATCGTGCCTTGTTTGATACGCCTGAAGCAGGTGAAGATGAAGATGCACCTACAGATACATCTGGTGGTGGCGTGTTGAATATCGCCGCTGGTGATGATGGATCATTTGACACAAATGATATGGACTTCGATATTGGCGGAGAGGACTCAGGAGAAGATATGCTGGATGTGACAGCCGCCGCCGCAGATATAGACTCTATATCTGCCCAGGCTGATGGCGATAATGATCTGGACCTCTCCTTTGATGAACCTGCTAGCGAAGATGATGTATTAGATATCTCCATGGCTACAGAGAGTGATGATGCAAACGAATTAGATATCTCCTTAGATAGCGAAGATGATGTATTAGATATCTCCATGGCTACAGAGAGTGATGATGCAAACGAATTAGATATCTCCTTAGATAGCGAAGATGATGTATTAGATATCTCCATGGCTACAGAGAGTGATGATGCA
>JBLHKO010000036.1:0-23401 GCA_047620145.1 Gammaproteobacteria bacterium | reverse complement strand
AAAACATTTTAATACTTGGCGCAGGCGGTGCTGTCAGGGGAATTATAGATCCGTTATTTGATGAGGAACCCGACAGGGTAGTTATTGCGAATCGTACTGTTAGTCGTGCAAAGGAACTCGCCGATACTTTTTCAGATCGTGGTGATATTAAGGGTTGTGGATTTGATGAACTCATGGGGAGTAGTTTCGATATCATCATCAATGGTACTTCGGCTAGTTTGCAAGGGGCCATTCCACCACTACCTGAAAATCTTCTCAATGCTTATGTGTGTTGCTATGACATGATGTATTCAGTGAGTGATACACCTTTTGTCTCTTGGGCTAAAGCCCAAGATGCAGACAAAGCATTCGATGGTCTAGGCATGCTTGTTGAGCAAGCCGCGGAGTCGTTCTTTATCTGGCGTGGAGTCAGACCGGAAACAGGGCCAGTTATTGAACTAGTGAGGGGTGGTTAGTAGTTGGTATATGGAATGGAGCATGTTGCGTGAATGTCATTTTGCACTTTCTTACCTACAATCTACAATTATTATAGGCCATTCAACCCATCCATAAGATCGGGTAACCACGTTACCAGTTTTGGAAACAGGATCAATAATATCAGAGTTAAAACCTGTATTATTACGAATGGTATTATACCGCGATAAATATCCTGAATTCTTATTTCCGGTGGCGCGACAGCCTTTAAATAAAATAATGAAAACCCAAATGGCGGTGTCAGAAAAGATGTCTGCAGATTAAGCCCGATTAATACCGCCAACCAGAGCAAATCAATTCCTAGTAGATGTGCAATAGGCGCAATAATGGGAACAACGATAAAACAGATTTGTAGGAAGTCCAAAAAGAAGCCCAGAATAAAGATTAAAAACATACTGACAAACATAAATCCCCAGACTCCACCGGGGATGTTTGTCATTACTTCACGTACCAGTGTGTCTCCCCCCAACCCACGAAATACCAAACCAAAAGCGATGGCACCAATTAAAATCATAAATACCATACTGGTCAGTCGCACGGTAAGTTGCATGGCGGCTTTTAAATTAGTAATGGTTAGTTGTTTGTGTGCAGCAGAAAGTATCATGGCGCCAAGTGCGCCGACTGCGGCTGATTCTGTTGGCGAAGCAATCCCGGCAAAAATAGACCCTAGAACGCTCATGACCAGTAGGAGAGGGGGTAATAAAGTAAATATAACTTTTCTAAATAAATTCTCGCTTTGATCATTTTTCAATGCGGGGGCAATGGCTGGTTTTATCCAGGCAACGCTAAGGATGTATAACAGGAAAAGTGTTACAAGTATTGTTCCTGGAATGACGGCACCGACAAAAAGACGTCCTACCGGGACACCCATTACATCACCAAGTAAAATTAAGATGATGCTCGGCGGTATGATCTGTCCCAATGTACCTGATGCAGCGATGGTGCCGGCAGCAAGTGCAGGAGAATATTGACGCTTAAGCATGATCGGTAGTGCGATGATGCCCATAGTCACGACAGTAGCACCAACAATCCCGGTTGTCGCGGCCAGTAAGGTGCCAACCATCACTACTGATACAGCTAAACCACCACGCATTTTCCCGAACAAAAGTCCCATGGTTTCCAGTAAATCTTCGGCTAAACCTGATTTGTCGAGTGTGACTCCCATGTAAATGAATAAAGGCACAGCGAGCAAGGTAAAATTAGTCATCGTTCCCCAGATTTGTAAAGGAAGTAGATTGAAGAAATCCAGATCCAGGAAAAGACTGCCGAACAAAAGAGCAACAGCGCCTAAAGTAAATGCAACCGGGTAGCCGAGTAGCAACATAATCATGAGTGTGGCAAACATGGCAATAATGGCAGCGGTCATACGTTTTTACCCACAACGATCTTGAGGTTTTTTATAATGTCCGAAAGTCCTTGTAGCAAAAGAAGCATAAATCCCAGAGGGATACTGGTCTTGAGAATCCAGCGATAGGGTAGACCGCCTGGATCTGGCGAGCCTTCCAGAATGTCGTAGGATTGATAAACAAAAGGAGTAGCCGTTGAGATAATTAAAATGCAAAAAGGTAGTAATAGAAAAAGGCCGCCAAGCAAGTTAACCCATGCTCTGCGATTATCATCCATAAATTTACTTTTATAAAAGAGGTCGAGTCTGACATGATCATCATGCTTGAACGTGTACGCGGCTCCGATTAAAAATATCAGAGAAAATAGGTGCCATTCCATTTCCTGCAGCACAATAGAACCACTGTGGAAAAAATAGCGCATGGCGACGTCGTAACTCACCAGTAAAACCATCGCCAAAACAAGCCACGAGATGAGCTTGCCCGTGAAGTCACTGAATTGTTCTAATTTAACTGAAAATTGATCTAATAAATGGAAGGCGTCATTCTTATTCATGCCTGGGTCAGAGAAGTCCTTATTGTGAAGGCGTATTATTATTTGGAATAGAGATAAATGCTATCTCAAAGCACTATTATGAAGATTCTGTATATTTTTAAGCCAAAACTATTAAAAAACACGCTAGCTATAATTTAGAATTGGTGATGCGCACCATTTTTATGCACAAGCCATTCAAAACCATACTATTTGTAAGATTTATCGATAGTGGCTACTATTCATAAGAACTATATATTATTTTAACTAGTTGATATTAATGGAATAATATTAAATTTTATGTTGCAATGAAACAAACGTGCAAAAATTAAATACTGTAATACTAGTCTCTAAATTAAAAAATCTATTCACAGAGTTTTCCACAGATTAAGCTATTGATTTTCCTTAAAGTAAGTATTAGCCAATTGGATAAAATTTTCCGTTGATAGGGTTTCGGCACGTGCCTCAGGGGCAATGCCCAGATTGATTATCTGGTCATCATTAAGAGTGCCTTTCAAACAATTTCTCAATGTCTTTCGTCTTTGAGAGAAGGCCTGTTTCACGATATATGCAAAACTCGGATAGTCTGAAATTTTATTTAAAATCCCTGAATAGGGTTTCATTTTGATGATTGCTGATATCACTTTGGGTGGTGGTGAGAAAGCACCTGGTCCGACGTTAAATAATTTTTCGGTATGACAATGTGCCTGAACCATTACGGAAAGGCGTCCGTAATCTTTGCTGCCAGGGGCGGCACACATGCGATCGATAACTTCCTCTTGAAGCATGAACAGCATGTCATCTATGCAATGATTGTGTTCCAGTAGATGAAAGATCAATGGTGTTGAAATATTGTAAGGCAGGTTTCCAACAATGCGCAGGTGTTGACATCCTATCTCCTTAAAATCATAGGTCAGAGCATCAAGACAGTGAACAATGATCTTATTATTAGTGTTGTATTGCTTAGAGAGGGCCTGTGCTAGGTCTCGGTCAAGCTCAATGACATGTAATTGTTCGACATGCTCGAGCAAGGGAAACGTCAATGCCCCTTTCCCTGGTCCAATTTCAATAATTGTTTGATCGCACTTTGGATTAATGGCGGTAACGATACGTTGAATGACATTCTGGTCATGGAGAAAATGCTGACCAAACCTTTTTCTTGCTCGGTGTTCGGCCATTAACCTGCTCGGCCATTAGAACTAAGTGACGAAGTTGAGAGTGATGAAGCTGGTCTCCTAATGGGATTGCTCGTCATCTTCATCGCACACTCTATTGCCTGCATTAAACTTGATGAAGATGCATTTCCAGTTCCAGCAAGATGAAGTGCTGTGCCATGGTCAACTGAAGTCCGGATAATCGGTAAGCCCAATGTAATGTTAACTGTTTCGCCAAAACCCAAAGCCTTCAAAACAGGCAAACCCTGATCATGATACATGGAGACGACGACATCAAAATTTTCAATCATTTCAGGAGTGAAAGCAGTATCCGCGGGTTGTGGTCCGGTTAAATCCAAGCCCTGATTTTTTAATGCATTGATAACTGGGATAATAATATCGTTTTCTTCGCTGCCTAAATGCCCACTTTCACCAGCATGAGGATTGAGACCACAAACCAGAATACGAGGATGATCAATTGAAAATTTATCTCGTAGATCATTATCGATGATCTTTAACACCTGTGTCAGGTTCTCTTTTGTGATGGAGGCACTTACTTTTGATAAAGGCAAGTGTGTCGTGACCAATGCGACTTTTAATGCATTGTTGGCAAGCATCATGACCGGGGTGGCCTGTTTACAAAGATCAGCCAGAAATTCTGTATGTCCGCTAAAGGAGTGACCAGCATCATTAATGATTGATTTTTGAACCGGGGCGGTGACCATGGCATCAAATCTTTTATCGAGACACCCTGCACAAGCTATTTTAAGAAGAGTCAGGACATACTCAGCGTTGTCGGGATCAAGTTTTCCTGCAATAGGAGGTGTTTCGGTTTCAACAGGAATTATTCTCAGACTTTTGGCAACATGCTTTTGTTTGATAGTCTCATCAAATTTAATTAATGAAAGGGAGAGCCCTAGCGAAGAAGCTCGATTTTGCAGTAAGAGTGGATCGCCTATAGCTACAATATCAGCATTAATATTGTTTTGGGCTATTTGAATTGTAATATCAGGACCAATACCTGAAGGTTCACCTGTACAGATGATAATACGGGGTATCTCGGTGTTAGCCATCATCCAGTCGGTACTCGACATAAGCTTCATCACGTAAATGTCTTAACCAGTTTTGATGTGCTTCTTCTGATTTCCTTCTGCGGATTGTTTCAGATGCCTTTATTCGCTTTGCATTTTCAGTATCGTCATGTTCCCTACGCTCTACGAGCTGAATTAGATGCCAGCCGAATTGTGATTCAATAGGCTCACTGATTTCACCAGGTTCAAGTTGATTCATGGGATTTTCAAATTCCGGTACCAATTCTCCTGGGCTTCTCCAACCAAGGTCGCCTCCTAGAGCCGCGCTTCCAGTATCGTCAGAATGTGCCTTGGCCAGTTTTGTAAAATCATCTCCACCTATAAGACGTATTTTTAGTTGCTCTAATTTGAGCTTGGCATCGTCAGCCGTAGTTAACTCATTAAGTTTAATCAGGATATGACGTGCCTTAGTCTGTGTGATCATATGTTTATCACTACTTCGTATATCAGCCAATTTGACAATGTGGAAGCCACTGGAACTTTGAATCAGATCGCTAATATCTCCTTTTTCCATCGTTGCAACCTGTGCGCTAAATAGAGTTGGTATTTCACTTTTCTTACGCCAACCCAGATCGCCACCTTCAAGTGCTCTTTGTCCGTCCGAGACAGTTGTGGCCATCGTCGCAAAATTTTGTCCTGCTTTTAGATCATCAAGGACCTTTGAAGCAATCAGTCTTGCTTGTTCCTCCTCTTCAGGTGCAGGGGCTTCCGGTAGAGAAATAAGTATATGATGAAGTAGGTATTCTGTTTCTGAGGTACTTTGAAATTCCTCATTTACCAAAGCGTTATCAATTTCTTTGTTAGTGATTGAAATTCGGTTATCAACCTGACTCTGACGCAACCGAGAGATGGTCACTTCGTTACGAATATTTTCTCTAAACTGTTCGTAGTTAAAGCCATCTTTCTCGAGAATCTCTTTAAACTTACTTAAACTGACATTGTTTCCTGCTGCGATATTACTGATAGTTCTGTTTAATGTTTCATCATCAACACGTATGCCGGTGCTTTCAGCTTGTTGGAGCTGAATCTTTACCAAGATCATACGTTCAAGCACTTGATTTTCTAAAACGCTTGAAGAAGGAAGTTGTATGTTTTGCTCTTTCATTCGAGCAACCACTGTGCGTAGTTCAGTGTCCAGTTCACTCTGCATGATAATATCGTCTTCAACAACTGCAACAATACGATCCAGTGGCACATCTGCAAGTAAGACAAATGTTTGTAACGCAAGAAAGCCTGCCAATAGCAGGCGTATAGAATAGAATTTCAACTTATAAATCGCTCTCGTAACCGGGGATTTTTTGTTCCAGGAAGTCCACTGTCTTTCGACCAATACCAGAAAGGCCTTTGAGTTCAAATTGTAAAAATATACCCGAATCAAATTCTCCGTCTATACTAGTCAAAAACCTTCGAGTAACTGCTCGAAAGCTCCAACAGCAGCTGTCATATTCAACGCCACCAAAAATTTCCAATGATTTTTTCTCTGGGATTGCATAGTTCCATCTACCTATCACGCTCCAATTTCGCTTGATTGGCCAATGAAATGAAATATCACTTTGTTCTATGTCTGTCAGGTTTAGAGTCCGACCAGAAAGATTGGATGAAGTTCTACGAACACGGTAGTTAAAATTCACCACCTTGTTTGCCGCTGGTTTGTATTGAATTTGCGCGAGTAATTTTTCTGTATTGTTTGTGTTAGGGTCCCATTGCAGGTCACCTCTGAAACGCCAGTGGTTAAAGAGTGTCGTACCAATTTCTGCAATGATTGGAGATATATCATCGTCACGTATTGCATCACCAGGTAGAATCACCTCCCTGTCATTCAGGTAATAAGTTTGTCCTAAACTTAGATAGCCTTTTTCTCTCCCAGTAGCCTGATCTATCAGGCGTGATGTTATTGCTAAAGTGAATTGATTGGCGTCGCCAAGACGGTCTTTCCCACTAAAACGATCATCTCTGAATAATGAACCAAAGGAAAAATCATACAAGCCGGTGTCAAAAACTGGCAAATCATCCTGATCTTCTTGTGGAACATAGAGGTAAAAAACTCTCGGTTCCAATGTTTGTAGTGATTTCTTTCCAAAAAGTGAAAAATCACGCTCGAGATAAACGCCACTATCAACGCTTACTACAGGTAGTATTCGGCTAGGGCTAGACTTAAAAGTGCCTGTATTGTGTAAGGAATATTGTGTGTATCGTAAGCCAACCTTTGGCGTCAGAAATGTAGACGCTGTTCTATATGGATAGCTGATAGAAGGTGTTAAATCCAATCTTGAACCAGTCACATTATCTACTGCACCAGTATCATCCTCACCACGATCAAAATATGTAAACTCAGAAGCAAGCAAATAATTAAACTTATTATTGCCACCAGGAGTGTGTGCATTGAAATTAATTTGCGGTAATCGTTTATAAGGACTATCGACAGCTGCAATTGTCCGGTCAACGGATTGATAATTCTGCAGCTTCGCACTGGCATTCCACCAGTTCCCTCTATATGAAACATCTGCTCTTTGTTCCAGGAAACGTGTACTTGTGATTCCAAGTGATGTGCCAAAATCTTCAAAGTATTCTTTATCAGATACTCGATTATAATTGAGTGAAAAATTACCACTACGACCAAAACTACGATTATGCTTTAAACCGAACAGATTTCTGTTCTTGTCACCGAATTCATTATCACTAGGGAGGAATTCAGCATTGACTTCGCTCTGACTATTTCTTGATAGATGGCGAAACTCACCGATTAGCATGAGACCGCTGTCGGTGAGTACTCGAGGGGTCAAGGTAGCATCCATCTGTGGGGCAATGTTCCAATAAAACGGTGTCCGTCCTTCAAAGCCATTTCTATTCGAACTTCCCATGCTGGGTGTCAAAAATCCGGTTTTTCTTTTATCACTTAAGGGGAATGACATATAAGGGCTGTAGAAGACTGGCACATTTTTAATCTTAAGCACGACGTTTTTAGCGCTGCCCCATTCTTCGACATGGTTAAGTTTGAGTTCACTCGTAGAGATCTGCCAGAATTTATTCGCGGGATCACAGGTACTATAATCAGCATTTTTTAACTTGGACTCGATGCCAAATATCATATCAATGTTACTGCCTTGTCCGCGACCGCGATTATCCTTGATGGTATATTTGGTATTCTCGAATGCCCCGATATCAGAATCGAATTCGAGATGTGCTTTATCTGCTTCCAGATAAATAGATTTGTCCCAATATTGAACGTTGCCCTCTAAATTTGAAGTATTATCAAGCTGGTTGAAATCAGCATAGTCTGAGCGAACCTGTTGTTCATCGCGTGTTATCTCAACAGTTCCCTTCAGTGTAGAGAAACCTTCTGCTTCCAGATCCGCATCGTCGGCAGCTACATGCACATCCCCAGATACCAGCTCAGCTTCAACGACTGGGCGCAATGGAATATCCAGAGAATCAGTACACAAAGGCCAGTTAGACTCTGTAGTATCAGCTGAGACAGTATAGACTGGCACTAAAGATAGTGGCACAGATAGAACCGGCACCACGAAAAATTTAATGAATGATTTTTTCACCGTTATTTATTATTTTCCGCCGTTGAAGAGGCGTTTCCCCTAAAAATAGACATACAAAATAATGTCCCGAGTAATATCCCAAAGTAATACACATGAGTAATTTTGTAACTTCTTGATTATAGTGTGATTTTGAAACCCATGATAGCCTTATGGATAAGGTTTTTAGATCTTCTATGTTATACCACGCAAATATATATAATGAGGTTTATCAAGATTAAAATGTATCTCCTTAATTTTAAAGAATATCGCTTGGTTTTAATCGAGGAACGAATGTTATAAAAAGATGTTTATAATATTTCGAGAATTTGAAATTAGTATTTTTGAGGCATTTACTGAAATTCTACAAGCGACTCTTCAGTGTGTTGCCCCGTGATGAAATGATGAAACAGCACAATATAATTATCACAGGTTGCTCCTCGGGAATAGGGCGTTGTGTTGCAGAAGGCCTAAAACAAAGAGGCTATCGTGTTTTCGCAACCGCCCGTAAAAAACATGATGTCGATGTCTTGATTGAATCAGGATTTGAATCAGTGCAACTGGATTTGGCGAATTCGACTTCTATACATTCTGCTTTTGCAACAATATTAGATAAAGCAGAAGGAGAAATTTACGCATTATTTAATAATGGCGCTTATGGTCAGCCAGGCGCAGTTGAAGATTTAAGCCGAGATGTTCTACGGCAACAATTTGAAGTGAATTTATTTGGCACGCATGAACTGACTAATCTGGTGCTTCCAGTGATGCGTAAGCAAGGATATGGAAGGATCATTCAGAATAGTTCAGTGCTGGGGTTGGTCGCCTTGCAGTTTCGTGGTGCTTATAACACGACCAAATACGCACTGGAAGGTTTGACGGATACTCTGCGCCTTGAGTTGATGGGCACGAACATTCATATTTCATTGATTGAACCTGGTCCCATTGAAAGTCGATTCAGAAATAATGCTTTAGCCGCATTTGAAGACAATATCTCAGTCGAGAATAGTCCTTTCGAAAATGCCTATAAGAAACTGATAGAACGATTAAAAGCTGAGGGTCCAGTCGTACCTTTCACATTAGGTCCTGAAGCTGTGCTTGATAAAGTAATACATGCGTTAGAAAGTAAGAAACCAAAGCCTCGTTACTACGTTACTTTCCCAACCTATTTGTTTGGAACACTTAAACGTGTTCTTTCTGCCAGAATAATGGATAAGATCCTGAAGAAAGTCTAGGAGTCTGATTTCTCCTGGAGGGTTAGATTATTTTGGTAGTTCAATAACGGGATGTTTTTCGTTTCTGCGATAAATAGAGACAATGCTACCTATCCCCTGTATTTTTATGCAGTGCGTCGCCTGGCAAATATCATCAACCATCTGGTTTCTTAACTCTCTATCCCCGACACGGAGTTTTATCTTTATAAGTTCGTGGTGAACAAGTGCTGTTTCAAGTTCTGTAGTCACACTTTCAGATAGACCATTTTGACCGATCCAGATAACGGGTTTTAGATGATGTGCTTTACTACGTAGAAATTTTTGCTGTATTTTAGTGATAGTCATCCGCACATGTTATCTCAAACTAACAAGTGAAATCTTTTTTCTTTTTATTAAAGATGGTGACAATAATAGAGTGTGATGATTTTCAGGATATATTGAAACAGTTGTTTTTCTTCCAGATAAAAATTTTGATCATACTCTTTAGTAAAAGTGCTAATCGGAGAGGACTAATTACCTGAATAGATTTCAACTCGGTTTCTACCATTATTCTTGGCTTGGTAGAGTGCGCGGTCTGCATATTCTACAAGTAACGAAGCCACTTCACCGGTATTCCCTTCATGTTGATCTGACTTAAGAGTATTGATGCCGATCGATATAGTGACAGTGATATTTTCATTTTGGGAGCCTGTGAATGTCTTTTTTTCAACCGTTTCTCTGATCCGTTCGGCTATTTCAGTCGCTTTTTCCTGGCTTTTATGAGAAAGCAGTACGATAAATTCTTCACCACCATAGCGTGCGACCACATCTGTGCTACGTACCAGTTCACGTATAATTTGTGCAACCTCTTTGAGGATATTATCTCCGGTACGGTGCCCGTAACTATCATTGATATTTTTAAAATGGTCGATATCAATGAACAGGCAACTAATGTCAGCATTCGCACGGATGACAGTTGTAACCTCTTCGATTAGGCGTTGATCAAAAAATCTTCTGTTATTTACTCCAGTCAAAGGATCTATCAGACCAAGATATTGAAGCCGTTCTCTGGTAATACTTATTTCCAGGCTTACCGAAATGATAGCGGCTAGATGCTGCAGAAAATCTGTCGCAGTGTTCTCATTAGAATTATCACTGGTAAGTTTGCCAATGTTATAACTTCCAACAAGATGATGGGATCTACTTAATGGAAGTAACCAGAGATCTTCAGGATTATTGATTTGTGCAGAGAAAAGTGGCTCGTGATTATCATCATCATACAATCCTAAAACCGGGAACAATTGTTGATGATATATATTTTCCAGAGCATCATTAGAAGTTATAAAATTTAATTCTGGATGCTCAGATAATATGAATCCAGACATTTCTAGGAGGCGTTGGATTTCATATTCTGGGTCAACCAGCGTAAGGGTGACAATATCCCATCCAAATTCACCCCGACTATTTTTAAGTAATATGTCTAGTAGATTCCCCAGCGTTTTTGCATTCATGAGATCAAGCTCAAATACCTGGAATTTCTTTAGCGTTATTTCGTTACGTGAAGCTTCTTCAAGTAGAGCTTCAAATCTACTGTGCAATTCCTGGGCGGCCTCTTCAATACTCATAATTACAGTTTTCTCAAGCGCGACCATGTAAGCAGGGCAAATGCAGGTGCGCCAAGGGAGGCACCAATCAGAAAAGGCAAATGTAAGTTAAACCAGACGACCGGTGCGAAAAGGTATAAGACATCATCGAAATCGAAGCCTGCAAATCCGGCGTAGGCTTTTTCTCCAGTTTCCTTTTGAGCTTGATCAATCTTCTCGGCAAGGATTTCAGCGGCAATGACTCCGGCGGTTGCGCTGACTCCCATAACTATTGTCCAGAGTCCAAGATCTATATTCCAGAAGGCCGATCCTCTTAGACCGATGCCGATACCGAGAAAAAACAATGCAGTGACAAATACATCCGAGAAATAATCATATTGGTGTCCCCAGTGGCTGGTTTTACCACTGACGCGTGCCAGTTCACCATCCGCGCGATCCATAAATGCTGATAGTATCCATAGAAATCCGCCATAGAGATTCCATTCTGTTGTGCCGATGGCAAACAGACTGCAGGCAGCTACGCCAGTGATTAATCTCACCGTGGTTAGATGATTTGGTGTAATTGAGGTGTTAACAAGCGGGAGAATACACGCCCGTGCTATTTTATGTGTCCAGGAATCTCCGACCATAGTTAAAGATTACTATGATTTATGAAAACTTGTTAACTCAATTGAGAATTTTTCAATGATACGTTTGATACGTGGATGAATGAGTGCCTTGTACTCTGCTTCAAATTCATAATCTTTGGCAGCCGGATCAATACCATCCCATGTTCCTGTGGCAGGATGCAGGTAAATTTCAGATAGACCATCTTCCAGATTTGGAAGTATGTGAACCAGAGTATCCAGATTCATATGTCCGCTATGATGAAAACCATAAACATTCGTATTAAATTTGATATTATTTTCAGCAAGTCGTTTTTTCATTCTCGAGGTAAACGGTTTCAGAAATAACCAGGTTGCAAAGCGTGTTATATTTTCTTTACGACTTTCTATTAATGCTTTTAATGGCTTTTCTTCAGGAACCCTCATCGCATCCATTCCATAATCTTTACCAACTTCGATGATTGCATCAAAGACCGTGGGATGAAGGTGCAGGTGATTGTGTGCATTAACATGATCCAGACGCAGTCCTGTTACTTTAAACGCTTCGAACTGTGCGCGGATTTCATTTTTTAATTGTTGTTTGACGCTTGCACTGAAAAACATCTTGATGCCGCTGAGCACTAAGTTGTTTGAAAAGTTACCATCAGAATCGACCAGATCAGGGAGGTCGCTGGCTGGGAGACACGAATGACCATTGGATAAAACCAGGTGCAATCCGACATTAAGGCTAGGTAGGTCATTAGCGCGTGATACAGCATCATTAACTTCAGGCGCAGCAACCATTAAGCTGGTTGATGTTAATATGCCTTTTTGATGTGCTTGTGCAACAGCTTCATTGACTGGAACTGACAGGCCGAAATCATCGCCTGTCACGATTAATTGTTTCAGGCTGTACTCTCCCTAACGAAAAGGAATTTAAAGAATTCGACTCCTTCGCGCAGGCGACGTTTCATGATTTCCCAGTCCTTACACATTTCGAAAAACAGCGTAATCATTTTCCACGGGCGAAAATAGAAGCGTTTATAGAAATTATCAACAGCCTCAAAGATATCTTCGCTCGGTAGATGCGGATAATTCAACACTGAATGTTGGACGCCATTATCACCTACCAATGTCTCATCATCGATTAGCCAGCCGTTTTCAATTGCTTGTTTATAGAGAAATGTTCCGGGATAAGCCGCAGGCAGTGAGACCTGAATGGTTTGTGGATTCAGCTCCTGCGCATATTTAATAGATTCTTCAATAGTGTCTTTAGTTTCACCTGGAAGGCCTACGATAAATGTTCCATGAATGAGGATGCCAAGTTTATGACAGTCCTTAGTAAACTGTCGTGCAATATCCGTTCTAATTCCCTTTTTGATGTTCACCAGAATTTGTTGATTGCCTGATTCGTAGCCAACTAACAACAGACGTAGACCATTGTCTTTCATTATCTTTAAAGTTTCGTAAGGGACATTGGCTTTTGCATTACAAGACCAGGTGATGCCTAGTTTGCCTATTTCTTTTGCCAGTGCTTCTACATGCTCAATATTATCCGTCAGTGTGTCATCATCGAAGAAAAATTCTTTAACCTCAGGAAAATTATCTCTCGCATACGTTAACTCGCCAATAATATTTTCAACTGAACGCGTGCGATAGTTATGGCCAGAAATTGTTTGTGGCCAGAGACAGAAAGTACAACGAGATTTACAGCCTCTCCCCGTATAGAAAGACATATAGGGATGTAGCATATAGCCATTGTAGTAATCTTTTGTCGCCAGATTTTCTTTGTAGACTTTGGTGACCCATGGTAAGGAATCCATGTCTTCAATCAGGGCACGATCTTTATTGTGCACAGGTTTGCCATCTTTCTTATAGATAATGCCATCAACTTCTTCGAGCGGTTTCCCTTCTGCAATTTCCTTGATGGTAAAATCAAATTCATTACCAGCAACAAAATCTATCGCATCAGAGGCAAGTACAGTGTGGTCCGGATTAACTGCAACATGCGGGCCGCAAAAGCCAATGATCAGATTTGGATTTTCTTGTTTGAATGCTTCAGAAATTTTTACATCATTTGGAAAAGAAGGTGTGCTTGTGTAAAGCACCAGGAATTCATAGTCTTTAGCCAGTGGTAAAATTTCTTCCAGTGATATATCTCCCGCTGGCGCATCGATCAAACGACTGCCTTCGACCAACGCTGCTAATTGAGCTAACCATGTTGGATACCAGAAAGATTTTACTTCGCGTGTACACTGATAACGTGAGCCAGCACCGCCGTCAAATCCATTAAATGAAGGTGGGTTTAAAAATAGTGTTTTCAACATCCCGATGGGACTCCTAATTTATTAGTTATGACAACAGAATTAGTATTCTGTTGATTAATCGTGTTCTTTAAGTATCTTCTTTTACTAAATCTTTTGTGGCTGTTTCTTTATCTTCATGAATCAAACCATCATCATCCACTGAAAATGTATGGTTCCTCCATTCGACCGAATGTCCTGTAAAACTTACAATTCGAATCACAAAGGAGATCAGGTCTCTGACCGGAATCAGTAATAAAGATCCCCGACCATCCAAATCAAGCGCGGATTTTACCTGTAGGTGCAACAAAATTCGAGCAGTTATCGTGATGCCCAATATCCACGATGGCAAAAACGAGTGCTGAGTGAATAATAGTGCGAATAATGCGGTCATGCAGCTAATGACTAATGTATCTGTCAGGAAGGTGCCTAGAAAGCCGAGCGGTTCAACAGCTCTAAGTGTTCTCGCCCAACGAAGTTCATGTAAAAACAACGACTTAAAGCTTGGTTCGTAGGATAAGTTTTCTACAATGGTATGTGATAAATGCACTTTATAGCCGCGTTCTGTGACCATTTGACCCAGCATATAATCATCAGCCAGATAATCAGCCAGCACTTCAAAACCACCGAAATCTGTCAATATTTCACGTCGGACGGCCATGGTTGCTCCCAAGCAGTAACTAATATCTTTTAGTGCATTGGAAATCAGCACTGAAGGTAGAAACCACTCATTAATAAACATGGCATTTAATTTTGATGCCACGCCATTATCAGTGCGTCCGGAATAGAGGCAAGTAACGGCGCCATTAGCTACGTTCGCAAACGGTGCCACAATATCATGCAGATAGTTTTTATTAACACGCATATCACTGTCTGCCACCAATAAAATTTCATGCTTGGCAGAAGGAAACATATTAATCAGATTAGAGACCTTATGGTTTGAGCCATACAAGCGTGTGTCTATGACCATTTCCAGATCTAATTGCGGGTAGTCTGCAATAAGTTTTTGTATGATGGGAATCGCGCCATCATCTTTTCCATGCAATCCAAAGATAATTTGATACTCAGGGTAATCTTGTTCGCAGAATGATCTTAAATTTTCATCCATGCCATGTTCCAGACCACATATGGGTTTAAACACGGTGACTGGCGGAGTGTAGCCGGAAGGGATGTGGGGTCTTCTTATGTTCTTGCGCAGCTCAATGATGCAGAAATTAGCGAACAATAAATAACCGATCGCACAGAAGCTAATCAGCACTAACAAATAAAATACGATTTCGTGACTATCCATTAAATAATATACAAGCTATTGATTTAATTAACATTATCCCGCTTCTTCAGTAGCAACTTCCCCTCAAAATGTTGCCAGACCAACAGGCCAGGAATATCAACGATCAACTCTCTAATTCTCGTCGCCAGCGAGACAGCTAATGCTAACTCGGGTGTCATTCCCAGCAGGGCACCTAGCATAACATAACCACCTTCCTGAACCCCATAGGCATTTGGTATGAAAAAAGCGATGTCGCTGATGGTGGTCGTCAGGCTTTTTAGCATCAAAGCTTCAATAATACTGATGGGAAAGCCCAGCAAATAACACGCTAGCCAAACTTCAGAGGTCTGCAACACGAGTCCAAACGTGCGCCAAAGTGTCGAAATGATAATGTTGCGGTAATCTTTGTAGATGACGCGTACCAGCGCATCCACTGCCTTGGCATTATTGGTAATTTCTTCCCAACCGTCAGAGCTAACGAACTTTCCAACCGCTCTGGCCATGAATCCGACCATGCCCGCATGTTGAACCAGGATAAATCCCAGTAAACCGCCCGCCAGTGCGGTGATTCCTAACATGGCAGCAATCGCCAGCTCGTTATCCAGTGCGAGGTAAATAAGTAATAATGTTCCAGCAAAAGCCCACACTGCCACAGCCATCGCTTGTACGGTCTTATCAACCAACACTGAAGCACTGGCATCAATACCACTGGTTCCCCATAGTGTGATCAATCTGGCTTTGGCAATTTCCCCGCCAATGGTCGCAACAGGCAAAAGTGTATTGATGGCTCGACCAATCCAGAGTGCTTTGAATACTGCAACAAATTTCGGTGTATGTTTTTTCGGAAACAACATGCGCCAGGAAATGGTTGCCGCAAACAGACAAGGAAACCAGACAATGGGTAAGGCGAGTAATTCCCACCCGGAAGTAGCCAACAGATCAAAAATATCACCAATGCCTTGCCATAGAATTAAAACAACAAAGATCAAAAGACCTAATATCAGGCCAACCATTGGAAGTATGCGCATAAGGTTGTTTAGGAAACTTGTCTGGAAATAAGAATCATCATATTGAAGAACGTAATATAACTTAAATACGGTACAAGGTGCCATACCCGCAATGATTACGGTAAAATGCAAAAATGAATCAAGAAACAACACTCGACGACGATCCATTAACAGCACCAGAACAGCTTTTCCCTTTGGTAAGACATCTGTCTTATCGATTGACACCGCTACTGCTGAAAACATCTGTCACCCCAAACCAGATCACAACAGTCTCTCTACTATTAGGTTTGGCCTGCGCTGTCTGTTTTATTCAGGGTAGTTGGGTGACAGGAATTATTGGCGGATTGTTATTGGTCGCCAGCTATACCTTCGATAATTGTGATGGTGAGGTGGCCAGGATTAAAAAGATGTCATCCGAGTTTGGTGCAAAATTGGATGACATGTCTGATTGGATAGTCGATGCCAGTTTTTTTGCCGCTCTGGGTTACGGTACGGCACAAGTCAACGGTCAGCAATTCTGGTTTTGGTTGGGACTGGCCGCCGCTGCAGGGGCATTTATTGATTATATTGTTGATCTGATACACGAAGCTAAAAAGACCAATAACCCCGATGCCATCAGCCGTGAAGAACAGGCCTCAGCACCTAAACAACCAGAAGACGCATTAGATTGGATAATCTATATATTTCATAAGCTCAGCCGAGCCGATTTTTGTATTATTGTGCTTATTTTAGCCCTGTTTAATGTTACGTGGATTTTGTTGCCATTCGCAGCCATCGGCGCACAGGTATACTGGATAACAGATTTGTTTGAACGAGCCCGAGGCTATCACACCTAGAGATATCACAGCATGTTGGTGGCTTAATTGTAGTAATACTTGGATAAATTCCTGCAATAAACTATTCTCAACAGTTACTTAACTAGATAAACTTCAGGTTTACAAAAATCGGGTCAGATAAAGGATTTTACGGATATGTATAAACGAACATTGGTCTTATTCGCTGCATTGTTTTTTTTTACAACAGCAGCTTACGCAGAAGAACAAAATCTCGAAGATCTTCAAGTACAGTTGCTTGAGATACAAAGCAAACTGGAAACGTTACAAAACTCAAACGGAGATCTTAAGAAAACTCTGGCCAGTTACGAAAACGAAATCGATGGCTGGCGAGCAGCGCTTGAGAATATTGAAGCAGAGATTGCTTCCTTAGCCAGTGATGGTTAGATAAAGGATTTTACAGAGTTTTATGATTATGTATAAAAGTACATCAATACTAATATTCTTCACTTCATTGGTATTCTTCACAACAGCAAGCTATGCAGCAGATAAGAGTCTTGAAGCTCTTCAGGCGCAGGTAGCCGAGGCGCATAATCAGATAAAAGTTTTACAGAAAGAAAATAAAGAACCTAAGGAAAACTCGCAAGTAAAGAAAAGGAAGTAGTTGATTACAGAGCAGCACTTGAAAAGCTTGAAAGTGAGATTATTGCGTTGAAGGAAAGTAGTTAACTTTAGCTCTGTTGGAATAAGTAGTATCTGACTTTTCTCTTTAATTAATCGTTTGATAACATCTAGACTCTTACCTTTGAAATCTATCACTTGCAAACCCACGAAGAATGATTCTTTCCCCGAGATTTCATCATGTTTAGCAACATAGACCATCCTGCAATCAGCGATAATGTTATCTACTTTTTCCTTGAATTTTATTTTTATAGAAATCTCTACTTCGTTGGTATCATCGTCCGTTAATAAACCTGTATCTTTAGAAAACATATGCGCGGTTAATCCCGTGCATACAATTTGAAATCCCCGATAAGACATATCATGTAAAACCGCATTTAATACTGTGCCATCGCGCTTTTCACTGCAACAGGATAATTACCAACGCTATATCTTTCATGTTTACGTCTATTATCATGTGAGATATTTTTTTTATTTTTTTAATTTATTTCTTAAGAACTTTCTTTTTTGATTCTTTAATGTAGGTACAGAAGTAGGCTGTTTCTACAGCGGTCTTGACCACAAAGTTCTGGTTTGCTTCAACAATAAACTGCTCACCAACACTATAAGTCTGCCAGTCCTTACTGCCGGGGAGCTTGACTTTAAGCTTACCACTGACCACAGTCATGGTCTCCTTGTCTGTTGTGCCAAAGTCATACTGGCCAGCCTTCATTACGCCGACGGTAGCGGGCAGTGTCTCAGTTTGAAATGCGATAGAGACCACATCCCCATTGAAGTATTTATTAATCTTAAACACCTATTCCAAGCCCCATCTGCATATTATTTAACTAATGTTATAGATCACCAATGATATTAATACTACCAACCATGCCAGACTCTTCGTGTCCATTTTTGTGGCAGAAAAGTTTCAAGTTTTCACCCTTGGTCATCGGAAAGAAAAACCACTCCACACGAGCTCCGGGCTTCAGCTCCATGTCGTGAATTGCACCATGGATTTCTGACACGGTATTTCCTGCTTTATCGATAACTTCGACCTTGCGCGAGAATATATGCGTCGAAAAGGCATCAGAAGTAAAATAGTGTTCGTCTGAACTGGGGTTGGATATCACCAATTTATAATACTTCCCACGTTCGAATGTCAGTGTGTCCGGGACAAATTTCATTTGACCATCTTCTGTGCCAACAGTAACGTTGACCTCAATAGATTTTGGATCATGAGGGTTAGCAGCATAGACATGTGGAGAAACAAGAACTAGTGATAACACAAGGAAGATTGTCTTTTTCATAGTGATCTCAGATTGTAGTGAATGTATAGCCCAATAACTTATTTTTCTGACGTTAGCATACCATTAGATTTTACGAATGGAATAACCGTTATAAAATATTTCTTCAATGTGGCAGTATGAGTCGATAATCATAGCTTAGACGTACTGACAAGAAGGGTGATGCTGATGAGTGAATATATCAATATAAAAAATGAAGACCGCATAAAATTCATATGCATCAATCGACCAGATAAAAAGAATGCTCTGGATATGGCAATGTATTCAGCATTAGCACAAGCGTTGCAAGATGCGGATGCAGACAAAAATATAAGAGTGTCTTATTTAACCGGTGTCGCAGATGCATTTTGTAGTGGTAATGACATCAGTGATTTCCTTAAAAACCCACCAGTCGATGAATCGAGTCCAGTCATTAAATTCATCAATGCCTTAATCAACGCAGAAAAACCTATCGTCGCTGCTGTCAACGGCATTGCTGTGGGGATTGGGACGACTATGTTGTTGCATTGTGATTTGGTGTACGCAAGTGATGCCGCACAATTTCAATTACCTTTCGTCAATATTGGTCTGTGTCCCGAAGCAGGCTCTACATATATTTTGTCTACCTTGATAGGCCATCAAAAAGCATCAGAACTTTTATTGTTGGGTGACAGGTTTAGTGCTGAACAAGCAGAACAATTTGGTTTCGTGAATAAAGTTGTGTCAGAGAGTGAACTTGAAACCAACGCGATGAAGTCAGCAAAACGTATTGCAGAACAACCGCCCAATGCCACCAAGGTGACCAAAGAGTTGATGCGATCAACGATGCGAGCACAGATTATTGATGCAAAACAACGTGAACTTGCGAGCTTTATCCCAATGCTTGATGGTGCAGAAGCAAAAGAGGCATTAACGGCATTTATGGAAAAAAGAAAATCGGATTTTTCCAGTTTCGAATAAAAGACAACTGCAACAATAGAGTCGACAAGTAGAATTAGAGTTTAGCAGAGCAGTAAATTTAACGTTAAGCCATGTTATTATGTTGTAAAGATTAAATATATTTCCTTATTATAAAACCTAGTAGCGGATACAAGTATGTCAGCGAATGTAAAAGAGTCTGCCCACGATGAAATATTACTGATTGATATCGATGCCGGTATTGCCAAGATAACCTTGAATCGGCCAACACAATACAATGCCTTGTCCAGCGAGATGTTGACGTCGTTACAAAACGCACTGGATGAGATTGCAGAAAATAAAGAGGTGAAGGTCGTTATTATTGCGGCGAATGGCAGGGCTTTTTGTGCCGGACATGATCTGAAAGAAATACGATCCAGTGAAGATCGTGATTTTCATCATGCATTATTCGCCCAATGTGGCCGTATGATGCAAACCATAAATCAATTACCACAGCCTGTGATTGCCCAGGTGAATGGCACAGCGACGGCAGGCGGTTGCCAACTGGTAGCGACATGTGATTTAGCAGTAGCCGCGGATAGTGCGAGGTTTGCAGTTTCCGGAATTAATGTCGGTTTGTTCTGTTCAACACCGGCTGTGCCGTTGAGTCGAAATATGCATCGCAAGCAGGCCATGCAGATGCTGTTAACCGGTGAGTTTATTGATGCAAATACAGCGCAGCAGTTAGGTTTGATCAATGAAGTTGCTACGATAGAAGAACTAGAAACAAAGACGCTCGAGCTTGCGTCAAAGATTGCCAGGAAACCAGCAGCGGCAATTGCCATGGGTAAAAAATTATTCTATGAACAAATTGGAATGGATCTTAGCGCGGCCTATGATTTAGCCAGTGAAACCATGGCTTGTAATTTGGGCGACGAAGATGCTCGAGAAGGCATTGATGCTTTCATTGAAAAACGTAAGCCCGAATGGAAAAGCTAATCAAAATTATAAATAATCATGTTAGTTAAAACCTCATAAGGCAAAGGTAAACAGGTAACTTTCATAATGAAAACAGATCATATATTTCAAACAGGTCTGGATAAAAATCAAGCCAACTATACACCTCTGTCACCCTTAACCTTTCTGGAAAGGGCTGCTTCCGTTTATCCGAATCATGTTTCTGTTATCTATGGTGATACCCATTACAAATGGTCAGAGACCTATAATCGATGTCGTCAGCTGGCATCTGCTTTAAAAAATCGAGGCATAGCTAGTGGTGACACCGTAGCTGTGATGTTGCCAAATATACCGGCGATGGTTGAAGTACACTTCGGAATTGCCATGGCTGGCGGAGTTCTCAACGCACTTAATATCCGGCTCAATGCGGACACCATTGCCTTCATGCTTGAGCATGGCGAGGCAAAGGCGATCCTAACCGATCGTGAATTCTCAAGTGTAATTAAGACCGCACTCTCAAAACTCAAAAATAAACCACTGGTGATTGATGTTGATGATCCATTATATGAAGGTGGTGAGTTCATCGGTGACATTGAATACGAAGATTTTCTCAATGAAGGTACATCTGATTTTGATTGGCATTTGCCTGAAGATGAATGGGACGCCATCAGTTTGAGTTACACCTCGGGAACAACGGGAGATCCAAAAGGTGTGGTGTATCACCATCGTGGTGCTTATTTGAACGCAGTTTCAAATATGATGTTTTGGAACATGCCTGTGCACCCGGTGTACTTATGGACCTTACCTTTGTTTCATTGTAATGGTTGGTGTTTCCCATGGACTATTGCGGCGATGACAGGCACCAACGTTTGCTTGCGCGCTATTCGGGAACATGTGATTTATGATTTGATAAAAAAACACAAGGTCGATCATTTATGTGGTGCGCCGATCGTATTAAACCTCATGGCAAATGCCGCCGATCATTTAAAACAGGGTATTGATCATAAAGTAAAAATAATGACGGCAGGTGCAGCACCGCCTGCTGCTATCTTGGAAGCCATACAAGAAATAGGTTTTGAAATCACACACACATATGGGTTAACCGAAACTTATGGGCCAGCAGCAGGATGTGCCTGGCACCGCGAATGGGATGAGCTGTCCATCCTTAAACAGACCGAACTTAGAGCTCGACAAGGTGTTCGCTACTCTATGTTAGAGGGTCTGATGGTTGCCGATCCAGAAACCATGGAACCGATGCCGAAAGATGGTGAAACCATGGGTGAAATAATGTTTCAAGGGAATATCGTCATGAAAGGTTATCTGAAGAACCCTGAGACAACAGATACAGCCCTGAAGGGTGGTTGGTTTCATAGTGGCGATCTGGCGGTGTGGCATGAAGATGGTTATATCCAGATCAAAGATCGCTCCAAAGACATTATTATTTCCGGTGGTGAAAATATTTCCAGTATCGAAGTAGAGGGTGTTTTATATCGTCACCCTAAAGTATTGGAAGCCGCGGTGGTTGCCAAGCCGGACGAGAAATGGGGAGAGACACCCTGTGCCTTTGTCACTTTAAAAGATGGTGAAGAATCAACAGCTGAAGAGATTATAGAATTCTGTCGCAAAAATTTGGAACATTTTAAGGCACCAAAGAAAATTGTATTTGGATCGTTGCCGAAGACTTCTACGGGGAAGATTCAGAAATTCAGATTAAGGGAGCAGGCTGGTCAGCTTGATGATTGATGACATCAACCTACAAGAAAATCTGTAATCCATAACGGCATAACATCGTTTATGATTCTAAAATTTGCTAGTAGCAAGGGGATATGAATATGGCTCTTTCGGTAATCGGTGCGGGCTTCGGTCGCACCGGCACTATGTCGATAAAAATGGCACTGGAACACTTAGGCGTTGGCCCCACTCATCACATGGAAGAAGTCTTTAAGAATCCCGCACAACTTCCCTATTGGCAGGCAGCGGCAGATGGACAACAAGTTAAATGGGATGAGGTATTTGCCGGTTATAACTCTGCAATCGATTGGCCAAGCACCCATTATTGGCGCGAGCTTGCTGACACTTATCCCGACGCCAGGATTTTATTAAGTGTAAGACCTGCCGAACTTTGGTGGGATAGTTTTTCCGTTACCATAAAAAAATTACTTGAGATTAAAGACACCATAGACGATGAATATCCGCGTTCTATACTCGATATGGCTTACAAAATGATTGCTGAACAAACTTTTCGGGGCGCTATGGACGATAAATCTGTAGTTCTGGCTGAATTTCAAAAACGGATTGACGAAGTTAAAGAATTTATACCGGTTGATCGTTTATTGGTATTTCAAGTTACTGATGGTTGGGCACCATTATGCAAATTTCTAAACCTGCCCGTTCCTGACATAGATTTTCCGCGCAGTAATGCCAAGGAGGAATTTTGGGATGTTTTTGGTGGTGGTAAGGAACCTGTTTGAAATTAACTTCTCCCGAAAACGTGTTCCATTAAAGCATGGCAGTTGGCTTAGCCCGACGACCTCACCCGGGCATCCATGGCCTCCGAGACATAAAAACATCCTGTTTTTAACCCGCTATCGTGGATTCTCGTCCGTGCAACCGCCACAAATAAAAAAACCACCTCAGGGGTGGTTTGATTATTTGGTGGAGGCGGCGGGAGTCGAACCCGCGTCCGCAAGCACTCTGCCTTCGGCTCTACATGTTTATTCTATCTATTAATTTAGCCCTACATTACCCGACA
>JBLHKO010000035.1:0-23498 GCA_047620145.1 Gammaproteobacteria bacterium | reverse complement strand
TCTGTTTCCACAAGTCCCATAATGGTTTTATCTGCGCCAACTTTCCGGCATCTTTATCCGGGGCGTAATTCAGTTTATCTAATCTTTTTAAAATAGCATCCAGATAGCGTGGATAAGAATTTAACCATGTTATCGGCGTGTTACTGACAAACCCTTGGTAAACCAGGGTCGATAACTGTTCCTTAATATCGGCGATCGCTCTGAGATTTGCTGGGCTAATATTGCCGCTGATCGATGCACTTATTTCATGATGTTTTCGCAAAATATCACCTATAAGTCGACACAGAAGATTAGCTTCATCTATGAGTCGCGGAATACCTTCGGCTTTTATTGTCTCAAACTCAGCTTGAGTCCGTGCCATCTTGCCTTCAGGGATAAATATTTGTTCAATGATTGCATGGATAATGTCTTCCTTGATTTTATCCGCAGAACCGACTGTCGAATAATATAGGCTGATCTTGTCTATACCCGGGAAATTCTTCTTCAAATAATTAATGTCTTTTTTCAAAACCAATGTATAAAGTCGTATCAAACCAGCCCGCATACTTTTATTGGCTTTCTCCAACGTCTCAAAATGACGTATCGACACGGAATCCTGATTATCAACCAGTGCCGGATAAACTTTTATCTTTAAGCAGTTAATTTCCGTTTCTAATTCTTCAGGCAGATCATCGAAACCCCATGTTGAAAATTCCTTAAGATCGTTTTCATTAGAAGGTAAATTAGAAAGATATTCATCAATATGTCCTGAAGCCTGGTTCTTTAACACATCTAAATCACGTCCTGAGGCAATGACTTTGTTATCTTGATCAAGTACGCGAATATTCATCTTCAAATGATCTGGAATCGATTTACATTGCCAATCGTCATTGCTAATTTGAATACCTCTATTCCTGAAAATATATTCAGACAAATTGCCGGTTAATGTTTCAGACTCAGCTGCTATATGCTTCACACAGTCTTTCACTGTATCGGGAATGGGAACCAATTGACGTCTTATTCGTTTTGGTAGAGATCTGAGAAGAATCTCGATTTTTTCCTCTAACATACCGGGCACAAGCTTTTCCAGTTGACTGTCACTCACTTGATTCAGAACATGCACAGGAATGTCGATTGTTACACCATCATTTTGATTGCCCGGTTCAAATTGATAAGATAAAGGCAGTTGTAAATGATTGACCTGCAGCTGATCCGGATAATACTTTTCAGTCACGCCTTCAGCGTCATGCATCATGATGTCTGCCGAATCCATGTAGAGTAGTTTCTGATTTTCTTTTTCAGCCTTGTGACGCCATTTTTCAAAGTGCGAACCGCTGTAAACATCTTGCGGAATAATCTTGTCGTAAAAATGATATATAGCTTCGTCATCAAGTACATCGAAGCGCCGTGATTTTTTCTCTAATTTCCTAATCTCTTCAATTACTCTGTGATTAGATTTAAAAAATTCTGCTTGTGTGCGTAATTCTTCATAAACAAAAGCATGCCTAATGAAGATAGCACGTGCTTCTTCAGTATCCACCGGGCCAAAATTAATTTTATTCCTGGCGACTACAACCATCCCGAATAATGTTACTTTTTCGTATCCAGAGACTTGCTGTGCCTTCGCATCCCAGTAAGGCTCTGAATAAGTTCTTTTCAATAAATGCTTTGCAATTTTCATTAGCCACTGCGAATCAATCCCCGCCACACCCCTTGCATACAATCGTGATGTTTCTGCCAATTCTGCAGCAACTATCCATTTAGGTGTTTTTGAGAATTGACCTGAGCCAGGAAAAATATGTAGTTTAATATTTCGCGCGCCCAAATACTCTTTAGTCTCCGTCTTTACTGCAACATGACTCAATAGACCACTTAACAAGGCACAATGTATGTTTTGATATTCTGCAGCCTCGGAATTCTTGTTCAGCTTCAACTCAGTAGTTAACCTGCCAAGCTGACGATGTATCTCTTGCCATTCGAGAATACGCATATAAGAAACAAAATGTTGCCCACACATCTTTCTTAGTTGGCTTTTAGATAATTTCTTTGATTGCTGTCGATAAAAATTCCAGAAATTTACATACCAAAGAAAATCAGATTTTTCATCTTCAAACTCTGCATGCGACTTGTCTGCTTTCTCCTGGGCTTCTTGAGGTCGTTCTTTTGGATTCTGAATGCTTAAGGCGCTGACAATCACCAACATTTCTGTCAGGCAATGCCAATCATTTGCAGCGATCAGTATTCGCCCCATGCGTGGGTCAACAGGTAATCTGGCTATCCCTCTTCCTGTATGCGATATTTTTCCATTAGAATTTATCGCACCAATTTCGGCAAGCAGTCGGAGTCCGTCTTTAATAAAACGTTTATCGGGTTTATCTATGAAAGGAAAATTTTCAATATCACCCATCTTTAATGCTTTCATCTGCAAGATAACTGAGGCTAGGTTTGTTCTCATGATTTCCGCATCAGTAAACTCTTGCCGTTGTTCAAAATCCGACTCTGAATAAAGCCTGACACAAATACCATCGGAGACACGTCCGCATCGACCTTTTCTTTGATCAGCTGACGCGCGTGATATTTTTTCAACGGGTAATCTTTGCACCTTGCTATGATGGCTATAACGACTAATACGCGCATAACCTGTATCTATGACAAATCGAATTCCCGGTATCGTCAGTGATGTTTCTGCAACATTGGTAGATAAAACAATATGTCTTCTTTTGTGAGGGGTGAATATTTTTGACTGCCGCGCTGAATTTAAACGCGCATATAACGGCAATATATCGGTATTAGCTAGGTTCTTTTTTTCTAAAAATTTACTGGTTTCATGTATCTCACGTTCGCCTTCAAGAAATATCAGAATATCACCACAATCAACTTTAGTTAATTCACTTACAGCTAAGAGTATCGCCTCTTCTCGTAACGTCTCATCATCTACTTCTTCATTGTCCACCTCATCTAGAGGTCGATACCAAACATCTACCGGAAAAGTTCTCCCTGATACTTGAATAATCGGCGCATTGTAAAAATGCTCAGAAAAACGATCCACGTCAATTGTCGCCGATGTAATAATTATTTTTAAATCGGGACGTTCAGGCAGAATATTTCTTAGACAACCCAGGATAAAATCAATGTTTAAACTGCGTTCATGCGCCTCATCAATAATCAGAGTGTCATAGGCCGTTAACAAACGGTCTTGCTGCAATTCCGCCAATAAAATACCGTCCGTCATTATTTTGATGTAGGTATCTTTATCGGTTTTATCAGTATGTCTGATTTTATAACCAACGGCCTGACCTAATACAGTCTTCAGTTCATCAGCAATGCGAGCTGCAATTGTTCTTGCCGCAATTCGGCGAGGCTGTGTATGCCCAATCAATCCATCAATCCCACGGCCGATGGATAGGCAAATCTTCGGAATTTGCGTGGTTTTCCCTGAACCGGTATCACCACAGATAATAACAACCTGATTATTTTGTATCGCAGCCGCTATTTCATCACGTTTGCCGGAAACGGGAAGCATCTCAGGAAAATCTATCCTCGGAAGACCTTCAATTTTTGATTGTTTACGCGCTAAAGCAACTTCAATCTTTTTTTGCAACGCACCATCTACAGTTGAATTTAACCGCTGATAATCGCGAATCAAATTGCCCCTGTCTCGGCGCATACAACTTGCGATTTTCCCCCTGATATCTTCCATTAGTTCAATTACTTAAGTCCGCGATTTATGAGTAAACTTTTAGCCTAAAAATCAATAATTTATTTTGTAATACAAACAATCACTGGTAGGATATCAGAAAGGGAATGCAGCTTTGCTTTGCTTTGTTTCGTTATAGCTAGATATTAATATAAATTTAAATACTATCAACATAAGTTAGCGTGATAGTTAATTATTCAAAATCATAGATTGATGATATTCATAGAAATTAACCACCTGAATTTTATAAGATAATGACTTTTAAAGCAGATATGGCAGGTGCACAGATTGATGGTGCACGTGATTACCAGGAAGATGCTTTTCTAATCACTAACCTTACAGATGCAGGTGGTAATCCTAGTGCTTTAATCATCGTTGCCGACGGAATGGGTGGGCATGCTGCTGGAAATGTAGCCAGTAATATGGCTGTTCAGGCGTTCAATAAATCCATTACTTCTCTTTATCCAGCAGATAATCCATCAGAAGCGCTTAATGCAAGTATATTAAAAGCAAATGCCTCCATCACTGAGACAGTTAAAGAAACGCCTGCTCTTGATGGTATGGGTTGTACCTTTATCGGTGTAATTATTGAAGGGGAAAAACTATGGTGGGTCAGCGTTGGTGATAGTCATTTATATCTACTACGAGACAGAAAACTCACAAAATTAAACGATGATCACAGTTATGGTGGCTTTCTCAATAGAATGGAAGCTGCTGGGACGCCTGTAGATGCTGAACCGGGTTTGTCCAGAAATATGCTGATGAGTGCTGTTACTGGTACAGATATCGCAGAAATAGACTGCCCACCAACACCTTTCATTCTTGAGCACGACGATAAGTTAGTTGTCTGTTCAGATGGTATGGACACCTTGAGTGAAGGCAAAATTATTCAATATTCAGACTGGGCAGATTCCCCTAAAGAATGCGCCGAAGCTTTGATGGATGCTGTTGAAGATGCCGCGATGCCGAGGCAAGATAACACGACTGCAGTTGTCGTTAAGATCATTGATGACAGTCAAAGTGCGTCAGGTGTCGTAGAAGACGACGACGATGACGATGCTGATATTACAACACCCGGGGCTGCAAATGCTACCGCTGAGATGGAAATTTCACCTGTGGCTGATGAAAATGAAATCGTTGAGACACCAGAAGTAGAAATTGCGGCAGAAACGCCGATTGAGACACTAGAAGAAATCGTTGATTTATCACCTGATGAAGCACCTGTAGAGAAAGTTACGAGTACCGATAGGACAGCCAGTGATGATTCTGAAAAAAGTAAAACTGGTTTATTTATTGGAATTGCAGCAGGCGTACTTGTTGCCCTTATAGTCGGTGGTTATTTCATGTTTAGTGGCTCAAAAACCGATAAACCAAGTGACCAAATTGCCTCTGAAGAAATAGCTTCTGATGAAGCCATGTCTGAAGAAATAATCAGCGATGAATCGTTTTCGGAAGAAGATACTGAAGTCGCAGAAGAGCCAGATGAAGAAATCATCGCGGCAGTAGAGGAAACAACGCCAGAGCCTGCTCCTGAGCCTGAGGTAACTACACAAGCAGTAGTAGAACCTGCATCAGCAGGCAAAAAAGAATTTCAGGACGGCTTAAAAGATGGTGGGAAAGCACCTATGATGGTCGTCATTCCTGCGGGTTCATACGAAATGGGAAGTTCATCATCCTCTCGCTTTACCGATGAAAGACCAAAACACACCGTAAGGATCAAGTCCTTCGCCGTCAGTAAGCACGAAGTTACATTTGCTGAATATGATAAATTTGCCACCGCAACAAAACGTAAACCGCCTGATGATCTTTATATGGATAGAGAAACACATCCTGCCGTCTTTATTCAATGGGATGATGCCTACTACTATGCAAAATGGCTTTCTGAACAGACTGGCAAAAAATACCGGTTATTGAGTGAAAGTGAATGGGAATATGCCGCCTCCGGCGGTAAAAAGACACCGTTTTGGTGGGGCTATGATGAAGAACCAAACAGAGCACATTGTTTTGGTTGCGAAACCGGTCTGGATCCACGTAAACCAGCAAAAATTGGTAGTTTTGCTGCAAATCCATATGGGCTTCATGACACGGCTGGTAATGTTTCCGAATGGGTAAGTGATTGCTGGCACGAAAATTATGAGGGCGCTCCAGGCGACAATGAAACCTGGGAAGGTGGTGACTGCTCATACAGGGGCGTAAGAGGTGGAGCATACATCAGTCCAGCACAATCCATCAGAAGTTCTAAAAGAGATAAGCTTAAATCAGATGCTGGCTATGATCATGTCGGTATCAGAATTGCACTAGAGTTAGAATAAGACAATCAACGATCTAGTGACTAATAGTCGGGCGAGACCTTGTGATTAATCCTTGGTCTTTATTAGGCATAGCTCAATTACCATCTCATTTATTTCAGTTCTTTTTTTCTTCATAGGGATCGTCATTCCTTAAGTCGTCAATTTTCATCCCTCTTGGATACAGGAATATCTCCCAGAAACCATCAGTTCAGTTCTCAGTCTATCTTGGTAAGTGCATATAGAAGGAGATTCTTCATGAATAATTTCAAAAAGATTACATACAGCCTATTAGCTATCGCTTCATTCAGTTTGGTATCAGCAAGTGCTCAAGCTGGTGGAATTAGCATTAATATTGGGGGTTTCGGATATGGCTCTCATCATGGGTATAATAGCCATTACCAACCAGCATATTCTCATTATCGTAGTCCTGTTGTAACTTATCGCCATCACTATAAACCTCGTCATGGTAATCATCATAATTCATATTATGGAAATTATGGTCATCGAGACTATTACCAAAAAAAATATTATTCTGGACATCATGGTGGCAGGTACCAATCTGCATATCGCAACAATAACCATTATTCGAGTCATAATAGTGTCGGTGTAACTTCAAGAAACAAACATAGACGTTAATTTTCAACCACTGATAACCCACTCTCTTACGGGATTAAGAGAGTGGGTTTTGTGTTTTTAAATCCAGTAATACGAGTAATCTTCTTGCTTGAAGATATAAATAATTAATAATAAAGAACTGTTTCACATAGAACTCCTTAATATACCTCGAGAAGTTTATTCATAATTTCAATTATCTAGTAGAATCATAGGATGTTACGCACACTTTGATTCACTAATCTTGAAAATATAGTCTCACGAATGAATAGCTGGCAAAGCAGTATCCGCGCATTTTCGCATCCTCGTGTTATCACCATGTTGTTTTTTGGTTTTTCTGCTGGCGTCCCATTATTACTAATATTTTCATCCTTAGGTCTTTGGCTCCGCGAAGCTGGAGTTGATCGATCAACGGCCACATTGTTTAGTTGGGCAGCACTAGGTTATTCATTTAAATTCGTCTGGGCGCCTTTAGCTGATTGTTTACCTATTCCATATTTAACTCGACTACTTGGGAAAAGAAGATCATGGATTTTGTTATCTCAGCTTGCCATTATGTCTTCGATCATCCTAATGAGTTTGAGCGATCCTTCATCAGGTACAACACAACTAAAATTTATGGCTCTAGCCGCGGTGCTGTTAGGTTTTTCATCGGCAACACAAGATATTGTTATCGATGCTTACAGAATTGAATCGGCATCCTCAGAATTACAAGCCTTGATGGCATCAACATATGTCGCAGGTTATCGCCTCGGCATGATTGCAGCGGGCGCAGGCAGTCTGTTTATTGCCAGTTATTTTGGATCAGAAATGGGATCGTATAGTTATTCAGCCTGGCAGAAAACCTATATCATCATGAGTTTAATCATGCTTGCGGGTGTCATTACTACTTTTGTAATAAGTGAGCCTGATCATTGTTTAGCTAAAGAGAGAAAATATAAAAATGAGACTTACATAAGATTATTACTTGTATTTATATTTTCAGTTACAAGTTTTGTTTTATTATTCCATCTGAGTTCAGATATAGCAGCGAGCTGTAAAAATTATTTATCTGATTTATTCAAGAACCATGTGCTTGGTAGCTTTATTGTTGAAACGATACGTCTTGCTATTGGTGTGATAACTGCCCTGACTGTTTCTTTCTTCTGTATAAAACTCAAAATTATTGAGGAAAAGGTAATCTTCGAAAGTTATGCAGAACCTATCATAGATTTTTTTAAACGACATGGATTTAACCTGGCTTTAATCCTACTCGTTTTAATTGGTCTATATCGTATATCAGATATTGTACTTGGTGTAATTGCGAATATATTTTATCAGGATCTGGGTTATAGCAAGAATGAGATCGCCTCTATCGTAAAAACCTTTGGTTTAATCATGACAATAATCGGCGGATTTTTAGGTGGGATTCTCGCGATGCGTTTCGGTGTTATGAAAATTTTATTCATCGGTGCACTATTGACCGTTGTAACAAATTTATTATTTATGCTTTTGGCAATTAACGGATACAACATCCCTTTACTTTATCTTGTTATTTCTGCAGATAACTTATCGGCAGGTATCGCTAGTGCTGCTTTCATAGCTTTTCTTTCCCGACTAACGAATGTCTCCTTTACTGCTATGCAGTACGCTTTATTCAGTTCACTGATGACATTGATACCTAAAACCCTTGGTGGGTATTCTGGCTCTATTGTAGATAATATTGGATACACACAGTTCTTTTTTGTGGCATCCATGCTTGGTATCCCTATATTAGGCATAATTTGGTTGGCTAACAAACATTTGAAAATTGAATAACCTTTTTATGGCAACAGAAATAGAACGTAAATTTTTACTCCTTAATAATAGCTGGCAATCGAATATCAATTCTGAACTTCATATTGTGCAAGGGTATCTAGCAACTAATGAACTCAGTTCAACCAGAATCAGAATCCAGAACGAACAAGCCAATATAAATATTAAGAGTGCAACGCTTGGGATCACCAGAACTGAATTTGAGTACGCCATCCCGTTAGATGATGCGCTACTTATGCTTAAGGATTTATGTATTAAACCAATTATCGAAAAAACACGATATATAGTCAGTCAACAACTTCACACTTGGGAAATAGATGTCTTCTCTGGCGACAATGAAGGCCTAGTTGTCGCTGAGATTGAACTCTCTTCCCCTGATGAAGACTTTGAGAAGCCATCATGGTTAGGGGAAGAAGTTTCAGATGATGCTCGTTACTATAACGTTTGCCTTGTTAATCACCCTTTCAAGGATTGGAAATGAGCAGAACATTATTATTTAACTATCTGCTTTAAGCTCTTCCTCAGTCATATGGTGCTTTGGCTTAACAGGATGCATTGTTGCGTTGGAAATCAACGCAACAAACAATAATACCGCCATCAGATACATCGTCGTGTTATAGAGGCTTCCTGTTGGATCTATTGTGCCTTCAGGCATTATCTCCATTAACTTAGATATCGTGACTGTTTTCGCGGCAATCAGCTCATTCAGTTGTCCGATACCAGCACCAAAGGTTTGCTGGAAAACTGCAGGATCTGCTTTTTGCACAAGATCGTTTATTGCATTACCCACTGCATTCTCACGTAGCGTTGTAATCGCCAGCGGCCCAAGAACACCCGCTGTACTCCATGCAGTCAATAGCCGACCGTGAATTCCCCCAACATATTTAGTACCAAACACATCCGCGAGATATGCGGGTATCGTTGCAAAACCACCGCCATACATGGTGAAAATAATCATCGTTGCAGCATAAAAATAGATCAAATAAGTCATTGATGGGCTAATACTTGCTTGTGCTGCTATATACGGTATCGATGTATAAAGAATTATTCCCAATATGAAGAATATGTAATACGTCGTTTTACGACCGATATAATCCGATATGCTGGCCCAGAAAAAACGACCTACCATATTAAAAGCACTGATCATTAAAACATAAGTTGCTGCAAATTCCAGATCAACCACATCTGGTAATGACGAACTAAAAATCTCACTAATCATGGTTTTGGCTACCGCAAGAACACCAATACCTGCTGTAACGTTGAAACATAACACAATCCAAAGCTGGTAAAATTGAGGTGTTTTTAAAGCCTGATCAATATGCACATCATGCATTGTAATCATCTTGCCATGATGCTCACCCTCTTCCGGTGGTTCCCAACCTTCTGGTTTCCAACCTTCAGCAGGGACTCGATAGGCAAAAGCAGCACACATCATGATGACAAAATAGACTGCCCCAAGTGTAAAGAATGTTTGTGCAACACCAACTGTGCCTGAACCTACTAAATAAACGCCCTCTTGCCCTTGCACGATCATATTAGCGACATCATTCGCACCGATGATAACCACTTCTTTCAATCCATCTGCTGTTTCCACCATCCGACGTCCAGACTCTGTGACTAGATTGAGTGAATCTACCGATCCCAGGTACTCAGGTAGTCGATGATAGAATTTAATGAAAGGATCAATCATAAATTTAGCAACCATGGCGCCGCCACCAAAACCCATAATCGCCATGCCGGCGGCCATGCCGCGTCTGTCTGGAAACCATCGAATCAAGGTACTGACAGGAGAAACATAACCTAGTCCCAGTCCACAACCTCCGAGCACACCATATCCCAGATAAAGTAACCACAATTGGCCTGTGACTATACCAATTCCGCCAATGATAAAACCACCGCCCCAACAAAATGCTGCAACGACACCAACCATTCTCGGGCCGACTTTCTCCAGCCATTTACCTGCAATTGCGGCCGAAAGCCCAAGGAAAACAATAGCAACCGTAAAAACCCAAACAACGCTCTTCAAACTCCAATCGTCTGCTGCACCCGTAACCACACCGACACGTTTTATTAATGCAGGATTAAATAAACTCCAGGCATAAACTGAACCGATGCATAAATGAATACCTAAGGCAGCAGGTACGATTAACCAGCGATTAAAGCCCTCTTTGGCAACAATGCGATGTTTAAGCAGAAAATCGGTCATAGTCTTCCTCGGTAAATATCTAAGTGATTTTTGATTCTTATTGTTAAATGACGTGAATTAAACACAAATATAACATACTTAAATGAGAGCCTATAATTACTCACCAATGGCCGGTGAAAGCCAACCAAGCAGTGATTTATCCCAGAGACATATTGTGATAACAGTGCAATTTACTCACAAGCAGCGTAAAATCACTCGTCTATATTTTACTTAATATTCAATACCTTGAGATTTGAGTTTTTAACAAACATAGCAAAATGACAAACTTGGCCAAAAATATTAAACCATCGACAGAAAAGCTAATCGACAAGTTTGGTCGCACAGTGAATTACGTCCGCATATCAGTTACTGATCGATGCGATTTTCGCTGTGTTTATTGCATGGCCGAAGAAATGGAATTTATGCCTCGTGCACAATTACTCACACTTGAAGAACTGACAACGATTAGCCGAGCATTTGTTGAGCTTGGCGTTGATAAAATTCGTATCACAGGTGGCGAACCTCTGATTCGTAAAAATATTAGCAAATTATTTCAGGATATCGGGCAATTACCCGGGCTACGCGAACTAGTAACAACAACCAATGGCTCGCAACTTCCAAAACTGGCACCGCAACTTAAAAATGCTGGGGTAAAACGCATTAATATAAGCCTTGATTCTCTTGACGCTGAAAAATTTAAACGTATTACGCGCACAGGAAAACTCGAAGATGTACTGGCGGGGATACAAGCTGCTATAGATACTGGTTTTGAAGGCATCAAACTCAACACTGTGATTCTGAAGAATCGCAATAATGATGAAGTCATTGATCTCGTAAAGTTCGCGATAGATAAAAAAATAGACATTAGTTTTATAGAAGAGATGCCATTAGGTGTCATTGGTGATCATGATCGAGCAGAGGTCTATTACTCCAGCGACCAAATCCGATCCGATATTGAGAAAGTCATGAGCTTGATTCCGACCACTGAAAGCACCGGCGGACCTGCGAAATATTATAAAATTCCTGATACAAATACACGCGTGGGATTTATCTCTCCACACAGTCATAATTTCTGTGGTGATTGTAATCGTGTTCGACTTACTTGCGAGGGTAAATTATTACTCTGCCTGGGTCAGGAACACTCAGTTGATTTACGCCATGTCATTCGTAGTAACCCTGGCGATATGGATAAATTAAAACAAGCTATCCGCGATTCGATGAATATAAAACCTGAAGGTCATGATTTTAATCTGCAAGATAAACCCATAATTATGCGACACATGAGTGTCACTGGCGGATAAGATGTCCGAAAATTATCGTCCGGAGATGACAGATGCCGGATTAGACCCCACACAAGCTGCACTCGCAGTTGATGAATATCAAAACCAACGAGATATGCAAATAGCGAGTGAACGACCTCTCACTATTTATATCGATCGATTTGAAATCGTCACATTAATGACGCTTGGTTGCCAACCTGAATTACTAACATTAGGTTACATTAAAAATCAGGATTTTTTTAAAGACATCCAAGAGATTAAAGCCATCCAGGTTGACTGGGAAGTCAATGCTGCCGTTGTGACAACAACAGAAGAAAATACTGATTGGCATGAGAAACTAGGCTCACGCACAGTAACCACCGGTTGCGGACAAGGAACCATTTTTGGCAATATCATGGAACAACTGGAAACCATTGAAATAACACCACACAAAATTAAGCAATCAGATATTTACGCAACACTAAAAAATCTGAATGCATACAATGATGTCTATAAAAATGCAGGGGCAGTGCATGGCTGCGCTTTATGTCACAACACGGAGATATTGTCCTTCAAAGAAGATGTTGGCAGACATAATGCGGTTGATGCGATTGCCGGAGAAATGTGGATTAATAACATTGACGGTGATGGCAAACTTTTCTATACAACAGGTCGCCTAACCTCAGAAATGGTCATTAAAGTGGCACAAATGGGCGTGCCAACCCTACTTTCACGTTCTGGTATCACCCGCATGGGACTGCAAATAGCACGTGATCTTGGGGTAACGTTATTCTCGCGGGCTAAAGGCAAACACTTTCTTATCTACAACGGTTCGGAAAATGTTGAATTTGATGTCGAGCTTCCAGCTAAATTTGAAGTTGCAAATACAGTACAATCACAGCAAATATAATTTATATGGCATTAGATAATATTACAGGCATCATCCTTGCCGGTGGACAAGCAAGACGTATGAACGGGCAAGATAAAGGACTTGTACAACTCAATAAGAAACCAATGATTGAATACGTACTCAATTCAATGAAGCCACAAGTTGGCACCATTATTATTAATGCAAATAGAAATCAGACGGTTTATGAAGAATATGGTTTCCCTGTTGTCGCCGATCAATTTGAAGGATATTGTGGGCCATTAGCAGGCATGGCCAGTGGCTTACATGCAGCAACCACACCATTTATTGTAACAGCGCCCTGCGACTCCCCTTTGATACCTGATAATCTGGTACAAAAACTTTATTCGATATTACAAGATGAAGATGCAGAAATATGCACTGCTCACGCAGGTGGAAGATTACAACCAGTCTTTACACTCATGAAAACTGACGTACTTTCATCGATGCTTGAATTCTTGAATAATGGCGAACGCAAGATTGACAAATGGTTTGAGAAACACCGCTTAGCTATTGCTGATTTTTCCGATCAGCCAGATACATTTATCAACGTTAATTCTGTTGAAGAATTGAAAGCATTAGAACTTAAATTAGAATTATGACTAAAATAAAAACACCACTTGTTGGATTCACTGCATATAGTGGCACTGGGAAAACAACGCTCCTTATCAAATTAATTTCCATTCTTTCTAAGAAAGGTATTCGTGTTGGAATCATTAAACACGCGCATCATGCTTTTGATATTGATCAACCTGGCAAAGACAGCTATAAATTAAGAAAAGCGGGAGCCACTGAAATGTTGATTGGTTCAGTTAATCGCTGGGCACTCATGGCAGACGCTGAGACCGATCAGGTATTTACTCTGGAAGATCATATTTTACGACTGGATCAGGATAATCTCGACTTGATATTGGTTGAAGGTTTCAAGCTAGAGAATATACCTAAAATAGAGCTAGCCAGACCTTCTCTCGGGAAAGATTTATTTTTTCCTAATGACGAGAATGTCATTGCAATTGCAACTGACGAACCCTTGTCAGTTGAAACAGACTTACCACTATTAGATATTAATAACCCAGATCAAATAGTCACATTTATATATGATAATTTTTTAAGCAGTAAGTAATAAGCATTAATACAAAGATGAATACATCAGAATTAGAAAATAAAGTGAATAAACAGAATAGTTGTATGGATGATTTTGATCCAAATTCATTGATGGTCAGTGATGCTTTAAATAATATTTATACTGCTATTTCACCCATTAGAGAATCTGAAACAGTACCGATTAGAGAATCTCTAAATCGCGTCCTTGCTGCAGATATTGTTTCATCCTTGAATGTGCCTACGGCAACTAATTCGGCAATGGATGGCTATGCCTTACATGGAAAAGACATTCCAAAAGAAGGAACGTCAAAAATTAAAGTCATTGGCACAGCGTTCGCCGGAAAACCTTATCAAGAGGTTGTGAAACAAGGTGAGTGCGTTCGCATTATGACAGGCGCAGTCATGCCTGATGCGACAGACACAGTGATTATTCAAGAGCATGTAGAACGCACCGATGATGAAATTCTCATTGATTCAGAAACGAGCACAGGTTCTAACGTCAGACAAGCAGGTGAAGATATCGCCGTTGGTGACGTTGTATTAGAAAAAGGTGCGCGAATAAGATCAGCCGACATTGGAGTGATTGCCTCACTTGGAATTGCAGAAGTAGAAGTCACACGAAAATTACGTGTCGCATTTTTTTCTACCGGTGATGAATTATGTTCAATCGGCGACGAATTAAAAAACGGCAATATTTACGACAGCAACAGATACACACTATTCGGTATGCTGTCTGAACTCAATGTCACCATTATGGATATGGGTGTCATTCGGGATAATCGCGAAGATCTACACCAAGCCTTTGAAAGTGCCGCGACTCAAGCTGATGTACTTATCACCACAGGAGGAGTTTCTGTTGGGGAAGCTGATTTCATCAAGGAGATTCTACAAGAAACTGGCTCAGTTAATTTCTGGAAAGTCGCCATGAAACCAGGGAGACCACTAGCTTTTGGTCGAATAAAAGATGCTCATTTTTTTGGATTACCAGGAAATCCTGTGTCTGTGATGGTCACGTTCTCTCAATTCGTAAAACCTGCACTAAGACATCTAATGGCCGAAACACAAACACAAGCAATCACCATGCAAGTACCTTGCATTTCAAAATTAAAGAAAAGACCCGGTCGTGTTGAATATCAGCGTGGAATCCTAGAGCGTGATAAAAATAATCAATGGACTGTAAGAAAAACAGGTGCACAGGGTTCAGGTATTTTACGTTCCATGTCACAAGCCAATTGTTTCATTATATTACCCATGGAAAGCGGTTCTGTTGAACCTGGCACTATTGTTGAGGTTCAACCTTTTTAAAAGTCTGCTTTCGGTAAATGGCAGACTGTATATCAAATATCTTTTAACTTTTATTTCCACGGTGATTTCAACTAGTTAACGCAATACTTTAATCTTATAACAAAAAGATGGAGTGTTGAATATGACATGTATAGATCAGCACTGCCGATAAGACGGTCACTCTGTTTGATGCTGTGTTTCATACTAATATCACGTAAGCAAGAACGTTTCATTCCGGTGACCGTCAAGGTTTAACCGTAAACTAATGAGTCATCGCCATCCATCAGCGCGGTTAATCGAATCGCATGAATTTGTGGACAGTTTTTATTCAACATTTGGTGTAACATTTTCGTTGCCTGCATGGTGATGACTCCTCTGTAGTGGGTTTCGTCATCTGTTCAGATCGATATTCATCATGCAGGTTCATCTTTTTATTACAGTGCTTTTGCAACTGTTTGTGTTAGATCTATTTTTTATAATTATTCGTGGGGATTCGTCAGGGATAAAACGTAATTTTTAATGAGATTCTTGCAAGAAAATGCGAGTCAGCCCAGTGACGTATTTAAGGCCTTTTGATTCTTTCTAACAGTTAAAAACAGCCAACGTAAAGTACGTTTTAAAAATGTGCCTTCCTTGGCAAACAGGTATTCGTCCGTGACCTCGTTTGACAATCCTGTCAGAACTCCATTCCTTTAATCATCCATGAAGAAAACGCTCCATTAGATGAAATACTACATGTTCAAAAAAGTAATATCGTCCCCCACTTGGGGTGAATTTTCTAATTTTTATCAGATCACGGAATATTTCTTTTCATTCCACTCAAACCGCAGGCTGCCATGCTGCAGCCACGATGGTTTCCACATCTTCAGGTCGCTGCTGGGCAGCATCTGACCAATTTAGCCCTGTATCAACACTAAAACTTGCCATAGCTTGTATTAGTTGGTCGACTTGGGTGTTCATTAACGCACTGCCCTGACTGTCTCTGAATATCTCTGTCTGAAACTCGCTGCCCAGATACCAGTCTTGGATATCGATGGTGTCGGTCGTACCTAGTTGAGTAACGCGCAAATCGTCAAGGTTTCTCTCAAGCAACAGATCTATTGAGGTGATGCCTGAACCAAACGCGACGGTATCGATATTGCCTGAACTTGGATCATTATCGATATCATTTTCTACGATGACATCATTGCCCCAGCCACTGGTGAATTGATAGGTATCATTACCAGACATGCCTTGTAACAAGTCGTTACCTGCCCCGCCGTCTAGCAAGTCATCACCATCTTTGGCGATGAATGTGTTGTTACCTTCAAATCCATAAAGACGATCATTGTTGCGGGAACCGCGAACGGTATCATCCCCTACTTTTCCAAGTTTCTGATTAATATTCAGGTCGTCTGAGTTAAAGACAGTACCATCACCAAACTCTACGCTGATGAGGTATGCGCCTTTGCCTGCCTTCCATTGTTGCAGAGTGATGGATTCGCCGGTGCTTTTTAAAGTAAAGACCAGATGTTTACCATCTCGAATTATTTCCACATCGGCAGCAGCGATGTTATTAGCAAAACGTAGGATGTCTCCACCTTCTGCGGTATCGGTTTCTATAATAATGTCATTACCCCCACCTTCACCGAAGAGGTAAATATCGTTGCCTAGTCCACCTGTTAAAGTATTGTTACCGCTGCCGCCATCGAGAACATCGTTACCCGCTTCTCCATTCAAGACATCATCACCTACACCACCAAACAGAATATCTTCACCTGCATTGGCATTTATAATATCGTTACCTGCACCTGCATCAATCAAATCATTCCCTGGAGTTCCATTAAGTATGTTGTCTCCAGCATCACCAGTAATTGAATTTAATACATTGATTGTTACTGCTTGTGTTGATAATCCACCTCTACCATCACTTACTGTGTAATCAAAAGATGCTGCACCATTAAATCCAGCCAGAGGCGAAAATAGCACATCACCTTCAGGTGTCAGATTAATGCTGCCATTGATGACGTTATGAAAATTATCTACCGACAATGGATCACCATCTGGATCATTATCATTTTCTAAAAGCTCGGCCACAGAAATAGTGATATCCGTATCTACTAATGTATCAAAAGAATCTGTTCCGAGTTCTGGAATACCATTGACTGTTAAATCAAAAGAATCTGAAATACTTGCACCAGAATTATCTGTTACATTAACTTCAACTGAAATAATACCGTTATCATTATTTGAAGGTGTACCACTAAACTGTTGCGTCTGTGAGTCGAAACTTAACCAGGCTGGTAACGAATCTCCATTTACCAAAGTAGCATCGTAAGTTAACGTGTCACCCACATCGACATCACTGAATGTGTCTGATGGGACTGTAAAGTTGTATGCAGTAGATGCATTAATAAATTGGTCTATAAGTTGATTATCAACGACAGGTTGATCGTTCGTGTTATTTATCGTTAATGAAAATGTCTCTGTTGCTGCCTCAGGAAAATTATCTGTTGCTGTAATCTGAATATCAACAATTCCAACATCATCATTAAGAGGTGCCCCGCTAAATGTTTGAGTATTCGGATCAAAACTTAACCAGGCAGGAAGCGCACTATCATCTGATAGCGTTGCAGTGAAAGTCAGACTGTCATCGGCATCTGGATCTCTAAATATCCCGGATGATAATGTAAAGTTAAATGGCGTATCTTCATCAGTTATTTGATCAAGAACTTCGCCTTCCAAGAAGGGTAAATCATTCACGCCTTGAATTGTTATTGTGGCAGTCGACGCTGATGTAGCACCATCATCATCAGACATGGTGTAATCAATGATGACTGTATCAGTATCACCTTCATCCAAAAATTCAAAGTCTGCGCCTGCATCATAAAATAATTGATTGTTGACGATACTCGCCTCACCTTTTGTACCCTGTAAACTAACTGTGTCAAGAGTGAAGGTTAAAATATTGTCATCCACGTCAAGATCATTCGCTAAAACATTTACTGATATCGTATTATCAGTCGCAGGTGGTACTTCATATCTATATACACGCCCTGCGATGTCATTACCTGAGCCACCTGTGGCCGGATCATTACTAGTCCATGCAAAGGCAAAACCACCATCAGACAAAGCTGTGACAGCGGAATCACTTTGATTATCACCGACGAATTCGCTCACAATAAATTCGTTATCGATCTTGTTCCCATTGACATCAAATCGCTGTGCGGCGATATCTGTACGCAATGGACCATCGGTAATTTCTTGTGTTGTCCAACTCACCACAAAACCACCATCTGATAAACTGGTAACATCGGGATTTGATTGTGATTGAAATGTAGTGGTATTCACTAAAAATTCAGTTCCAATTTTGTTCCCATCAACATCAAATAATTGACCTGCAACACCAACTGCATCACCTGTTGCTATATCACGACTGTCCCATGTAATAACAAAGTTGCCATCGATTAAAGAACTGATGCTGGGTTTAGCTTGATTACTAACATCATTAGTGTTCGCTATTACGTTGCCACCAATCGTATTACCATTACTGCCAAAGAGTTGATAAGAAATCTCAGAAAACCCGCCATCAGCATCTGAGCTATCACCATCCCAAACAAAGATGAACCCTCCATTGGACAAACTGGCAACTATTGGTCTTGACGAAATAAATACTTCTCCCGTATTTACAAGAAATTCTGTGCCAACGGCATTGCCACCAGCATCATAACGCTGACCAGCGACCCCTGATGGTGAAGGGCCACCACTTATGGGATCTTCAGTTACCCAGGTCACTACAAAACCACCATCATCCAAACCAGTCACCACTGGTGACCACTGTATATCGACGATTAATGTATTCACAAGAAATTCAGTACCTGTCTTATTCCCTGCCGCATCAAATCTTTGAGCAGCAATACCAAAATCATCACCGGTAGCAATATCGCGACTACTCCAGACTGTGATAAACCCACCATCAGATAGTGCTGCTACACTTGGACGTTCTACGAAATTCCTGTTGGTACTAACTTGAAATTCAGAATTGATTTTGTTACCTAATTCATCAAACAACTGACCGTTAATACCGAAAGAGGAACCTGGGTTAGTATCTCTCCATATGACGACATAACCACCATTAGACAAACTCGTTATACTTGACTCACTTTGTGTACCTTGAGTAGTGCTGTTTATAAGAATTTCATCCTTCCCTGTTAGAACCGGCTCACCATTGGGAGGAATCGTAATATCAGTTGGTTTTAATAAAAGTATATCTGTATCGACTTGCGCTTCGGGAGCATCATTAATATTGTTTACATTGACAGTTGCTGTTGCCACATCAAAACCACCACGGCTATCTGACATGGTGTAATCAAAAAATGCATTGCCTGTGAAATCCTGATCCGGGGTAAATACCACATCACCATTCAAGTCGAGCGCGACTGTGCCATTCACTGCATTTTCGACCTGTACCACGGTCAATGGATCGTTATCTGGATCGGTATCGTTCGCAGTTAATGTCGATGACAAGATAATAATATCTGTATCTTCATCACCACTGACGACATCATTATTAGCCGTGGGTAAAAGATTGATATTTGATTCGATGGTCGCTTGATCCCATATCGTGCCATCGGCAAATTCAATATGGTCAACTTTACTTCCAATATCGCCAAACCAGTTCTCAACGGTCAGTCGATCATTGAAATCTTGATTATGAGTAATAATAAGATCGTTATTAATACGTGAAATGAAAGTTTCTGTTGGGATGATCCCCACACCAAGAAGAATGGAATCCCCTAAGGTATCTCCCTGTTCAATGATTCTGTCTTGTCCATCTCCAATCTCGAAACGGAATACATCATCACCGGCATCACCAAACAGGAGATCATCGCCCGTTCCACCGTGTAAGGTATCTGATCCGCCATCACCGAATAGCGTATCATCACCGACATCACCGTTAAGGAAGTCACCATCACTTCCGCCCTGCAATTCATCATTGCCAGAACCACCATTGAGGACATCAAAACCCGATCCTCCAAACAGGACATCTGCACCACTGCCTCCTGTGACAGAATCATTGCCCGCATCACCTTGTAGGAAGTCATCGCCTTCATCACCGGATAAACTATCGTTACCACCTTCTCCAAATAGCGTATCGTTTTCTGAGCCTCCTGATAGCGTATCGTCTCCATCACCACCTACGAGTGTATCGAGCCCGGCACCACCACTCAGTATGTCGTTATCTGCTTGTCCAAACAGGGCATCATCGCCGTCTCCACCATCCAAGACATCACTGCCGACATCTCCTACCAACTGATCATTGCCACTGCCACCAAACAGTTGGTCATCACCTGCCTGTCCAAAGAGAATGTCATCGCCAGCATCACCAAAGATTGTATCGTCACCTTCCCCGCCGAGGACATTGGTATCGTTATCACCACCGGCATGGATTTCGTCATTTCCATCACCACCATCAATAGAGTCGACGCCATCACCACCATCAATAATGTCATCACCAGCCCCACCCAATATAGTGTCAGCGCCCGCATCACCAAATACGGTATCGTTATCATCGCCACCATTTATTTGATCATCACCATCTCCACCAATAAGCGTGTCGTCACCCGCACCACCAGACAGCACATCATTGTCAGAACCACCATCGATAAAATCATTACCATCTTCGCCAAGAACCTGATCTTCTCCTGCACCACCAGTGATGATGTCATCACCGCCCCCGCCAGATACGATGTCATTGCCTGCGCCTGCATCAATAATGTCGTCACCACCAACTGAAGTTGAGGGGGACAGATCGCCAAAGATCGAATCATCGCCAAGGCCGCCATCTATATTATCGTCTCCGAGACCGCCAACGATTAGGTCGTTCCCATCTCCTCCTAAGATAATGTCATTACCAATAAATGTATTATCGGTAAAACTGTCACCAAACAAGGCATCGTCACCAGCGCCCCCTTCCAGACGATCATCTCCTTCACCACCTTCCAGATCATCTTGACCATCACCACCAAATAATTGGTCGTTACCGCCTCCACCCGAAAGAATGTCATCACCAAGACCACCATCTAACAGATCACTCTGATCGTCCAAAGAATCTTCTGACCCCACGATAGAGTCATTAAAGCTGATGGATTTTCCTCCCGGTTCAGTAGGTAAAGTATCCGTGACAGTCACAAGCCAATCACGATCCAGGGCGGAATAGGTTCCATCGCCAAACAAGATGTCATCGCCGTTTCCACCAAATAAGGCATCAATACCGCCACCACCAGCTAAGAAATCATTGTCATTACCCCCGTTGAGAAAATCATTGTCTTCATCTCCTGAGAGAAAATCGTCTCCATCTCCGCCTATAAACACATCATCACCTTCAGTTGACATGAGGACGTCTCTGCCTGCTCCACCAATGATGATGTCGTTACCTAGCCCTCCAAACAGAAAGTCATCTCCTAATCCACCATGAATTTGATCATCACCTTCGCCACCCACACCATCATCGTTACCATCACCGAGTTGCAGAATGTCGTTACCAATTCCGCCATTGGCGTTATCGTCGCCGATACCGGCGACAATCAAATCATTTCCTGCATCGCCATTGATATTGTCATTACCGTCAAGACCCTGGATTTCATCATCAAATTCTGTTCCTGTGAGACTATCGTCATCATTAGTCCCTTCGAGCAACGCCAGATCAGTTGCAATCTCTGGTTGGTCATTAAGTGTGATCCCAAAGTTTCCATTGGCAAAACTATTACCTGACTCCTTGATATTTTGCATGGTAAATGTGGCTGACTGGTTTGTGATGTTATTGCGCACAAAAACTTTTGCTTCTGTATCTTCAAGGGTAAGGACGATAGATTTATCATCTTCTTGCAGGATGTATTCATTGCCTAAACTAAATACGATATTGCGATATAATTCTCCACTCACGGCAATACCTGCAGCATTTATTACGCCGTCTTTGTCGATGTCGTTAATGATGTCACCTTGGCCAACGTAATAAGTATCGTTACCAGTGCCACCAAATAGTTTGTCAACACCGCTTGGTTTCCCTGCTTCTCCATCAAAATCATCTACCAAAGTATCCAGATTGTCATTATGGTAAAGAAAATCATTGTCCGCACCGCCCTCGAGCACATCACCGCCTTTGCCACCCACTAGTTCATCATCACCGCCTCCGCCATAGAGATGATCACCGCCTTTGCCACCCACTAATGCTTCTGAATCCTTTTCATTTGCATCACTACCAAATATGAAATGCTGAGCTGTGAATTTCGCAGGATTATAAATACCTGTTTGCAGTGGATCCAAATCTATCGTCAGGTTCGTGGCTCGATCTTCGTAAATTCTGCGAGCAGTTGATACTTCACTTACTTTATATGAACCGTCTGCCTGTGTTAGGGGATCTCTAAGCCCTATTCGCAACTTCTCAAAGAGTAATTGTGAACGGTCTATGAGGTAGTCTGCGCTGAAACTTTCCAAATCTAATGACCCAACCCCCTCTGCATCCGGTTGGTTATGAATATCGTATATCGCATCATTACCGGTAATGATGAAGGAATTCAGATTGACCAGGGTATAGCGATGAGCAATTGAGTTTTGTGCTGAAAGGTTGAGTGCCGCTGCTGTCTCTGTCAACGATGCTATGGTGAGTCCCTGATATTCTGGTTTTAATCCGCCGCTCTCGGCCAGGAGATTATGATAGAAGAGTTCGACATCACCTGCATTGGCGGGAAGGTCGCCCCCCAATAACTGACTCAATTGTTCAATAACCATGTCCAACGACCCTTCGGCAACAGGCGAAGCGGCATCTAGAATTGTGTAAATCTTATCTAAATCCAGCGAGGGGCTAATTACAGCTAAAACACGATAAACGGAAAGGCTTTTGACGAGTTTAGATATGGAGTGATCTTTTACTGCAGATTCATTTTCAATAAAAGTTTTTGTATCCGTTCCCGGATGAAAACCAACAATTGCACCTACTATATCTGCATAATAATTACTTACCTTTCCATCTAAGGAATTACTACCAATTACTTCATTAGAGAAAAAATCTAATAGTGATATACCCAAACCATTAAATGTTGATGTTGAACCCAATGTTTCAACGTATTTATAGGAGGCCATTGTCGCTAGATAGCCGCCCAATGAATGACCGGCAAAATTAACACCAGTCAGTAACTTACCCTCATCATCAAACAAACCAGCACTATCTAAAAAGGTGGATATATTATCAGTTTGACTACCGATAAAATCTGAAAAATCCGCACCAAGCAAGCCTTCAAAGTTCGCTACCCAATCATTCGGATCATCCGTACCTCGGAATGAAACTGTTATTTGGTTTGTGAAGTTATTCTTAAAAACAACAGCCGCGAACCCGTTGTCGTCATCT
>JBLHKO010000034.1:0-23898 GCA_047620145.1 Gammaproteobacteria bacterium | reverse complement strand
CGCATTCTAACGTATTTATGAAAGGAGTCAGAGCAGAAATAATTTTTTGTATCAATCTCATAAAATGTCGAAATTTCAGTTAAATATTAGAATTATTCATATAAGCCTTATACAGGGCTCTGCTAGCCAAGGGCTTGTCACCGAGATGTCCCTGTAATATAAAACGCATTAAATGCTTTATTTCTTCCAGGTTCTGCTTATCTTCAAGTTCGCAGCTATGTAATGCCAGTAAACTTTTACCTGAAATCTCGATATAATTTTTTGTCAGTGGCATATTCTTTAATGGCCCAGTATCTAACTGATAATAGTAGGTTTTATCTACTTCAATTACCTGTCTATCGTCAATAACATGATCCAACACTAATCCATAACCTAGAGATTGCAACAAACCTTTTTCAAAAAGTCTCAGAGCCTTGTCAACACTTCCTGAGATAGAGAGTTCCATTAGCACCACATCATATAAATCGAATAGTTCTGGATGAGATTCATGTTGATGTAAAAGTCTTATCAATAATTCATTAACGTAAAATCCAGCGATTATTTTTACATCTGGTAACTCATAAGCTTCAATATCTGTTTCAACATCAGTTAATGTCATTAACTCGTTTCTGCCTCGCCATGACATCAATAAACGTTGATAAGGTTGGAGCAGTCCTGAAAATCCGGATTTTTCCCGCTTAGCACCTTTTGCAATCAAGTGCAGCCTGCCATGTTCCCTGGAAAAAATATCCAGTATTAAGCTAGACTCAAGGTATGATCGGGAATGTAAAATAAAACAGGGCGTTAATTCTACCTTCATGGGCATGGTTTTATGAGTATCGCTTCATAAAAATGAATTCAGGAATCGAAGCCTAATTGTTTTATCGAAATTTCATTGTCCATCCATTTATCTTTGACCTTAACCCAGGTCCTTAGAAAGACTTTACTCTCGAACATCCTCTCCATATCTTTACGGGCCTGTTCACCCACAGCTTTTAGCCCGGCACCTTTCTGGCCTATCACTATCGCTTTTTGACCTTTAGTTGCAACCCAGATAATTGCATCAATATGAATAATTTTTTCTTTCTCAACAAATTCATCGATAGTAACCGTCGTCGTATAAGGCAGTTCTTCACCTAATCTTTTAATCAATTTTTCGCGGATAAATTCTGCCGCAAAGTAGCGTTGAGATTTATCTGTTACTTGATCATTCGGAAATTGGAATATGCCCTCAGGTAATAATTCATTTATACATTTCTCCAGTGGCTTTAAACTTTTCCTGGATAACGCCGATAAAGGAATAATCTCCTTGAAATTCATTTTAGCTGAAAGTGTTTTTAAATAAGGCAATAATGATTCCTTGCCTTTAACTTTATCCATTTTATTGATTACTAAAATAATCGGGATCGTTTTTTGTCTAATCATATCTAATACATATTCATCGAGCGCAGTCCATTTCAATGCCTCAACCATATAAATCAAGACATCAACCCCGGCGATTGCATTTGTTGCTTCCTTGTTCATATATCTGTTCATGGCATTTGTAGGCGAATCCTGCATCCCTGGTGTATCGACATAAATGATTTGATGATTTTTGACTGTGTTCACGCCAACCATGTGACGTCTTGTTGTCTGAGGTTTTCTTGTGGTGATACTTAGCTTTTGCCCAATCAGATTATTCAACAATGTTGATTTACCGACGTTGGGGCGACCAATGATGGTGACATAGCCACAATAAGTTTGACTATCTTGTGATTTTTTTTCCGGCATGGTTTTTATTGAATCTTCTTAGATTGACTTTCCAGAACACTCAAAGCCTTTTCAGCAGCTACTTGTTCGGCAATACGTTTGCTATTACCTTCAGCCTGAACTGAAATATCCTGATCTTTTATCGAACACTCAATCGTAAAAATTCGCTCATGCGCTTCACCATTTTCTGATAACACATGATATACGGGTAATTCCATTTGTCTTGATTGTAATAATTCCTGGAGACTGGTTTTTGAATCTTTAGTTAAATTGCCTGGAGAAATTTCAGAGAGTAATTTTTTATAGAGTGAAACGACACATCTTCGACAAACTTCCATATCAGAATCGAGGTATACAGCGCCAATAATTGCTTCAAGCGTATTTGCAAGAATTGAATCACGACGCCATCCCCCGCTTTTCCTTTCACCGGGACCCAATTTAATAAAATCGCCCAGATTTAATTCCCGAGCCAATTCGGCTAATGTCTCTCCTTTGACTAATGAAGATCTAAGGCGGGTAAGTTCACCTTCTGTCGCCTCGGGAAATTTTTTAAATATGGCGTCGGCTATAATAAACCCGAGTGCTGCATCACCAAGATATTCAAGTCGTTCATTATTACCACGACCGATGCTACGATGAGTTAACGCAGTTTCAAAAAGCGCCTTATCCTCAAACTTATAATCAATTGCATTTTCTAATTTAGATGGCCATTCACTCATTCACTAGCTGATCCACCTAATTCTAGCTTATGATCAAATTCAATCACAAATTGAAGATCTTTAACAAATATATTTCTGCTTTCATAGGCAACATGGATATATTTCTTTTTCGTTTTTTTATCTGTTACGACGTTCACTAACTTCTTAATAATCTTATCATCAGACCAACGATCAGAAGATGCAGCTACATCCATGTTTTTTCGAAAAGCGAGGCGTAACTCGTTGGTAGATAATGTTTTGGCATTCGGTAAATTTGCAACACCTTCCATTACTGTGAGTATTGTAAACTTTTCGCTATATAACGGAAAAATCCTAAGCCCTATAAGTACAAAAAAAGCAAGAACACCTAGTATAGAAACCCAGCCTAAGAAACCAATTCCATGCTGTTTATTTCTTAAATTCTGCATCATTTACTCCTTATTATTTGTTTTGTCTATCATCGTACCAATTCTTTTCCACTCAACGCCACCATTTTCGCCATCCCAATTCATCCATATCATGAATGCTCGACCAACGAGATTTTCATCCGGAACAAAGCCCCAATAGCGACTATCTTTACTATTATCGCGATTATCTCCCAGAACGAAATAATGCCCTTTTGGGACGATACCTTCAACATTTTGTGTTGGTCTGTTTGGCATACGCAGAACTTGATGTTCCGCATTCTCCAGTAATTCTGTGCTTAATGTTGCCCCATCCATCATTTTACCTGATCCCACAGCCTGATAAGCACCAATTTCCACTTGTTCAACGGGTTCGTCATTGATAGTCAATATCTTATCCTGGTAGCGGTATTTGTCGCCGGGTAATCCCACAACACGCTTGATAAAAGGAATGCTTGGATCCACTGGATAACGAAAAACGACGATATCTCCCCGGTTTGGTATCTTGTTTTCAATTATTTTAGTATTAAGTACGGGTAGGCGAATACCATAATCGTATTTATTGACCAGAATAAAATCTCCTATCAATAATGTTGGCATCATCGAACCTGATGGGATCTTGAAAGGTTCTACAATAAACGAGCGTAATATCAGGACAATAAAGAATATGGGGAAAAAAGATCTGGCAAAATCGACAATGGCAGGCAAAACCAATTCACCATTGTCATCTTTGTTATTTTTATCAACAAAAAAAAGCACACCGAACAGCCAAATAAGACCACTTGCGGATGCTAAAACAACCAATACGGCTGAAAAATCTACGTTCATTTATCTTTTCCTACATGTAATATGGCCATGAAAGCATCTTGCGGTATTTCCACTGACCCAAATTGTTTCATTCTCTTCTTCCCTGCTTTTTGTTTCTCCAGTAATTTTCGCTTACGCGAAATGTCGCCACCATAACATTTTGCTGTGACATTTTTACGTAATGCCTTAACTGAATGTCTTGATAGAATTTTTGAACCAATAGCGGCCTGAATTGCCACATCGAACATCTGTCTGGGAATAAATTCTTTTATTTTAGCCGTTAAATCATGGCCCCTACTTCGGGATTGCTCTTGATGTGCAATGGTGGATAGCGCATCAACGCGATCACCATTAATTAGTATATCCAGTTTCACCAACGATGCTGCCTGAAACCTCAAAAAATGATAATCAAAAGAGGCATATCCGCGGCTCGCTGATTTAAGACGATCAAAAAAATCCAGAACGACTTCACTCATGGGCAATTCAAACCCCAATGAGATCTGATTACCAAGATATTGTAGTTTCTTTTGCACACCCCGTTTCTCAATGCACAATGTAATTACATTACCCAAATATTCCTGAGGCACAAGAATATCAGCATAAATGATAGGTTCACGAATCTCATTAATTTTATCTGTGGAGGGTAATTTAGCAGGATTATCAACGATGATTATCTCTCCATTGGTCGACTCCACTTCATAAACGACAGTTGGTGCCGTAATAATCATATTCAGGTCGTATTCGCGTTCAAGCCGTTCCTGAACAATTTCCATATGTAACATCCCAAGGAAACCACAACGAAATCCAAAACCTAAGGCTTGAGATGTCTCAGGTTCAAAATTAAGCGCCGCATCATTCAATTTTAATTTCGTCAGTGCTTCTCTAAAGGTTTCGTAATCACTTGAATCAATTGGATACATACCTGCAAATACTCTGGGTTTTATCTCCCGAAACCCTGGTAGCACTTCGAAAGCCGGGTCTTCAGCCAGTGTTAATGTATCGCCGACAGGGGCACCAGCAAGATCTTTAATCCCACATATCACATAACCAACTTCACCTGTATTTAATATTGGCTGCTTATGTCGCTTTGGTTTAAAAACACCCACTTCATCAACCAGATGATCTCGCTTAGTACTCATGACACGCATTTTTTTTCCTGCTGAGAGACTGCCATCGACGATTCTAACCAGTGAGACAACACCTAAATAATTATCAAACCAGGAATCAATGATTAATGCTCTAAGAGGTGCGTTTTCTATCCCTGATGGTGCGGGTATCACCTCTATAATTTTCTCAAGTAGTTCGACGATACCCAGTCCGGTCTTCGCACTTACCTGCATAGTGTCTTTGGTGTCGATACCAATAATCTCCTCGATCTCATTTAGCACCCGTTCAGGATCAGAAGATCGGAGATCAATCTTATTCAGAACAGGTAACACTTCCAGATTAAGGTCGACTGCGGTCATACAGTTTGCAACACTCTGTGCTTCAACACCCTGCGTCGCATCGACAACCAGTAATGCACCATCACAAGCTGCCAGTGAACGAGAGACCTCATAGCTAAAATCCACGTGTCCTGGCGTGTCGATAAGATTCAACTGATAAGTCTCCCCATTTTTAGCTTTATAATCGAGACTCACGCTCTGAGACTTAATCGTAATACCTCGTTCACGCTCCAAATCCATTGAATCCAAAACTTGCTCACTCATTTCGCGCTCGGTCAGCCCGCCGCAATGCTGTATAAACCGATCAGCCAATGTCGATTTACCGTGGTCTATGTGTGCAATGATTGAGAAATTGCGAATATTTTGCATCTACTTATGGGCTCAATTGATGGAGTTTGATGGTCAAGCAATCTTATTTAGCGCTATCAATGCTTAAAGGCGGGCGATTCTAGCTTATATAGAGCCCCATATACAGCTATCAATGGCATCAAAAAAGAGTTGTGGTTGTGGTTTTGGTTGATGTTTTAGTCGTTGTTAATCAGCCTCTAAATGCCTGATGAGTTTCTTTTGATTCAATTTGTAATGACAAATCTCTACATCATCGACAAATAATACTGGAATTTGATCGTTGAAGCGTTTCTTCAAGTCTGGATCACTATCAATATCAACCAACTTTATTGTCCCGACCTTAGATATTGCCATTGCTTGCAGTTCATCCTTCATTACATCGCATAGATGGCATTCCTGCCTGCTATAAATAATAAATTCCAATTTCGGCAAATATTCTGAAGTTGATCAGGAGTCTTCTTCTAACCTTAAAGCAAGAAAGATAGGTCCGCCTCTTCTCTGAATTAACATAGGCACTGACTTATTTTTTGGCAGTTGATTAACCAGTTCTGTGAAATGTTTCGCGTCTTTTATCTTAATATTATTAAGCAACAGCATGACATCACCATTCCTTACTCCTGCTTTATACGCAGGTCCTGATGAAATCTGGCTTACAACAACACCATGATCCATAATTTCCAGTTCCTGGCGTTGTTGTTCTGTTAAATCGTCTACTAATACATTCAATGGATTATTGGCTTTATTTCCATTTTCCCCTGTCGCCGCGAGCTTGGCACTGTCGTCAGATGGTAATTCAGCAATTTTCACCTGGAGGTCGACAGGTTTTCCGTGTCTTATCACTTCAACAGGCACACTGTTACCTACCTTTGTGCTACCCACCATTGGCGGTAGATCTGATGAGACGCCAATTTTATCTCTATTAAAACTGACAATGACGTCACCCACCAAAAATCCGGCTTTTTCAGCAGGGCTACCTGACAAAACTTTTGCCACCAGTGCACCATGTGGTTTTTTCATGCCAAAAGACTCGGCTAATTCTCTGGTCACATCCTGTATCAAGACGCCTAACCAACCACGTGAAACATGACCTTCGTCCTTTAACTGTTGATACACATCTTTGACAACATTCACCGGGATAGCAAAAGACATGCCCATAAAACCGCCTGTGCGGCTATATATTTGAGAATTGACACCTATAACCTCGCCTTGGAGATTAAAAAGTGGGCCACCTGAATTACCAGGATTTATGGAGACATCTGTTTGAATAAATGGCACATAATTTTCATTGGGTAAATTTCGACCCATCGCACTAATAATGCCTTGTGTAACAGAATGATCAAAACCAAAAGGGGAGCCTATCGCCAATACCCATTCGCCTACTTTTAAGTTTGATGAATCGCCAAGTTTTAGTGTTGGTAATTTCCTGCCCTCAATTTTCAAGACAGCTATATCACTACGTTCATCAGCGCCAATGACTTCTGCAACGAACTCTCTTCGATCGTTTAGCCGCACAATAATCTCATCGGCATCTTTTACGACATGGTTGTTGGTAATTATGTAACCATCATCAGACATGATAAAGCCTGAGCCAAGTGACGTTCTTTGTTGATTAGGTGCCATATCGCCGGGAACTTCGCCAAAAAATTTATTAAAGAAATCATAGAATGGGCTATCTTCTGGAATATCTGGAATGTTTGGTCGACCATGTCCTTGAATCTGCGACTGGTGTTCGTTCTTTTTCAGCGTAGTACTGATATTAACCACTGCAGCAGAATTTTCCTCCACCAAGGGAACAAAATCCGGTAACGAACGCGCTTGGAGGGGTTGAAATGATAAAAACAGACAGGCAAAAACAAACATCAGCGTTCTCTTGGAACATAGAATTGTGCGATTCATAAACACTCCATAAAAACTAGCGATTTTTCAGATGGTAAAATTATTTTAGACAAACAAGCATTTCTACAAAAATAAAGAACCAGTGATGGTACATTAATTATTTATTTGAAATAACAGATTTAGCCATCAATTTGACTGTATCTCTGGGGACTTCGCCAACAGCAGTAATCAGGTAATTATCCGTCACTGTCGAAAAGGTATTAACACCGCCCATACTGGAAGGACCAGTCACCGTGTTCACAGATTCCTCAAGTTTTTCAACAAAAACCGAGATCAAGGCTAAACCATCTGAATACATCAGATGGTCAACAGGCATTTGACTTTCTTCAGCCGTTTGTTTTTCCTGATCAGTCATCATGAAGCCTTCAGGCATCCACGTGGCTTTCCAGAATACATCGCCCTTATCTACGGGAGACTCGTCCAAGGAATTATCATGCCAGGTGTAACCAACGCCTGATATTTCAGGTTTTAACCACGCATCAGGAATTTCATCTAAAATTTGAAGTTTTGCGAAAAAGAATTGTTCCAGTGGCGCACCTTGTTTATCTTTCAATTCAGACTTAAGTAGTAATTTCGACTCTAGATCAATCCATAATTGATATCCAAATCGATACTCATCCTTTGGCAAAATATCTACTATCCATGCAGGTCTGTTAGCAACGCGATCCTGACCAGCAATTGAAAAGGTATAATACTCTGAAACTTTGCTTATTTGCTCTGGTAGCTGAGTTATTTTAAATTGCCTTGGATTGCTTTTTTCTACCATCACCGATTCATCATCAGGCAAAAAGCAGGTTACCGAATCTTTATTTCGTATAACTTCACGAGCATAACCTGTCAAAGAGACAATTCGTTCCTGAACACCATTTTCATCGACCTTGTGAATAATGCGCATGGTATCCATCTTGCCTTGGCGTCGATAAATAAAAACACCTTCGTAATTCAGCTCATTATTGGCTTTAGACATTTGGCTAATCAGCTGTTGCGCAGGCGGCATTTGATCCGCAGAAAACGCAGCGATTGGGTGCAATATTAAAAGCACAAAAAGGAGACGAAATGACAAGGTTTTAATCAATTCCCGATAGCTTATTTATTTTGTTATTTCGGCGTCGTTTGCGACCATTCTTACATGAGGAGGCATGCCTCTAACCCCTGTATTGACGCGATATTCATTATAATTAACCAAATATCGGCTCAACCTCGGATCAGGACTTTGTACTTGATTATTCTGTTGGCTGGCTAGCTGCGGTATCGCAATAGAAGGCGTATTAGTTGCAATACTAGATTTTACAATCCCGGATTGATCATCTGTCGGCACTTGATTTGCTTGCTGCACATTAAATATCGCAACAGCGGCAACTGACGCCGCAATGGCAAATCCCATGACTGGTTTCATTAAAGCAGATGATTTCCCATCGGTTATTTTTTTGGGAGGTGCAAGAACTGTCGGCTCAGATGCAATGGCTGCGCTTATTCTATCCGCAGTATTTTCATAACGTCCTGGTAGATGACCGCGTAGCGAATCACCAATCAAATGATATCTTGCCCATGTTTCTCTGGCTTGCTTATCTTCTAATAAAGTATCAATTGCCAAGCCTGCTTCATGGGTCAGTTCATCATCCACCAAGGCTGATAATTGTTCATATTCTTGCTCATTCATCATCATTTCACTCAATGTTCTAGTAACGGTTTTAACTCTCTATCAATCGCTTCACGTGCTCGAAAAATACGTGACCTCACTGTCCCAATAGGGCAATCCATAGCAACTGCAATATCTTCGTAACTCAGTCCTTCAACCTCTCTTAATGTAATCGCAGCTTTTAAATCTTCAGGCAATTCCTCGATTGAATTGAGGATAGTTTCCTGAATCTCGTCCCTGAGTAATAAATGTTCTGGTGTCTCACTGTGTCTTAGAGTGTGATCACCCTCGATTTGTTCCACATCATCGATATCTTGTGCCGATTCAAGCGGCCGTCTTGATTTGACGGCTAGATGATTCTTCGCTGTATTAACCGCAATACGGTACATCCATGTATAAAAAGCACTATCCCCACGAAAATTCGGCAAGGCTCTATAAGCCTTGATAAAGGCTTCTTGAGCAATATCTTGTGCATCACTGGGATTATAGACAAACCTTGAGACCAGATTAATAATGCGCTGCTGGTATTTAAGCACCAGAAGATCGAACGCTTTCTTGTCACCCTGCTGTACTCTTTCTACCAGTTGCTTATCAGTAACGCTTTCGCCCATTCAGGCAAACCCCATGTTATTATTCGTAGATAGAATATTGAATAGAATGATGTTTTAATTCTTAATTACTGTCTATTGACCTGAATCAGCAACCTAAGTTTCAAGAACAAATTCTAATCAATAGCTTACATTTGTTTCCGCGTATATTATCTTAAGTCACATGACAGACCAATACCAACATGATGTATTAATAATTGGCAGTGGCGCTTCGGGTCTCAGCCTCGCATTGCAATTGGCAGAACATGCCTCCGTCGCTGTTTTGTCTAAAAGTGAGCTTACCGAAGGAGCAACTTTCTATGCACAAGGCGGTGTTTCAGCGGTTCTAGACACCTGTGATTCAATCGATTCGCATGTTCAGGACACATTGCGCGCTGGTGCCGGACTTTGTGATGAAGAAATCGTTCGCTTCGTCGTCGAACATGGGCGTGAAAGTATTCAGTGGTTAACTGAGTTAGGCGTAAACTTTACCAAGGTCATCGATGCCGATGGCAGTATAGATTTTCACTTGCATCAAGAAGGCGGTCATAGTCATCGCCGTATCATCCATGCTTCGGATTCCACAGGACGCGCCATCGAAACTACACTGGAAAACAAGGTGCGCGCGCATTCAAACATCGAATTATTTGAATATCGAACCGCCATTGATCTCATCACTAGTGAAAAATCTGGCCAAAAGTCACCCCAAAACAGATGCCTTGGCGCATACGTCTATCACGAAGCTGAATCAGCCGTTGAAGTGTTCAAAGCGCGTTTTGTAATCCTCGCGACAGGAGGCGTCGGCAAAGTCTATCTCTATACCAGCAATCCGGATATAAGCACCGGCGATGGCATTGCTATGGCTTGGCGTGCTGGCTGCAGTATCGCCAATATGGAATTTATACAGTTTCATCCAACTTGCCTCTACCACCCAGAGGCTAAATCATTTCTTATTTCAGAAGCACTACGAGGAGAAGGCGCGAAATTATTACTCGCAAATGGTGAACCCTTCATGCATCGCTTTGACAAGCAAGCTGAACTCGCGCCGAGAGACATTGTTGCCCGTGCCATTGATCATGAAATGAAGAAGACAGGTAGTGAATGCGTCTACCTGGATATCAGCCACAAATCGAAAGATTTCATTATTTCTCACTTTCCGACAATATATCAAAGATGTCTATGTTTCGGTTTCGATTTGGCCTCCCAACCCGTTCCTGTGGTTCCTGCTGCCCATTACACCTGTGGCGGTGTGGTCATCGACAAACATGGTAGAACAGATATCTCTGGATTGTATGCAATCGGCGAAGTTACCAGCTCAGGCCTGCATGGCGCTAATCGTATGGCCAGTAATTCTTTACTTGAATGTGTTGTTTTTGCGCATTCTGCCTTTCGAGATATAAAGGACAAATTATCAGAGACAGAAATGCCTTCGCAATTACCTGAATGGGATGAAAGCCAGGTCACCGATTCTGATGAAGAAGTTGTGGTATCGCATAACTGGGATGAGATACGCCGCTTCATGTGGGATTATGTAGGTATTGTTAGAACCACGAAGCGACTTCATCGAGCACAAAGTCGCGTACGGCTACTACAAAAAGAGATTATGGAATACTACGGTAATTTTCGGGTGACCAATGACCTGATTGAACTTCGTAATCTGGTCACTGTGGCTGAATTAATTATTCGTTCCGCATTGCGCCGCAAAGAAAGCCGTGGCTTGCATTATTCGCTTGATTATCCTGAGCTTGATGACAGCCAAGCGCCGCAAAATACAGTACTCATTCCCCTGGAAGAGCAGCAAAAAGACTTTGCCGCTTAGGACCTGGGTATTAAGTTCAATAGAAACTATTACTTGTTTATATACAATAAGTTATTGTATATAATTAATGTTAAATATAGTTTTGAATGACGTCAATGTTGAACAATAAATCACGTATTTTAATTGCATTTTCCTTGTTATTGGCGTTATTACTGCCGGCAATAGCAATCACTTTTGATTGGGCTGAATTTCCTAAGTATCAATGGCTCGAGTCCAATCTACGCTTCCTTCCCTATGCGGTTTTCGGTATTGGTCTAGTACTGTGCTGGCTGTTCTACAACAGCCGTGAATTTAATCTATTTATTATTATTGCTGTTGCTTTTGCAGCAATTAGCCAATTTTTTTGGGCCAAAGGGTTCCCAGGTTTTCAAAGAGAACTCCTGTTTAATATACTAAGTGTATTAATTCCGTTAAATTTCCTGATATTTAATTATCTCAAGGAACGCGGCATTCTCAATCAGCACGGAATAAAGCGTTTATTGTTTGTTGCCGCACAAATCATAGGTGTAATCTGGCTGGTAAAAACGAATCAATTTGGCATTTCAACTTACCTGTCGATAGACGTATCCCTGCACCCATTACAAGGAAAATCCATTATCAAGCAACCCGGACAATTGATGATGGCCCTTTCACTCACAATCTTATGTATACATTGGTTACTACGTCCGAATCAATTACGTGGCGCATGGATACTGGCGCTTATCTCAATGATTATTGCACTGCATTTCATCCTCGACACCCAGATTGCAACGGTCTATTTCATGCTTGCTGGGCTCATTTTGCTCAGCGCTATCATCATGAATTCATACAATTTGGCATACAAAGATGAGCTGACCCAGATGTCTTCACGTCGTGCTCTGAAGCAAGAACTTGCGTCACTCGGGAAAACATACTCACTTGCCATGGTAGATGTCGACCATTTTAAAAAGTTAAATGACAATTACGGGCATGATGTCGGCGATGAAGTCTTGAAGATGCTGGCGGCGCATTTACAAAGTGTTGAAGGCGGCGGCAAGGCGTTTAGATATGGCGGTGAAGAATTCACCATCGTTTTTGCGGGAAAAGATGCCAGTAGCGCAACAGTTTATCTGAATGCATTAAGAAATAAGATTGCTTCAACCCCATTTATTGTCCGCGATAAGAAACGCCCTAAAGATAAGTCTGGTCAAAAACAGACAACAACAGACAACACAAAAAAATTAAACGTGACTGTCAGTATTGGCGTTGCGGAAAAACAGGCCAAACATGGCTCAACTCAGGATATAATGAAATCAGCCGACAACGCCTTGTACAAGGCCAAGAAGAGGGGACGAAACCGAGTTGAAATTGAACAATAAAAGTTTGTAGCAATGAAAATGGATGAATCAATCAATGTTTTTGGTGAACCACTGCTGTCATGTGGTGATAACCCGGTAACGGGGTTTTTCCGAGATAGTAAATGTAATACCTGTGAAGAAGATTTCGGATCCCACACTGTCTGCATAGAAACGACGAAGGAATTTCTGGAATATTCCCGGTTCAAAGGTAACGACCTCTCCACACCCATGCCCGATTTTGGATTTGAAGGATTGAAACCAGGGGGCACATGGTGTTTGTGTGCAGCCAGATGGCTAGAGGCCTATGAAGATGATATGGCTCCCAGAGTGCACCTGACAAAGACACACCAACGTGCTTTGGATATTATCCCGTTGGAAATACTGAGAAAGTTTGCCGCTGATTTGAATTAATTAGTGTTTTTTATTTATAATCAATAGCTTACTTATCAATCTGAGAAAATACTCATCGTCGACCTCTTTTATTCATCTTGTTTATCACTTATTTATAAGCCAGATTAATCGAATGACGATGTTTCGCTATCTCTCGTTCCTGATAATAATGCTCTTGTCACTGCCTTCAATAGTGCTTGCCGACCAGAAAGATCCTCGCCTCAATGAACTTTTTTTCAATTTAAAAATAGTCTCCACCTTAAGTGAAGCAGAATATCTCTCTGATAACATATGGAATATCTGGTCTAGTCATTTGGATGAAAAAATTAACCGAGCTTTATCGAATGGCAAGATAGCTGCATCAAATCAGGAACACAAATTAGCGTTACAGTATTTTAATCAAGTAATTGAACTTGACCCTGATTTTGCTGAAGGTTGGAACAAACGTGCGACATTGTATTACATGGCTGGTGATTATCAGGCTTCACTTAATGATATTGGAGAAACCTTAAAATTGGAACCACGTCATTTTGGCGCACTCTCAGGGCGCGGCATGTGCTACATAAAGCTCGATAACTGGCTACTCGCTATCAGTGCCTTTAAAAAAGCCCTTGATGTTAACCCTTGGCTAGTCGAGGCTCAGCACAATATTGATCTACTAAAGCGCCTACTGAAACAAGTTGCTTTTAATGGGATAAGCACAAAAGTAATTAATATTTAGACCACCTGTGAAATGATACTGCTTGTACTCTGCCTCCTCGATTCCGAAAATAGGGGAAACAGCTCATATTAAATAATAAAACGGACCTGTTTTTGTTTTATACTAAGCATTAACGAAACTATCTGGAACTGGAACTGGAATTGATGACTGAAGAAGATGACAAAACAGCGATCACTATGTGGTCTGAGTCTCTAATTGAAGGACTTTACATAGGCATAGCCAAGTCTGGTAACGATAATGCACTAAGAGAGTTGATCAAAGAATTGAAAGAAAAAGGTTATGAAGAAACTTTTTTAATTAATAAAGTGAATACTAATGTGAGTCCTGCTGCGGGCAAAAGGCTACAGGCACTGCTAGGACGAGGTGGCGCAAACTCTCCAACATCCAGTGCCAAGAAAGAAAAGAAAGGTATGTTTTCCAAGATGTTTGGGGAATAAGATATCGCGCATAGCGTGACATCTTATTACTTGTTATTGATTAATGCTAGAAATGCAGGCTCGTCTAAAATTGCCACTTCAAGCTGCCTTGCTTTTACAGCCTTACCACCTGGATCACTTCCTGTAACCACATAATCTGTTTTCTTTGAAACACTACCACTGACTTTGCCGCCAAGTTCTAGTAAGCGCTGTTTAGCCTCGTCACGTTTCATATTTTGTAATGTACCTGTGATAACAAAAGTTTTTCCCTTTAATGGTTGCTCTGTGTTGATTTCGACGTCTTGCCAATGTACACCAGCCGTTATTAAATCATTAATTACTTCTTGATTATGAGATTGCAAGAAAAAAGTTACGATATGTCTTGCTACGACAGGGCCGACATCTGTAACTTCTTCTAGTGTCTCTTGGCTTGCTGATTTTATTGCAGCTAAATTGCCGAAATGACTAGCCAGCGATCTGGCGGTGGCATCTCCGACTTCACGTATGCCTAAGGCATAAAGAAAACGATCGAGCGTTGTTTCCTTACTGTTATTTAATGCATCAATAATATTAGTGGCTGACTTTTCTGCCATGCGCTCAAGTTTAGCAAGCTGCTCAAATTTTAATGTATATAGATCGGCCACATTATGGATTAATTTCTTTTCCACCAGCTGCTCGATTAATTTGTCTCCGAGGCCATCAATATTCATGGCACGTTTTGAAGCAAAATGAATGATCGTCTGAATCTTTTGTGCCGAGCAATAAAGGCCACCATTACAACGGGCCACAGCCTCACCCTCTTCTCTTTCAACATCTGATCCACAGATCGGACATTTTGATGGCATCTTGAATGTCTTGCTATTCTCAGGACGTCTTTCCAGTACGACTTTCAAAACCTCAGGGATAACGTCTCCTGCGCGCCGCACAATCACGGTATCCCCTATTCTGACATCCTTACGTTTAAGCTCATCTTCGTTGTGCAAGGTCGCATTGGTGATGGTCGCACCACCTACAAAGACAGGCTTTAACCTAGCCACAGGCGTCAACGCACCTGTACGTCCTACCTGAATTTCAATATCCAGTATTTCAGTTAATTCTTCTTCAGGCGGAAATTTATAAGCAATTGCCCAGCGCGGCGCGCGCGCGACGAAGCCCATGATTTCTTGTTGTTTGAGATCATTGACCTTAAACACGACACCATCAATATCGTAAGCCAAATGGCTTCTGCGGCTGTTGATAGCACGATAGTACAACAGGCAGGCCTTAAGGCCTCTGAGTACAATCGTCTCTGGTGACACTGGCAAGCCTAAAGTTTTTAACCTGGCAAGCATCTCTGAATGACTTGTGACTTTAGTCCCTGGTTTATCTTCTTTTAGCTCACAGACACTGTATGCAAAAAAACTTAAGTCCCTGTCAGCGGTAACCCTTGAATCCAGCTGCCTCATACTACCTGCTGCGGCATTACGTGGATTTACAAATAGTTTTTCTTCTTTTGCTTTCTGTCTTTCGTTGAGTTTTTGAAAAGCCTGATGCGTCATAACTATCTCACCACGCACCTCAATATATTCCGGAATCGCATCACCCTGTAGACGTAAAGGGATATCTCGAATCGTACTGGCATTCTGGGTCACATTTTCACCTGTCGCACCATCACCTCGAGTTGCGGCCTGGCTTAAAACACCCTCCACATAAACGAGGCTGATAGCTAAGCCATCTAGCTTGGTCTCACCCACATAATCTACCGTCTCTTGCTCTAGTGTTTCACGAGCACGGCGGTCAAATGCTATCATTTCTTCTTCATCGAACGCATTGTTCAAAGATAGCATGGGCATAGCGTGTTTAATCACCGAAAATCTATCGAGTGGTTTGGCACCTACTCGCTGTGTTGGAGAATCATTAGTAATTAGTTCCGGATGTTCCTTTTCAAGAGACAACAACTCTTGCATCAGGCGATCATATTCCGCATCAGGCACAACAGGATTATCTTGACCATAATATTGATAATTATGTTGATTGATGAACTTGCGCAGTTCTTCTATACGCATTATCTCTGATTGCGAACTCATTTAATTAAAAATAATCTCAGGCAATTCCATTTGCCTTATCACGCATTGTCCGCAATGTGTTTTCATCAATAGGTTTATGGTCAAAACTGTAGATTTCACCATGCAGAAACTCAGCCAGGCCCATCGCTGTTTCCTGCATAAAAAGTAATGCAGTCATAGCATCTATCGGTGCGGGTATTTGCATAAATAGCACTAAGCCCTTGGTCTGAAAAACGTCCATATTCCCTAATTCAAAATAGCCAGGTTCATACATACTTGCCATGCTGAAAATAGCTTGATCAGTTTCTAGACCTTCCATGCCGTAATGATGAAAAATATTCATATCACCAAACTTCAAACCAACACTTTCAGTTGCGCTCAGTATATCAACGCCGGAAAAAAGCTTGTCAGATGGGGGCTTGATAAAAAAAGTAATAATTTGATCGGCAGAGTCTATTTTACTCGAATTATCTTTTTCTGCTCTTTGAGGATGTCGACCATGAGAATTTGCATCAATTGACTTGGCAACTGATTCTTCCGTAATCGATTTTGAGTTGCTTATTCTTTGTTGACTAATGTCTTGTTGGTCAAATTCAGTGGTCTTTGCTCTCAGTGAAAAGTTTGAAGTATCAATATCAGGTAATTTAGGATTCGATAGAAACTCACCCAACTCTGCCAAGGTTTCCGCACTTACTTCATCATCTTCATCATACGTTGGCAATGATCTCGTATCTTTAAATGAATCTCGCTCAAAGCTGGTAAGTTTTCTTGTATGAGAACGATTTTGCGATTTTTGTTTGAAGGTATCCCAAAAATAAATAAGCGCAATGATGAAAAATCCGATACCAAGCAGTATCAAACGTAAATCATTCATATTGTTTTAATTGAGAAATGAACAACTATTACTTTAGCGAATTCTCTGAGCATAGCTCATCAGGCTATCTTGGCCATCTCAACAGCTTCATCAACATCAACAGAAACCAGGCGAGAGACGCCGGGTTCGTGCATTGTCACACCCAGCAATTGATTCGCTATTTCCATGGTGATTTTGTTGTGAGTGATGAAGATGAACTGAACATCTGCCGACATTTTCGCCACCATTTCACTGTAGCGCTGAACATTAGCATCATCTAGTGGCGCATCAACCTCATCAAGAATACAAAATGGTGCTGGGTTGAGTTCAAAGATAGAAAATACCAATGCAACTGCGGTAAGTGCTTTTTCTCCACCAGACAGTAAGTGAATCGTGCTATTTCGTTTTCCAGGGGGTCTGGCCATGATGGTTACGCCGGTTTGCAACAGATCTTCACCAATCATTTCAAGATAAGCGTGCCCGCCACCGAATAACTGTGGGAATCTCTCCTTTAGATTGGTATTCAACTTGTCGAATGTTTCTTTAAATCGCGTCCTGGTTTCTTTATCAATTTTATGAATTGCATTTTCCAGTGTGTTTAATGCTTTTGTCAAATCCTCATCCTGACTATCAAGATAAGTTTTACGCTCGGATAATTGAGAGAATTCATCGATAGCAGCAAGATTGATGGGCCCCAGTCTTTGTATTTTTCTTGCCAGGCTTTCTAGACGTTCTTTCCATGTATCAATATCGGCATCTTCTGCAAGTTGCTCGAGTATCGATACAACTTCATGACCGTTAGATTCAAGTTGTTCTTCAACTGTTTGCAATCGAATTCGACTCTCTTGAGTAGCCAATCGTGCCTTTTCAAGAAGATCTCTCAACTCCTGTAGTTTTTGTTCTTTCGTACTCCTGAGCTGTTCGCATTCTCTTAGCGAATTCTCAATCGTTTGCACTGAAGTTCTGGCATCCGCCAGGTATTTTTCTGCCGCAATTTTGTCTTTGAGTTTCGACGCAAGTGACTCCTGGTCTCCCTGTAGTGGCTGCTCGTGTTCACTCAAAGAACGCTTAAGGTCTTCACAGCGCCTTTGGAAATGTCCAAGCTGCATCTGGTTGCGTTTCATTGCTTGCTCAATTGATGCACGTTGCGAACTGATAGATTCTAATTGCAAGGCAATCCCATGGCTCTCTTCATGAGTCGCCTGCCAACGTTGGCGTGCATTTTCCAATGACGTTCGGTGTTGCTCCTTCAATTTAATCAAGGCTTCGCGTTGGATATCCATATCCTTACTATTACCAGAGACACTTTGCAGACTACTGTTTATTGTCTCTATTTCAAACTCGTCATCTTTTGTTTGTTCATTCAGGTTAATAAGTTCTTCATTAATTTTTTCACTTCTTGTTTTAACTTGATCTTGTTGTGCCACACTCGCAGCTAATGCCGCACGATGTCCGGATAATTCTTCCTGGTTCTGGTGCAAGCTTGATTGCAAGTCGTTTAAAGATTTTTCTACCTGTTCGTGTGAAGTTCGACTCTTTTCAATATTTTCTTCCAGCTCATGCAACTGCTTCTCTGCAGCTGCGTGGCGTGCCCTAAGATCCTGAATTTCCTGTTCTCTGGTCAACGTACGCTTTTGTTCATCCATACCTCTACAGACGCGAGACCAGTCCCGACCAAGCCATATTCCATCACGTGTAATGACAGATTCATTGCCTTTTAATTGCGATCTTATTTGTTTCGCAGCATCAAGGTCTTCTGCGATGTAAATTCCATCAAGCAATCCAGCCAATGAGAAAGTAGCGTTAATCTTATCTGCTAGTCGGGGAAAATTTGATTGTGTATGTAATGTTTGATTAGCCGATGTTTGATCAGGCGTTGATTCGCTTGCTGCTGAGATAATGCCTAGATTGCCTTCACTTAATGAGGCTAATTTTGTTGTATATTGATCATGATCATCAACAATAATGTCCTGTAGATTATCTTCCAGCACGACTTCGACAGCGCGTATCCAATCTGCATCAACGTCCATCTGCTGCGCTAGCCTTGGTTTATCAGACAAGCCTGTTGATTCAAGCCAGCTACATATTTTTTCCTGATCCTTGCCAAAAGAAGATTGTTGCAACGCTTCTAATGACGATAAACGACCTTCCAGTTTCTGCTGTGCCCGACGTTGTTCATTGGCTTTTCCGTCAAGGCTGTGCATTTCATTACGCAAGGTCAATAAAGTTTCACGTTTGGCTTCTAATTGATGTGAAAGATCAGATTGTTTTTCTTCTACTGTCTTAACTGCAGCCACTTGTTCATCAATAGTTCTGCGCATTGCGTTTTCATCAATGCTACTCAATTCCTGTTCCAGGGCTTTGCGTCTTTGCAGAGAATCTTCAATATCTTGCTGTAGATGTTCAAGGCGCGTCTCACCTATTTGTGCCTGACGGGAATAATCTGCAGCAGCCTCATTAAAAATATCCCATTCAGTCTGCCAGCCTTGCATGGCTTGTTCGGCTTGATTCAGGAATTCGTAAGCTTTGTCACTTTCGTTCCTAGAGCCTTGTAGCTTTGGTTCTAATGACCCCGCTGTTAAGACCAGTGCTCCCAAGCTGTTTTCAGCTTGTTGCAAATGCTGATTCGCATCCGCTTCTTCCATTTGTGCCTGTTCGATATCGTGCTCAATCGACGTAATTCTTTCTTTCGTGTGTTGAATCTTTTGTTCGAGTTGTGATATTTCACCGCCGACACTGTAAAAACTCGACTGCGCGTTATTAAAAGTTTCATTTGCCGTCACTAATTGATCACGGTTTTTCTCAATGTCACTTTCGACCTGTCGCACCTCTGCAAGTCCGGCTTCAACATTGTTCTCTTGGGTGGTCACCAACTCATCTTCATCTTTCATGTGAGTCTTCAGGTTTTTCCAATTCAGCGCCAATAACTCTGCCTGCACTTGACGCTCTTCCTTTTTCAAACCTTGATAGCGTTCAGCAGACTTTGCCTGACGTTGCAGATGATTGAGTTGTTTTTCTAACTCATCACGAATATCCGTAAGCCGACTAATATTTTCCTTGGTGTGCTTTATTCTATTTTCAGTTTCTCTGCGTCTTTCTCTATATTTTGAAATTCCGGCAGCTTCTTCTATGAAGGTACGTAACTCATCAGGCTTGGCTTCAATTAAACGGGAAATCGTCCCCTGTTCAATAATGGCATAACTTCTGGGACCTAATCCGGTACCTAAAAATATTTCCTGGATATCGCGACGTCGACAACGCGTGCCATTAAGGTAATAAGTCGAGACTGCGTCACGATTGATTTGTCGTTTGATAGAAATTTCACTGTAGCTAGCATATTGACCGCCTGCTCGACCTTCAGAGTTGTCAAAAAGCAGTTCGACGGCCGCCTGACCCACAGGATTTCTTGCTGTTGAACCGTTGAAAATGACATCTGTGAGCGAATCACCGCGTAGATGTTTTGCCGAGCTTTCGCCCATGACCCACATCACAGCATCGATGATATTGGACTTACCACAACCATTAGGTCCAACCACACCAACCAGATTGCCCGGTATGCTAAGGGTGGTAGGATCGACGAATGATTTGAATCCAGCTAGTTTGATTTTGCGTAAGCGCATGAGGCGTTACGATACAAAGATTAAGCGCGACAAACAAGCAAAACATAGAACTATTATTAACATTAGTATGTTGCTGTATCTATTTGATTATTATAATTATTTAACAACTTATTAAAGCGCTTCATTAACTTCCTTCGGTAACTTTTAAAAAATTATGCTATGGTTCACACGCAATTTTTTATAACGATGATGATATGTCTAAAACGGCTTCAGAACAATTAGAAACTTTCCCTAATCCATCACCGGAAAGGGACTATACAATCCACATTTCAACACACGAATTTACCTGCTTGTGTCCAAAAACCGGACAGCCAGACTTCGCGACATTGGAGTTTGATTACATCCCCGATACGCTTTGTGTTGAACTCAAGGGATTAAAACTATATATCTGGTCTTATAGAGACAAGGGTGCCTTTCATGAAGCTATCACCAACAAAATATTGGAAGATATCGTTGCTGCCATCTCGCCCAGATTCATGCGACTCACGGCAAAATTTAATGTTAGAGGTGGGCTTTATACAACCGTCGTTGCAGAACATAGGATGGAGGGATGGCATCCAGCAGAAGTGGTTACCCTGCCCTGATGTCTGACTTTCTCACGGGTTTTAAGTATGTTTTCTCTGGCTTTAAATTGGTCGTTCAGCCCGGCATTAGAATTTACGTCCTGATTCCTTTATTAATCAATACGCTGCTATTTGCGACTGCGATAGCGTATGGCTCCAACATTCTGTCGGATTTTATTGAAAGCTGGAGCACCGGCTGGTGGGAGTGGACAAGATGGATACTCTGGCCACTCTTTATGATTGTTTCTCTTACCGTGGTCTTTTTTTGCTTCTCCATCCTTGCCAATCTGATCGCCGCACCGTTCAATGGTTTTCTCGCGGAGGCGGTAGAGAGTAAGCTATCAAATATCGCACTTACGGACACCGTTGGCTTTAAGGCAATTCTTGGAGAGATAAGTAAAGCCATCAAATCTGAATCAAGGAAAGTCCTCTATTTTGTCATCAGAGCAATCCCTCTCCTTTTAATATTCATTATCCCGGTTGCCCAGATAGCAGCACCCTTCCTTTGGCTACTTTTTGGTTCATGGATGCTGGCACTCGAATACATGGACTATCCGATGGCGAACCATGGCATCGTATTTCCAGAGCAACGCAAGATGATGGCTGTGAAGAAAAAGCAAACTTTTGGTTTTGGCCTGGGAGTGATGTTACTGACATTGGTGCCAGTGATTAATTTTATCGCCATGCCCGTCGCCGTCGCCGGAGCCAGTAAAATGTGGGTAGAAAAATTAAAACCCGCTCAAGACACAATTTCTTGATATAACCAGGTTTAGCATCATTTAGAACAAATCCTGATTGCCAGCGGGCGATCTTTCTGGTATTTATGCACGCTGATTTTTTTAAGCAGTTGGAGTAGATGGGTTATGCCTACCAAGAAAAAGACTAAAAAAGTTACCAAAAAGAAAGCAAACCTGAAAAAGAAAGTGGCGAAAAAAGCGACTAAAAAGCCTGCTGCGAGTAAGAAAAAACCTGTAAAGAAGAAAGTGGCGAAAAAAACCGCAGCAAAGGAAAAACCCATCAAGAAAAAGACTGCGAAAAAGTCTCCTGTAAAAAAGAAAGTGGCTAAAAAGGCCGCTGCGAAGAAAAAGATTAGCAAAAAACCTTCTACTAAAAAGAAAATCACAAAGAGAACTGTTCTTAAAAAGAAGGTAGCAAAAAAAACAATTTCCAATAAGAAAAAAATAACCGGGAATACAAAAAATAAAGCCATGGGTAAAGTAACAAGCATAAAAAAATCACCCTCTAAAAAAACAGCATCAGCATCAAAAACGACAATCGCTCCCTACAAGCAAAAAAGAAAAAATGAAGACTACATGGGCAAAGATCAGACTGCTCATTTCAGAGAAATCTTGCTTGCCTGGAAGAAGGAATTAATGGAGGAAGTTGACAGAACAGTACTACACATGCAAGACGATGCGACTAACTTTCCGGATCCAAATGATCGTGCATCACAAGAGGAAGAGTTTGCTCTGGAATTACGTACCCGGGACAGAGAACGTAAACTCATCTCTAAAATTGAAGAATCAATCTCCATGCTGGATTCTGGCGACTACGGTTTTTGTGCAGTTTGCGGTATAGAAATTGGCATTCGTCGTCTTGAAGCACGGCCAACAGCGACACAATGTATAGACTGCAAAACTCTGGATGAAATTAAGGAACGTCATCTGGGTTAATTCGCAAGTTCACACAGCCAACTTCTCGGCTGTGTTTAATCATTAGATGTCTGTCATTGGTCGATTCGCACCCTCGCCTACCGGACCATTGCATTTTGGTTCAGTTGTGGCGGCTGTTGCCAGTTATATGCAGACAAAAAGTCAGCTCGGAAAATGGCTGGTGCGCATGGATGATATTGACACCCCACGCAATCAAGATGGTGCTGATACATCAATTCTAAAATCACTTGAGCTACTCGGCCTACATTGGGATGGTGATGTTTTGTTCCAAACTCATCGCCAGCAGGCTTATTTAGAGGCGCTGGATATTCTCACCGAGAAAAAACTTGTCTATCGATGTACCTGTACTAGAAAACAGTTACAGGGTGAGGCTTACCCTGGCACCTGTCGCCATCAGACACATGGAACTGATCAACAACACGCACTTCGTATCATCACCAATCAGTCAGCCACCGAATTCAATGATCTACTTCAAGATCACTTTCAGCAAGTCCTTGAAACTGAGATTGGAGATTTCATTGTGTATCGTGCCGACGGACTTGTTGCCTATCATATCGCGACTGTTGTTGACGATGCATGGCAGGGCATCACTGAAATAGTAAGGGGTGCAGATTTACTAGACTCCACACCCAGACAAATTTATTTGCAACAAACACTCAATTATCCAACACCTTCGTATGCACATTTGCCTGTCGCTGTTGATAAACATGGAGACAAATTGAGTAAACAACAACACGCTGATCCTGTTGACGACTCACAACCTTTATTGACATTATTTTCGGCGCTCGAATTTCTGGGGCAGCATCCGAACAAGATTCTATTAGATGGAAGTGTTGAAGAAATCATTCAATGGGGTATTAAACACTGGTCAATGAATGAAATTCCTAAACAGGCTAGCCTGGAATACAAACCTATTTCGTCTTAAATCCA
>JBLHKO010000033.1:0-25790 GCA_047620145.1 Gammaproteobacteria bacterium | reverse complement strand
CGAAACTCAACACCATTCCATTAGTTGTTATGTAAAAACAATACGCGGTCCTCCCAAAACACTCCTGTAAATTAAATTAATAAATCTATTTCAGCGCAAGACTTGTGCCTGAATTATTTATCATTTATCGGAGTTATCAAAATGAAGAAGTTAAACTTTCTATGTTTTTTTGCAATCGTGTGTCCGTTGATTGCAAATGCAAAAGAATCAAATTATCTAGAAGATGTCACTGTTACCGCAAGACCGTTACGATCACAAAGTCTTGAACACATTGCGCAACCTGTATCCGTTATTAACGGCGACGAACTAGAATTAAAAAAATCTGCCAGTATTGGTGAAACATTAAGTCTTGAGCCAGGAGTTACAAGTAGTAACTTTGGCGTCTATGCCAGTCGTCCAATTATTCGTGGTCTGGGTGGTTCGCGTGTACTGGTTGCAGAAGGTGGCATCAGTTCCCTCGATGTTTCAACGATCAGTGGCGATCATGCCGTGACGATTGATCCGCTTCATACCGAACAGATTGAAATATTACGTGGGCCAGCAACGCTACTTTATGGTAGTGGTGCATCTGGCGGTATGGTCAACGTGGTAACAAATCGTATCCCGGAATATTTATCCGATTTCGAACTAAAATTGAATACAGGTTTTAATGCCAATAATCTTGAAAAGTCTTATGCTTTTAATACGACAGGGAGTATTGATAACTTTACATTCCATGTTGATGGGACACGACGTGATGCAAAAAATTATGATTCAAGCAGAGGAACTGTAGGGAATAGTTTTTATGACAATACTGATTTTAATGTAGGTACATCGCTTGTTGAACACTGGGGGTTCGCCGGTTTTTCATTGGGTCATTTTGAGTCCACGCATGGTATCCCATTAGATTTTGATAACCCTGATGAACAGCCCTTCATCGATACTGAACAAGATCGGATTGATCTCGCCGCACAAGTTAATCTAAACACACGGTATATTGAGAGTATCAGGTTTCGTGCTGCACATAATGATTATCAACATATTGAATTTGAAGATTCAGTTACGCCAGGAACAACATTTGATAATAATCAATGGGAAGGCCGGCTTGAGATACAACACGCAAAACTCGGATTATGGACTGGTACATTAGGAACACAGCTTGGCTTACGTAGTCTTAAAGCAGTTGGCGATGAGGCATTTATACCGCCAACGAAATCAAAGACTGTCGCAGTATTCATTCATGAAGCGATTGATCTCGATAGATTTTATTTTGAGATGAGTGGACGCTACGAGAAGCAACGAGATGAACCATCAAGTGCATCAACTGTAAATAATGACGCATTCAGTGTATCAGTCGGTTCTCATTATCAACTAACTGATACGCTTTCACTCGGAATAGCATTGAGTCGTAATCAGCGAATCCCAACGGTTGAAGAATTATTTGCGAATGGCCCTCATCTGGCAACAGCTGCATTTGAGTTGGGAGCAAAAGATTTGGATATTGAAACACAAAATACAATGGATCTATCAGTAGCGAATGAATCCGGACGCTGGACATGGAATATTAATTTATTTCTGAATTACATCGAAGATTATATATTCTTGCAGGGATTAGATCTGGATAATAATGGCACTGTCGATGAAGTCGATGAGACAGGTACAGCAGCTGGTGAATTAAGACTCCTTCAATATCAGCAAGCCAATACATTATTCTATGGCACCGAAGCGAAAAGCTCCTTTAAGATATTTCAGAATACAAGCAGCGATTTAGATTTATCGTTCTTCGGCGATTGGGTCAGGGCCAAACGTGATGGAGATATAAATATATCCCGGATTTCACCGGCACGACTCGGCATGGGATTACTTTATAAAAGAGATCAACTGACTGCAAAGTTAGATTTAATTACTGTGCTTGATCAAAAAGACAGTGGACCACTTGAAACAGACACGGATGGTTATACTTTGCTGAACATGAGCATGAATTACCGATTGAATAATGACTCAATACCACTGGCGATTCAATTGAAGGCAAATAATCTGTTAGATGAATACGGTGAACGACATACCTCACTAATCAAAGAACGCAGTCCTATCATGGGACGAGCAATATCGATTGGATTAAGTGTTAACTTTTAATTATAAGTTGGCAAATAAAAAGATTAATAAAACGCGTAAATTGATATTAATTATACTGTTAATTTCAACTATGTCTATCGGTGCTGCTGAAATTATGAGTGAGCCTGTACGTTTAAAGTATGGATCTTATTTGTATATTAGAGATGATGGCACCATGCGAGTGGTATCTGAGAATAATAAACTCATTTCCATTAAAGATGGCGCTGAACTGGAACTGGTTGATGGACAGCTGATCACAATGAAAAACAAAAAAATAGAACATCCATATTATTTAAAAAGAAAGAAATGGCGTTATAAATATCAGCTTAACAAGAAGTAGTTAACCATAATGACACAATGTATTTAAGAAGCTGCCGCTTCTGGCCGATAGCAGAACTTTAGAGTTCCTATATAAAACCATTTCAACGCATTCCAAATAACCAAGCATTCCGCTTGATCTCTCCTCATATTGCCAGTATTCTCTAATGAAAACATTTGAGAACATTTATGCTTACCCAGAAAGAAGAAAAAGTTTTGCAATGTATTACCCGCTATATCGCTATTGAAGGCCACGGGCCGACATTAGAGGAGATCGGCTCTGATGTTGGGATTAATTCCAGAGGCACAGTTCATCGTTATGTGAAGGCACTCGAAGACAAAGGGCATTTACAGAGGAATCCCCACTATAGTGGTATGCGTTTAACGGGAGAAGCCGAAAGACATAGCAATATATTACCTTTTGTTGGCCGTATCTCTGCGGGTAAACCTATCGAGGCCATTACTGATCAGGAAGAGATTAATTTTTCTGAGTTGCTGTTAGGGGCTGATCGTTACGTCCTCAAGATTGACGGGGATTCCATGATCGATGCCGGGATCCATGATGGCGACTATGTTGTCATTAAACATGCGGACACTGCCAAGACAGGCGATATTGTTGTTGCATTGATTGATCAAAGTGAAGCGACTTTAAAGCGGTTAAAGAGACGTCGGGGCGGTATAGAGCTGATCCCTGAAAATGCTTCTATGGAACCGATGTTCTATGATGCTGAGCGAGTACAAATACAAGGCGTGTTGGTTGGACAAGTCAGGCTTTATTAATGCCGCAACCGCACCACTGGCCCAGCATGATCGCGTTGGTGGACATGAATGCGTTCTTTGCTTCTGTCGAACAAGCCAATAATCCTCTACTCTCCGGTAAGCCTGTTGCCATCACCAATGGCTTGGTAGGCACTTGCATCATTACTTCGTCTTACGAAGCGCGTGCCTTTGGTATTTGTACGGGCATGCGCTTAAGAGAAGCCAGGCAACTTTGTCCTCAGTTAATCCAGCTTCCTGCGAACCCGGTACTTTATGCCAAGGTGTCTACTTGCATTATGGAATGTCTTCATGCGTTTACACCGGACTTTGAAATATTCTCGGTCGATGAAGCCTTTCTCGATCTGACGCATTGTCAAAACATGTGGGGGTCGGCTGAAACCGTTGGGCGTTTAATCAAGCAAAGTGTTTTTGATTGTTCCGGCGTGCGTTGCTCTGTGGGTATTAGTGGCGACAAATCCACTGCCAAGTACGCAGCTAAATTGAATAAGCCAGATGGACTGACATTAATTCCTCCCTGGGAAGCCAGAGAACGACTTGCTTCTGTTGCCGTGACAGAACTTTGTGGTGTGAATAAAGGTATTGGTGGTTTCCTTGCCAAGCGTGGTGCATTTACTTGTGGTGATGTTGCCAAGTTACCGATTAGTGTTTTAGGCCAGCGATTCGGTAATCCAGGGAAACGTATCTGGTATATGTGTCAGGGGGCCGATCCAGACAAGGTAGAGAAAAATGTTAAAGCACCCAAATCAATGGGTCACGGTAAAGTGCTGCCGCCAAACACACGAGATAAAAACATACTCTATATGTATCTCATACACATGGCGGAAAAAGTCGCGAGTCGATTACGTAGCAATGCCATGCAAGCACAGAAATATCTTATTGGATTGAAGTGTGAAGACGGTTGGCTTGGCGACAAACTGAAAACAACTTTTCCAACCAACGACAGCAAACTTATTATAAAACTCTGTAAGCATATCTTGTCTCACTATTGGCAAGGACAAGGTGTGTTTCAAGTGCAGGTGACGGCATTAGATCCTCGTTCATACAAAGGACAGATCGATCTCTTTGGTGAAGACACGTCTAAACGTTATCAATTAAACAGGGCAATGGATTTAATCAATGAACGTTATGGTGAGTTTACCGTGGCGCCTATGCCACTATTGGATCGATCGACCATGCCTAATGTGATTGCACCAGCCTGGAAACCCTATGGCCATCGACAAACAATCCCCAGTACCAAAGCGAAACAACAGACAGAAAGAATTAAGAAGGTGTATCGATTGAATTGAGGGTACAAAAAATACAAAAGTGTCTGGTACGAATAGTACTTACTTAAGTAAATATTACTGTCATGCTGGGGTATCCCAGCATCGACGACTGCATGGATGCAGGAGGTACGATTACATGGAAGTAATCGGTAGAGTCGAGTCCGGAACGGAGACCGAGAGCGACTCAGGACGAATATAGGACATATTCGGGTGAAAATGCTTGGAGCTAATTTTCCAGACAAAGCCGAGTAAACAAAGTGTCCGCGAAGCGGACTCGTTTAATTGACTGGATTCTGGCTTTCGCCAGAATGACGGTAAGGGTTTGTACCTGGCGTTGTTCCCAGAAACAATGCCTTAAGTAAGTACCATTCGTGTCTGACACCAAAATCTAAAATTTACACAGAAATAATGACGATATCGCATATCGATATACTATATAAATATGATATAAAGCTTTCGTTGTTCAGACACGGAGAAGTTAGCTGAAGACAATCGCGTTCGTCGATTCATTTAATAATTTATGATTTGTATGACTATGTATTACTCGCGCCTCGGAGTAGACAGGGGCAGGAGAAAGAAATGAAGAAACTTAAGCCGGTGCATCCGGGAGAAATATTAAAACATGATTTTATGGAACCCTTCGGGCTATCCAGCAATGCTCTGGCTAAAGCGATTGGCGTTACTCCCGCCAGGGTCAATGAAATTGTGCGTGAACGAAGAGGTATTACCGCTGAAACGGCTTTACGTCTGGCAAAGTATTTTAGTACTGATGCACAAAGTTGGATGAATCTTCAGGATCAATACGAGTTAACGCTTGCTGAACAATCTGTTAATCGCGCATTAAAATCCATACATCCTATTGCCCAGGCAGTAAATTAAAAACGAAACCTCGTATATAAATAAATCCCACTAGAGGGGAGGTTTAATTTAGTCCCTTTTTCGAGAAAACTTAATGATTGGTCTAAATGAAGTCAGCCTGCAACGCGGGCAGAAGCCACTGTTAGAAAAAGCAAACCTGCTGGTGCATGCAGGTCAGCGCGTGGGTGTGATTGGTGCTAATGGCACCGGTAAAACCAGCCTGTTTCAGTTGTTTCTGGGTCAGCTACAGACCGATCACGGGGATGTGGTGTTACCCAAACAATTGCGTATTACGCATATGGCGCAGGAAGTGGCTCATAGCGATCGAACGGCACTGGATTATGTGCTTGATGGTGATATTGAGTTGCGCGAAACTGAAGCGGCGATTGAAGCTGCTCAAGCCAGTGAGAATAATATAGCGTTAGCGCATGGCTACGATAAGTTAGATACCATTGATGCGCATACGGCGCCAAGCCGTGCACATCAACTTTTGTATGGCCTGGGTTTTGAGGCTGACGGTCATCAACGCGTCGTTAACACGTTTTCCGGTGGCTGGCGTATTCGATTGAATCTTGCACGGGCATTGATGTGTCCATCGGATTTAATGTTGCTCGATGAACCGACCAACCATCTGGATTTAGATGCCACCGTCTGGCTGGAGCAATATCTGCTGCGTTATCAAGGGACATTGCTACTGATTTCTCATGATCGGGATTTTCTGGATTCTGTCGCTACTCACATTGCACGCTTGCATAACCAGCAGATTAATTACTACAAAGGTAACTACTCCGCCTACGAACAGCAACACGCTGAACGTATGGCACAGCAACAGGCAAATTATGTGAAGCAACAGGCTGAACGTGCGCACTTACAAAGTTACATCAACCGTTTCAAAGCCCAGGCGACCAAAGCCAAGCAAGCACAGAGTCGCATCAAAGCATTGGCGCGCATGGAAGACATTGCTCCTGCGCATATTGATTCACCATTTCATTTTGGTTTTAGCGAACCGCCCAAGCCTTCGAATCCATTGCTTTATCTTGAAAAAGCCACCTTAGGTTATGACGATAAAGAAATTCTAATTGACGTTGATTTGAGTATTGCCCCTGGCAGCCGTATTGGTTTGCTTGGTCCGAATGGCGCGGGTAAATCTACTTTGATTAAAACGTTGGTGGGTGATTTATCGTTGCGTGATGGAACGCGACAGGCGGGAGACAATCTGCGGGTGGGTTATTTTGCTCAGCATCAACTGGAAGCATTAGATTTAACCGCCAGCCCCATTACGCATATTCAACGATTGTCGCCAACTGTTACTGAGCAGGTGATTCGTAATTTTCTTGGTGGCTTTAACTTTCATGGTGATATGGCAAGCGAAGCACCGAAGCATTTTTCCGGTGGTGAAAAGGCACGTCTGGCACTGGCAATTGTGGTATGGGAAAAACCCAACTTGTTGATTATGGATGAACCAACAAATCATCTAGATTTAGAAATGTGCCACGCACTCACGATGGCTTTGCAAAGTTTCTCGGGGGCTATGATTCTGGTATCTCATGATCGTCACTTGTTACGTAATAGCGTAGATGAATTCTTATTGGTTGCTGATGGGCAGGTGGAAACCTTCGATGGTGATTTAGATGAATACCAGCAATGGTTGTTGAAGAGTAAGCAGGGTAATTCTGTTTCAAAGATTGCTGCTAATGTTGATGTCCCCAAAGTAGATAAAAAAGAGCAACGTCGACTTGCCGCCGAACAACGCAAACAATTGCAACCGATGAAAAACAAAGTATCAAAAGTCGAGGCGGCCATAGAATCTAATGAAACAGAGCTGACAAGCATCAAAGAGCAGTTACTGGACACAACGCTTTATGAGGCCGCTAACAAGGACAATTTACAGGAAGTTTTGCAACGTCAGGGTGAGCTTAAACGACTTAACGAAGAACTTGAGGAGGAGTGGATGCGGTTGCATGAAGAGTTAGAGGCTTTGAAGGCGGTCATCTGAACACCGTGTTCAGGTGACCCTGAAATTATTCCTTCCACTCGCATGAGAAAGGAGAGGGAATCGATTAACATTGAGCTGATTGATAGATAATTAGCACATTAATTAATTATATAATATATATTGGGTTACTAATCATTAATCACAGAAGGTGTTTTGTGTAAAATTACGAAAATCTTCTATTAAACAATCAGTTATGTTTTGCGCTTTATGCTGCCACCAACACTATTACCAGGACATATCGCCATAAGCTTAATAAAGTTGGAATAACTTATCCTCAATATCTGGTTCTTCTAAAACTCGATTCGTCCACCATCACACCATTACTCAAACGACTTGAGAAAATAGAGTTTATATCAAGAAAACGTAACGTTGAAGATGAACGTGTTGTTAATGTATCTCTGACTGTAAAAGGGCGTGACCTGGAACACGAAGTAGCTGAGTTACAAAAAGAAGTCGCCTGCCAAACAAAATTATCAGAACCAGATTTTTTTAAGCTTCGGGATACGCTTCACGATCTTGTAGATACGATAAATAAGCACCAAAAGATTGAAAAAGAAGCCGCGTAAGGTCGGTGGAGAATTTTATATTACTTCACATCTTTGTTGTAAAAACATGAGGGAAATTTTGTGTAGGGCCTGCAGTATTCATATGCAGGCCCTACGCTGAAGCTTATTCTATATTTGCACCGACAACAGCAGCCATCTGCATCATGTCGATTGTCTGACCTTCTTTTAGATTTGTAAGGTCAGTGAGCTTGCCTGACTTACTTGTTGATTTTGTGTTTTTGAATATCGAGAGCAACTTAGCATCAGCAACGATGTATTTTCCTGCGTTCATTGCCGCGCCATTTTCAGTTTTTGTCTGAAGTTTATTCGCCTTAATATAGTCCCATAACTTCTTGGTGATCTCAGTACGGGGAAGTTCTTTTGCACCCAATAACGCCGATAGTTCACTTTTCAGCTTTACCGGTTTACTCAACCCTTTTGCTTCTGCCATTTTTAACTCCTTCATATTTAAGGTTTAAATGAAATTATTTCCAGGATCAGAACTTCTGCCCCTTCTTAATTTTTCAGCAGTATATCAATATTTATAGCCATATATGCTTAATTTCAATGGAAAGTGCGTTAGATTTCGCAGTATTTACGCCGCATTCATCAAAGAGGTACTCGGTTCTTAGCGATTGTGCTCGATAACTTTCAGCAAAGATTTGCTGAAAGTGAACACCGAAAATTGATTACAACTGTGTACACTAACGCCATGCGTGGACACGGTGATAACACAACAAATAATCGATGGTCGGGAGACTGGACTGCGATAAAAAGTCTCATCCCCTATTTTATGGAATTCAGGGGTCGGGTATTTTTGGCGCTATTATTTTTACTCCTCGCAAAGTTGGCAAATGTAATGATCCCATTTGCCATGAAAAATATCGTTGATGCGCTGGATTCGAATCAGACTCAAATTATTGTTGTGCCGATTCTTTTTTTGGTTATGTATGGCGTGCTTCGACTGGGGACTATCTTGTTTGGTGAAATACGCGATACGATCTTTGGTCGTGTAACAGAACATGCCATGCATCGTATTGGCCTAAAGTTGTTTAAACATTTACATGCATTGGATCTGGATTTTCATCTGTCACGACGCACTGGCGGTATGGCACGAGATATTGAACGTGGCACTAACGGTATCAATTTCCTGATGCGGTTTATGTTGTTCAATATTATTCCGACTCTTTTGGAAATCAGCCTAATTACCGTGATTTTGATGGTTAACTATAGCGTCTGGTACGCCATCATCATCGTTACTGCAGTCTTTTTTTATATTCTCTGGTCTGTCATCCTCACTGAAAAAAGAACTAATATTGTGCGTGAAATGAACGAAATGGATAATAAAACCAACACTCGTGCGATTGATAGCTTACTCAATTTTGAAACGGTCAAATACTTTGGTAACGAAGCCTACGAAGCAGAACAATATGATGAAAATCTAACAGGCTGGGAGAAAACCCGCGCCAGAAACAGGTTGTCTATGGCCGCTTTGAATTCTGGTCAGGCCTTTGTTATCGCCATTTCTATTACAGCGATAATGACACTTGCTGCCTATGACGTTAGCACTGGCGCGATGACGCTCGGTGATTTGGTGTTGGTGAATGCCTACATGTTGCAATTATTCATTCCGCTAAATTTCCTCGGTTTTGTTTATCGCGAAATCAAACGTGCACTGGCAGATATTGAACATATGTTTTCACTGTTAGGCAAAGAGACCAAGATTAAGGACAAGCCTGACGCTAACGATTTAGTGCTCAACGGTGGGGCAGTACGATTTGAGCATGTTAGTTTTGGTTATAAAGAAGATCGACAGATATTGAGAGATGTGTCTTTTGAAATTCCGGCGGGAAAAAAAGTAGCAGTGGTCGGCCCATCTGGTGCAGGTAAATCAACGCTTGCGCGTTTACTGTTTCGTTTTTACGATGTAGATGCAGGTCAGATCACAATTAATAATCAAGACATCCGTGAGTTGAAGCAATATAGCCTGCGTTCTGCCATTGGTGTTGTCCCGCAAGACACGGTTTTGTTTAACAATAATATTTATTACAACATTGCCTATGGTCGGCCAGACGCAAGTAAGGATGATATTGAAAAAGCGGCGCGGCTTGCGCATTTAGATAAGTTTATCGAACAATTGCCTCAAGGCTACGATACGCTAGTTGGCGAACGCGGCCTGAAAGTTTCTGGTGGTGAGAAACAACGCATTGCCATCGCCAGAATGTTACTTAAAAATCCCGGCATTATGGTCTTCGATGAAGCAACATCCTCACTCGACTCCGGCTCGGAGCAAGCCATACTAGAGGCATTGCGTGAGGTAGCGGAGAGCAATACGACATTGGTTATTGCCCATCGTTTATCAACGATCGTTGATGCAGATCATATCGTCGTTTTAGATCAAGGCCGCGTAGTCGAACAGGGCACACATGCTGATCTTCTCGACAAGCAAGGTATCTATACCAGTCTCTGGGTATTGCAACAACGAGAAACAGAAGCACCTGATGAACACCTGACAGTGACTGCATAAAGTAGTAAAATCTTCTTATCTAATCTACGGGAATAATCAATGTTACGTTTTACAATAGCATCAATCTTTATTGCTTTGTTGAGCATCTCTTGTGCAGCTGAAGAAGCAGAAGCAGAATCTGTATCTGAGCTACCCATCATTCAGGTTTTCAAATCTCCGACGTGCGGGTGTTGTAGTAAGTGGGTGACTCATCTTGAAGCGAATGGTTTTGAGGTAAAGGCTATTGATGTGGATGACATCAATCTGGTAAAGCGTAGTTATGGCATTCCTCCGGCGCTTGCTTCTTGTCACACGGCTGTTGTTGGAGATTATCTCGTCGAAGGACATGTGTCGGCTGAAGATATTGTTGAAATGCTAAAACAAAAACCAGCGATCAAAGGCATTGCGGTTCCGGGCATGCCCATAGGTTCTCCCGGTATGGAAGGGAGTGCTCCGCAAGCCTATGATGTTGTCTCTTTTGATGAAAAAGGTGACACAGAAGTTTTCTCCAGTCACTAGCCATAAACTTTATATTTATGGCTAGTGAGCGTGGTATCTATATTTTTGTAGCCAGAATTTAAAAAGATTTCTCTTAGACGTCTTTCACGTTGATCATTAACTTGCCAGTATTAGCACCGGTATAGAGTTTTTTAACCGTCTCAACTGCATTCTCAAGTCCATCAACAACATCCTGTTGTACTTTGATTTTGCCTTCATCCATCCATTGTGTGATTGCTGCTATAGCTTCAGGATAACGATCCATATAGTCCAGTATGATAAAACCTTGAATCTTTAACCGATTCATCAGAATCATCGGGTAATTCTTTGGCCCTGGGACTTCTTCGCTGGAATTGTAGTGTGCGATTAGCCCGCACACTGATATGCGGCCGTACATGTTCATGTGTTTGAGACAAGTGTCTAAGATCTCACCGCCTACATTTTCAAAATAGACATCTATGCCATTAGGGCATGTGCGGTCTAGTGCCTCTGATAAATTTTCTGTTTTGTAGTTGATGGCCTCATCGAAGCCAAGCTCTTCAGTTATCCATTTACATTTTTCATCGGTACCGGTTATCCCTACGACATGACAGCCCTTGATCTTGGCAATCTGTCCGACGATTGACCCAACCGAACCAGCAGCAGTTGATATAACAACGGTTTCTCCTGCTTTGGGTTCAGTAATCTCGAGCAGACCGAAATAGGCCGTAGGCGCAGCGATAGCGAAAGTACCAAAAGCATCGATAACTGGGACAGATCCTGTATCGCCTAATAAACTCACAGTCTCAGCGCTACCTAATTGATAGTCAGCCCAAATACCAAGCCCACTGACAATATCACCTTCTTTAAAGGATGTATTTCTGCTTTTAACAACAGTTCCACAAACGACACCACGCATCGCGGCATCAATGACAACTGGAGGCATATATTGTTGAATCTCGCTCATCCACATCCTGTTAGTCGCATCCAGAGATAGATAGTTAAGACGGAATAAACATTCTCCGTCTGCAGGTTCAGGAATGGGTTCTTCTTCAAAACTCAAATCACCATCACGTATATCGCCAACAGGACGTTTACGTAATCGCCATACGCGGTTTACTTCAGACATGATTTACTCCCCTTTATAGTGATTGTTATTGATTACTTTAACTGAATTCTACAAGAAAGACCGGCTATAAAAAAAACTGATCATTTAATTCAGAAAGACTGTTTACAACGAGACTTGGCTCTATTCCCCACGGGTCGAATATAATGTTTTCAGAACGTTTAACCCAGGCCGCTTTCCAGCCTGCTGATATTGCGCCAATCACATCGAATGGATTACTTGATATCAACCACGCACTACTGTCAGAAGCGCCTGTCTTTTCAATGAAGTAGTGGTAAACATCAGGATTAGGTTTGAAAGTTTTGATGTCATCCACGCTGACGATATCAATAAAAAAATCTCTGATGCCAGCTGTAGTCAGTAACATATCAACGGTATCTGCGCTGCCATTGGAAAATGCATACAGAGGATAATTATTTTCCTTTAAACGCGCTAAACTTTCTTTCACGTCATCGAATGCTGGTAGCACGCGGTAAGCACCGCGCAATTCATTTTTTTGTGTTTCGGTGAGTGGTGTCTTGTAGTAAGCGCAGGTGTAATCAAGCGCGTTACTAATACAAATGGAAAATTGTTCATAATCTCGCATCAGACCTCTGCGAAAAGAGTATTCCAATTGTTTTTCGCGCCAGGTGCGAGAAAATTCCTCAGCCTTATCTCCAATCAATTTCTGTAATGCCGTAACGACCCCTTGAGTGTTAATCAAAGTGCCATACACATCAAAGGCAAGGGTAATGGAGGGTTTGTTTTCTTGAGTCATAGTGATTGGATAATGAATAGTTTATGTGTGACAAGTTCAGAGTTCATTCATCTACTATCTTGGATTAATTACTTTGTGTAGTTTGCCATTGATATCGTTTTAGTGAAATACAATCGTTGTCATTAAAGGTTATATTTTCGTTCTCTAGCAAGATTCGTTGGTAATCATCATAGCCATCCATGCCTCTTGGACTGATTTTTCCTTTTGCGTTCACAACGCGATGCCAGGGGATATCACTAGCATTATCTAGCGCAGCAAGTGCATAGCCAACTTGCCTTGCATGATGTGGATCGCCGACCAGTTTTGCAATCTGTCTATAGGTTGCGACGCGACCTTCTGGAATACGACGAACGATTTCATAGATTTGTTTATGCGTAATTGGCATGGGTTAAATATTCATGGGTTAAATATTTCAGCATAGGTTGTTAATCATTATATACGTACTAGAAGCAGAGAGTGACGATTGACTTTCATCGAGTAATTTTTTCTATTAGAATGTGGTTATGCGTTTTTTCCGTCGTCATAAATATCTGAGAATACACCTGATCCTTATTGGACTTGCTGTATTCCTCCGTTCATTTATCGCACCGGGCTTTATGCTCAGTATTTCGGCCGATGGTGGTTTAGGTTTGGCTTTTTGTGACGGGCCTGTGGTCATGTATCAGTCAAGCGATTCACATGATCATCATAGTCATGACGGAAATGAGGGTGAGGCAGAAAGTCATATCTCGACATCCTGCAGTTTTTGGTCGACCAGTAGTGTGATGGTGTTTAACACCGTGTTTGAAGCTGAACCAGTTATCGTCAGCAGACATCAGAATCAAATTATTTATCGACCTTCGAATCTTCAACGGTTTATTCCAAACTCTCGCGTCACACGCGGACCTCCTGCTTATAGCTAAATAAATTATTTTCATTCTCTTGGTCGTAACAATACCGAGAGAGTCATGTGTACGCACATGATTTTTTATTTATCGTTTTAGCAGGAATCAAAAATGAAAAGTCTTAAAATTATTTTTATCAGATGTGTTTTTACGTTCTTATTTTCATCATCAATTGTATTTGCACATGATGGTGCACCTACCAGTGTAAGTGGAACTATCGGTAGTGAAGGGCTGAAGCCTATTCAAGCAGATAGTCATGCGCCTATTGGTGTCATGGAAGAACATACTCATAAGAAAGGTGAGTGGATGTTGTCCTATCGTTATCAACACATGTCTATGCAGGGTAATTTGATCGATGATGATGAAGTGACCCCCGAACAGATTGTCACAACAGTAGCTAATCGTTTTTTTGGTACGCCAGGCCAACCTCCAACATTGCGTGTAGTGCCTACTGATATGAGCATGGAGATGCATATGTTTGGGGGCATGTTTGCACCAACAGATTGGTTAACTTTGATGGTAATGGGCATGTATGTAGAAAAAAGCATGGACCACATCACTTTTATGGGAGGTGCTGGTACAACTCGGCTAGGTACATTCAGAACTAAATCTGATGGTATTGGCGATACCAGAGTGACCGGTATGTTTGATGTCTATCATGTCGGCAATCATCGTATTCAATTTAATGCTGGTGTCAGTTTGCCGACAGGCTCCATTACAGAGAAGGGAACAATACTCACGCCGATGGGTGGTACGCCTGAAGTACGTTTACCATATCCTATGCAACTTGGTTCAGGCACCTATGATCTATTACCCGGAGTTGTCTATTCAGGTAATCATGATCAATGGGCATGGGGTACGCAATACAGTGGCACCATTCGAGCAGGAGAAAATGGGGAAGATTATAGTCTTGGTGATAAGCACATGCTTACATCATGGGCGAGTTATCGTTGGTTCAACTGGCTTACGACATCTGTTCGAATTAAAGGAGAAAGGCTGGGAAAAATAAATGGGATTGATGCTGCGATTGTTGCACCAGTACAAACGGCGGATCCAAATAATCAAGGTGGTGAGACGCTATCAGTTTTATTTGGAATAAACCTGGCTGGCCAAACCGGGGCGCTAAGAGGGCACCGTCTTGCGCTTGAAGCCGGGTTCCCTGTGCATCAGGATTTGAATGGCCCTCAATTGGAAACAGATTTAGTCATCACCGCAGGTTGGCAATACGCGTTTTAAACATAAATTAAAAAATATTTTCGGACTTATTCTAAAACGTATTCCAAGAGGAAGAAAATGCGTATTCCAATTTTATTTATAGTTTTATTAGGTTTTAACCAAACAGTGTTTGCTGATCATGCCAGTACCAGTTTTGAAACAGGTGCCGGGGGTGCCATCATGACGACATCAGGTGCAACCTTACCTAAAGGAAAAATTGTTGTTGGTATCAGTGTCCAATCTCTGGAACTTGATGATATCTCTGATGTGGTTCTGGAAGCTGCAGGTACTGCTGATGAAGATGTCCACAGTGTTGATAGTCTTTTCAGCGCTTCAGCCAATTTTGCATATGGTTTGACAGATGATCTGACGATTGGTCTATCCATGCCTTATGTTGATCGGTCTAACGTTCGTGAGGCACATAATGATATGGGTGTGGGCGAAGCTGAACTGGCGGGTGATTCTAATGGCGTAGGCGATTTGACTTTGTTTGGACAATATCGATTCCATCAGAGTGAAAAACAAGATGTTGCGATCCTTATGGGGATTAAGACACCGACGGGCGAAACTGGCGTCAGGGAAATCGAGGGCGGTTTATTCGAAGCTGAACAACAAACGGGATCTGGTTCGTGGGATCCCTTCTTAGGGTTGGCATATAATCGTAATTGGGACGATATTGGCTTCTCCGGCAATGTGCTCTACACATTCGTTACTGAAGGAACGCAAGATACCGATTTGGGTGACATCTTTAACTACAATCTTGCGCTGACATATCGTACGACCATTCCTGAAGGTGAGCACGACCACCATCAACACGCACATAAAGGAAATATCATTGACTATATTGATCTAGTGGTCGAATTGAATGGTGATAGCAGACAGCGTGTGAATATCGGTGGTGCGTCAGAAGAACATAGTGGAGGTCACACACTTTACTTGTCTCCGGGTTTGCGAGTCGGACTAGGCCATTGCGTATCGCTATTCACATCTGTCGGTATACCGATCGTGAATGATTTGAATGATCTGCAGAGTGAGCCAGACTACCGTGTGATTGGCGGTGTCAGCATTACATTCTAGGCAATATGACTATAAATCTTTATTCAGCAGGGACGCTGAATAAGGTTTCATCTTCGAGTCGTAATGCTGTTAATTCGCCGTCCCAGAGACAACCTGTATCAATAGGGTAAACATTGTATGACTTGAAGTTTTTAATGATCCCCAAATGTACGGTCGACCAGTGGCCGAAAACAATTTTGTCATGCTTTGTTTTTCTGTCATCAATCGTAAACCAGGGTGATAGATGATCTCCTTGAGATCCGGGGGCTCCTTTCTCTGAAAATTCTAATTCACCTTTATCATTAATATAGCGCATGCGCGTGAAACAATTCACAATAAATCTGATGCGATCATTGCCGGTCAGATTCTCATCCCAAAGCTTAGGATTATTACCATACATCACATCAAGGAATGAAAGATAATTATCGCTGTTTAACATATTGCTTACTTCTGAAGATAATTCTAATGCTTGTTCGATTTCCCACTGAGGTGGCAGACCTGCGTGGATCATTGAGAAATTTAATTCTTTGTCATGGTGCATGAGTGGTTGTTGTCGTACCCAGTCGATTAATTTTCGCTTTTCTGGCGAGTTAATAATCGCTGCTAATGTATCACTCTTGCCGGGTTCTGCTAGTCCTTCGGTGATAACCAGAAGATGAAGGTCATGATTGCCAAGGACAGTGATAGCAGACTCACCTAAATCCATAATAAAATTTAATGCTTGCAGAGAATCAGGCCCGCGATTAACCAGATCACCAACGAACCACAGACGATCGTTGGATTCGTCAAAATTAATTTTATCGAGTAGTCGGACGAGTTCTTTAAAACAACCTTGAATATCGCCGATTGCGTAGGTCGACATTTTTAGGGCACCTCTACTAGTTCTGGGTGAGATACATTGAGATTCAAAATCTTTACCCAAGGGCATTCCCTTTGGTCACCCGCAAGGCACTAAGTTATTGTAATAGTTGTTCTATTGCAATTGCTTAGTAAAGCTTCCTCTCCTGCTCGCGCTCCTCGCTTACATTCATGTAGGCGACGCGGCTATTGGAGATTTTGGACTCAATAGGCTTATCCATGAACTAATAGAGATGCCCTTTAGTGTAAAGCGTGGGGTATGGAAAGGCCGAAAGCAGGAATTTCTGTATCAAACTCAATGCCGTCATCGGCAATTAGATAATAGTTACCCTGCATATATCCAACAGGCGTTTCAATCACGGCAGCACTGGTATAGCAAAAAGTTTCACCTGGGTTCAAATGTGGCTGTTTCCCAACGACGCCTTCTCCTGTCACTTCCTGAATCTTGTCATTAGCATCTGTGATCAACCAGCGGCGGCTGAGCAATTTGGCAGGAGCAGATCCATTGTTTTTAATAGTAATGCGATAGGCGAATACATACCGCGCATTATCTGGATCGGACTGGTTTTTGACGTAATCCGTTTCTACGGAGACATCTATATTGTGTTGAATTTGCATAGGTCAATTTGACCTTAATTAAAATAGGCATGCAAGTGCTTAAATTATTTTTCTATGCAGTTTCATTTTCTATCGAGGCGTCTGTAACTGATGGCTTCGCTCAAATGTGTTAAATCTATCGATTCTGCACCTGCCAAATCGGCAATGGTACGGGCAACTTTTTGAATACGGTGTATGGCACGAGCGGACAAGCCCAGATGATCCACCGCGGTATCGAGTAGCCTTGAGCCGGCCTCATTAATCTTGCAATAACTATTAACTTCCTTATTGGTGAGTTTGTGATTCGCCTTCCCTGATCGATTTAATTGTAATTCGTAGGCCTTGGCGACGCGTAGTTGGACTGTGCGGCTATTTTCAGTATTGCCGCTGTAGTCGTGATGAAAAACTTCTTTGGCAACTTTTGCCACTTCAATATGTATATCAATCCTGTCGAGTAGCGGGCCTGAAATCTTTTGTCGGTAACGATGGACTTGATCTTCAGTGCAGTGACAACGACCACCTGCATCACCAAGATAACCGCAAGGGCAGGGATTCATAGCCGCAATGAGCTGAAATTGCGCGGGGAATTCAGCCTGATTCGCTGCCCGTGATATAACTATGCGTCCTGATTCCAGAGGTTCTCTTAATACTTCCAGCACGCGGCGATCAAACTCCGGTAATTCATCGAGAAACAACACACCATGATGTGCCAAAGATATTTCTCCGGGTCGTGGTTGACTGCCACCACCCACCAGAGCAACACCGGAGGCAGTGTGATGCGGATGTCTGATAGGGCGTTGTTTCCATTTTTTCGGATCGAATCCCTGACTACTGATAGAAGTCACCGCTGCTGATTCCAATGCTTGTGCTTCAGTCATCGGCGGTAAGATTCCAGGTAGTCTTTCTGCCAACATGGTTTTACCTGTGCCGGGTGGGCCTATCATAATCAGATTATGACCGCCTGCAGCCGCAACCTCTAAGGCACGCTTGGCATGGTTTTGGGCGCGGACATCAGAAAAATCAAATTCGTGAGATACATTATTAACCACGGGTTTATTGATGTGTAAGGGGATTTGTTCGTTGCCATTGATATGTGAGCAAACATCCATCAAGTGTGCCGCAGGATGAATATTTATGTTGGAAACAAGCGCTGCTTCATCTGCATTCTGGGTGGGTAATATCAGCGTGTGTTTCTGCTGTGAACAAGCATGAGCAAAAGGCAGCATGCCTTTCACCGCGCGTAGTTCTCCAGTCAAGGCTAACTCACCAGCAAATTCGAAGTGTCGCAGAGTTTCATTGGGGATTTGTCCTGATGCAGCAAGAATGCCCAGAGCGATTGCTAAATCAAAGCGTGCACCTTCTTTGGGTAAGTCGGCAGGTGCAAGATTGATGGTGATCCGGCCGAGCGGAAATTCGAAATGATTATTGAGTATGGCACTTCGAACCCTGTCCTTGCTTTCTTTAACCGCAGCTTCAGGTAATCCGACAATAGAAAGACTGGGTAGACCGCGCGTAATGTGAACTTCTATAGTCACCAGTGGTGCTTGAATGCCGACTTGTGCGCGGCTATAGGTAATTGCAATACTCATCGTCCTTAATAAATCTGCCTGTTGCAGATTAGAAATCCCTCTCTATCTAGTTATATCAGTTAAAAATCCTTTACTAAGATCATGGAATCATATGACGTATAGCTAGGGTTTACTAGTTTGCTCCAACGTATCAATTTTTTTCTCCAACTCTTCAACCAAGGCGCGTGTACGTGAAAGAAGTTCTGATTGGATATCAAATTCTTCTCTTGAGACAAGATCTAATCTGGAGAATGTGGCTTGTAATGCAGATTTAAGGTTTTTTTCAATATCTTCCTGAATCTTTCCAACGTCAGATGGAAGTTTGTCCAGTACCTGTTTCACTATTTCTTCTAATTTAAATTCGTTTTTCATGATTGTCCTGAATTGCACGTGAAAGTGGTTTGTTACATGTGCATAAATTGCATCAATTCATTGTAGCAAAATCACTTGAATCGTATGCCTGTATCTATCGTTTAAATGGATTTAAAGATTCACGAGTTAAATGAGTGCGACGCATCAAAAGGATGCACTGGCTTGGTGCGGAATTTCTATTTTAGCGCATCGTTTATCACATAGTTTTACTCAATAAAGTAGTTAAGTAATTGTTATCTATACATATATTAGGTATTGGCACAGCATGTGCAATAGCAGTGGGCAAGCCTTATTAACTTGGGTTTAAAAAACCATAAATTTTTACATTATCTAGTTGGGAGAATATTAAATGAAACAACTTTCTATCGCACTTATCACCAGTGCAATGATTATCACTTCACCGATGGTGACGGCAGAGGACTCGCCGCACGAGTTCAGTGCCAATGTGGCCTTAACTACAGATTATATGTACAGAGGTATTTCCCAATCTAACGAACAGCCTGCAATCTCGGGTGGATTTGATTGGGCTTATTCAACGGGTGGTTTTGCAGATGTCTATGCAGGTATCTGGGCATCAAGTCTGGATTTTTCGGATGGAGATACTTCGATAGAGATTGATTATTACGGAGGACTTACGGGTGAGTTTTCTAATGGAATATCTTGGGATGTAGGTGGGCTTTACTATCAGTATCCGGGTACTGATGCTGATGCTGGCGCAGATTTTGATTTTGCTGAAGTCTACGGCAATCTTGGTTATACCTTTGCTGATGTTTCACTTGAACCCTCTGTCGGTTTTGGCGTTGCTTATTCTCCTGATTTCTTTGGTGAGGATGGTGACGGTCTCTATTTGTCTGGCACATTGGATCTTTCTTTACCAATGGGTTTTGGCTTGTCATTCCTAGTAGGTCATCAGGATGTTGATGGTGATAAAACAAGTGGCCCTGCAGGTTTTGATTACACCCACTATGTAGTTGGTCTGAATAAATCAGTCAGTATTTTCGATTTTGATGTGAGTTATTACGACTCATCTGATGAGACTGATTGTGGTGGTGATATTTGTGAAGCGATTGTCTTTACTGTCTCCAGTAGTTTCTAGTCGTTATAACTTTTAGCGTCCTGCTCGTGGTTCAAATGCGGGCAGGACAAATTTAAATACGAGGAATATTTCATGAAACTTGTCTCAGCAATAATCAAGCCTTTCAAACTCGATGATGTTCGAGAGGCATTACACGAAATCGGCGTGCAGGGCATGACGGTGACAGAAGTTAAAGGATTTGGACGCCAGAAAGGACATACGGAGTTATACCGTGGTGCTGAGTATGTCGTCGATTTTTTACCAAAAGTAAAACTTGAGGTTGCAATCGCCGCTGATCAAGTTCAAGGAGCGATTGAAGCAATTAGTAAGGCAGCAAACTCGGGGAAGATTGGTGATGGCAAAATATTTGTTACGTCTCTTGAACAAGTTGTCAGGATTCGTACTGGCGAAACTGGTGAAGAAGCACTGTAGACGTGATTCTAATTTTACATAAACATATTTGCATTTCTGGAGAGCAATGATGGAAAATCAAATTTTCGAACTACAGTACGCCATGGACACGTTTTATTTTCTCGTGTGTGGTGCACTGGTTATGTGGATGGCGGCAGGTTTTGCCATGCTCGAAGCGGGCTTGGTCCGTTCAAAAAATACAACTGAAATTTTAACTAAAAATATTGCACTATTTGCAGTTGCAAGCACCATGTATATGGTCTGTGGCTATGACTTTATGTACGGTGGTGGTTGGTTCTTATCCGGCATAGAAACGGTCGGTAGTCTGGATGTAGATGCTGCGTTGGCGGCTTCCGCTGAAAATGGTTTTGCTGGTGATTCTGTTTATTCAGGTGCATCAGACTTTTTCTTTCAGGTTGTCTTTGTGGCAACCGCCATGTCAATTGTATCTGGTGCTGTTGCAGAACGTATGAAACTGTGGGCATTCCTTGCCTTTGCTGTCGTTATGACAGGCGTTATCTATCCTCTAGAAGGCGGATGGACCTGGGGTGGTAACTCTGTGTTTGGTTTATACGAACTGAGTTACAGCGACTATGCAGGTTCTGGGATTGTGCATTTGGCAGGTGCCACAGCTGCGCTTGCTGGTGTTCTCGTCCTTGGTGCGCGTAAAGGAAAATATACTGCTGAAGGCAAGGTAAGGGCTATACCAGGCGCCAATTTACCGTTGGCAACCTTGGGTACTTTTATCCTGTGGATGGGCTGGTTCGGTTTTAATGGTGGTTCAACTCTTAAGTTAGGTGGAATTGCCGCTGCTAACGAAGTTGCTTATGTGTTTTTGAATACGAATGCAGCAGCAGCAGGTGGATTGATTGCAGCACTTATTGTTGCCAAACTCATGTTTGGCAAGGCTGATTTAACCATGGCACTGAACGGTGCATTGGCTGGTCTGGTCGCAATTACTGCAGAACCCGCAGATCCAACAGCATTACAGGCATGTTTGATTGGTGCCGCCGGTGGCGTAATAGTCGTGTTTAGTATTGTCTTCATGGATAAACTAAAGATTGATGATCCTGTCGGTGCTATCTCTGTACATGGTGTTGTCGGTATCTGGGGCATCTTTGCTGTTTTAATTACTGATGCGGACGCCACCTTTACTGGTCAGTTGGTCGGTATGTTGACGATATTTGTCTGGGTCTTTGTTGCTAGCTTGGTGACTTGGCTAATTATCAAAGCCGTCATGGGTGTCAGAGTTGGTGAGGAAGAGGAGATGGAAGGTGTCGACATTAGTGAATGTGGACAGGAAGCCTATCCTGAGTTTACTTCTTCCTAGATGTAGTTATCGTTACCCACCCCTCATTGGGTAACGAATAAACTGAAAGGGCGCTTCGGCGCCCTTTTTTTTGCGTTTCAGTTTTTCTCAAGAAAAATTCAGGATGCACCAGCATGAATAAGTTGTTAATCTCTTGCACACACTAATCTGTGCAATAACTACAGATTGTGAGTAGCTGAAGTTAAATTCCGGGAGAATGATGTAAATGAAATTATTAATCGCAGTCATAAAACCCTATAAGTTAGATGATGTGAGAGATGCTTTGTCTGAAGTTGGGGTACAAGGTCTGACCGTGACGGAAGTTAAAGGTTTTGGTCGGCAGAAAGGGCATACGGAACTTTATCGTGGTGCCGAGTACGTGGTCGATTTTCTACCCAAAACAAAATTAGAAATTGCACTCGATGATGAGCAGGTTGAGACCGCCATCGAAGCTATAACTAAAGCCGCTGGAACCGGCAAGATTGGAGATGGCAAAATATTTGTGCAAAATCTTGAGCAGGCAGTACGTATTCGTACGGGGGAAATCGGCTCAGAAGCACTTTAGGAAATAAAATTTAATTTTTGGAAGGGGAGTTAAAGATGTCATCATTGCTGTTTATATCAGGAATAAGCAAGCGCGTAGTCGGCAGCTTGATACTATTATTAACAATGTTACCGACTTTAGTGATGGCTGATGATCTGAGTGCAGGTGATACTGCGTGGATGTTGACTTCAACGGTTTTGGTTCTGTTTATGACCTTGCCGGGGTTGGCACTTTTCTATTCCGGGTTGGTGCGAGCCAAGAATGTATTGTCTGTTTTAATGCAATGTTTTGCCATTGCTTGCATGGCATCCATCTTGTGGATGCTGTTTGTCTATGGTCTGGCTTTTGGTGATGGTGGTTCTCTGAACAAAATCGTCGGCAGCGGTAAGATTTTGATGGATGGTATCGGTCTGGAGAGTATGAGCGGCTCTATACCTGAAACCGTATTTTTCATGTTCCAGATGACTTTTGCGATCATCACACCAGCACTGATCATTGGTGCTTTTGCAGAGCGTATGAAATTTTCAGCCGTGCTCTGGTTTAGTGCATTGTGGTTAATCTTGGTTTATGCACCTGTATGCCACTGGGTCTGGGGTGGCGGTTGGCTCGCTGATCTCGGGTTTATGGATTTTGCTGGTGGCGCGGTTGTACATATTAATGCGGGTGTAGCCGCACTTGTTGCCGCATTGGTTATTGGTAATCGAAAGGGTTTTCCACAAACGGCGATGGCTCCACATAACATGACATTGGTTGTCATAGGGGCGTCCATGCTTTGGGTAGGCTGGTTTGGATTTAACGCTGGTAGTGCACTAACAGCTGGTACTGGCGCGGGTATGGCAATGACAGTCACGCACATCTCCGCTGCCGCTGGATCACTGGCTTGGATGGCGTGTGAGTGGATTAGATATGGTAAACCTAGTGTGTTGGGTATTGTGACTGGCATGGTCGCTGGACTGGGTACAATTACGCCAGCATCTGGTTACGTTGGCCCTTTAGGTGGCTTGGCTATTGGCCTGCTTGCTGGCGTGGTGTGTTATTTCGCAACACAATATATCAAGCGTGTTCTAGTGATTGATGATTCTCTCGATGTTTTTCCAGTACATGGCGTGGGTGGTATTTTAGGTACATTGTTGACCGCTGTATTTGCGGCTGAATCAATGGGTGGGCTGGGTCTTGAAACTTCAATTGGGACACAGTTTGTTACGCAAATAATTGGCGTCGTTGCAACGATTGCCTGGTGTGGTGTTATTACTTTTATCATACTGAAGGGTATCGATGCTCTAATTGGCTTGAGAGTGAGTGAAGATGAGGAAACAGAAGGTCTGGATCTTGTACTGCATAATGAGCGTGGTTATACGCTTTAATCAAAAACAACCTCTATTTATAGGTTGTCATTAATAAAAGGGGCACATTTTCTTGTGCCCCTTCTTTTACTGATACAGACCATGATGCTATTGATTATAAGAATATGTTCTCGAATATATATTTAGTTCCTCTAATCGTTTAAAATCGGGTCTTTGATTCTGCGTAATCACCATATAATAACGTTAAGGAAAGGGCATAATAATCCATGGCTGAGTTGGTCGATAAGACAATATTGAAATCATTTGTCCCGCCGAGTGCATTAAATTCTGAGAATTTTCAAGAACTTGCTGGTAAGGCTTTCATCGAGGAAGTTGCAGCGGGTAGAACGATTTTTAAGCAAGGTGACGCCGATAAAAAAACCATTTATTTGGTCGATGGCGAGATAGTATTGAGTAATGATAAAGGTGAAGCGAGTTCTGTTTCATCAGGTACACAAGCCGGAACGCATCCAATTGCGAGTTTCCAGCCACGAAGGCAAACTGCAATTGCCAAAACAGCCTGTAAAATTACTAGAATAGACAGCGATCTGCTGGATATCTTAATGACCTGGGATCAGATGTCGGGTATTGAGGTAGATGAAATTCAGGATGACGATGACGATGACGACTGGATGACGAGGATCCTGCAGTCAAAAGCTTTTTTACAAGTGCCTCCTGGAAACATTCAAGGAATGTTTATGCGAATTCAGGAGATGTCAATGAAGGCTGGTGATGTCATTATTAAACAAGGTGATGACGGCGATTTTTATTACATAATCAAAAGCGGTCAATGTAAAGTCACCAGAACATCAAAAACTGGCTCTGAATTAACACTTGCTACCATCAAGGATGGAAATGCTTTTGGAGAAGAAGCACTGCTGTCGGATGCAAAACGAAATGCCAATATTGTAGCGTTGACAGATGGTATGTTGATGCGCCTGTCAAAGGAAGATTTTAACGAATTGTTAAAAGAGCCCATGTTAACCTGGGTCACCAAGGAAGAAGGTGATGAGATGGTAAAGAGTGGTGCAGTTTGGTTAGATGTACGACTTGATAGTGAAAATAAAAACAATGGAATTGAAGGAAGTATGAATATCCCCTTAATTATGTTGAGAATGAAGGTTTCTACACTTTCTGAAGATAAAAAATATATTCTCTATTGTGATACAGGTAGACGCAGCTCAGCAGCAGCATTTTTGTTGAGTGAACGTGGTCTGGATGCTGCCTGTCTTAAGGGCGGTTTGATGGGTGGTGGCGAAGGTTAAATTCTATTTTTCCTTTCGTTGGTGTTGTAACCGCTGAATGACAATAACTATAGATTCATCAATCGATAATTATTGTGTGATGGGCAATCCTGTCGCGCATAGTAAGTCTCCTCAAATTCATACTGCATTCGCTGAACAAACCCAACAAAATATTTTCTATCAGGCTATTTTGATTGAAGAAGGAAAATTTAAAAAAACCATCAGAGAATTTCAAGAACAGGGTGGCAAAGGTCTAAACATCACCGTGCCATTCAAAGGTGATGCCTGGGAAGTAGCCGATCATCGAAGTAGCAAGGCCGAGCGCGCACGAGCAGTAAATACTATTAGTTTTGATGATGGAAAAATAATTGGTGACAATACGGATGGCGTTGGACTGGTTCGTGATCTGACTAGCAACCATAATGTTTCAATCAAAGATAAAAATGTTTTGATACTTGGTGCAGGTGGTGCTGTCAGGGGAATTATAGATCCGTTATTTGATGAGGAACCCGACAGGGTAGTTATTGCGAATCGTACTGTTAGTCGTGCAAAGGAACTCGCCGATACTTTTTCAGATCGTGGTGATATTAAG
>JBLHKO010000032.1:0-26334 GCA_047620145.1 Gammaproteobacteria bacterium | reverse complement strand
TTATTATATTCATAATGTGTTAGTAAACATTTAATAAGGATTATGATTTATTTAACACATTTGCCATCGTCTTTATCTCACTTTACGCGCTGATTATAGATGGCAATTAAAAGGTCTGACCGCAACGAATGACTCGATAGTCGTTTGCACGTAGGGTTTGTTCTCGCCTACTAATCGTTAGCTTGACTCTGCGATAAGTTGATTAATGACGTTTTCGATTTGTTTGGCGCGATTGTCACCTTCATGTGTTTCCCCAAAGAATGTCGTACGCACATTACCTTTCTTATCGAGTATGTAATACGCAGGCCAGTAACGGTTATTCATGGCGCGCCAGTAAGATGAGTTGTTATCAATCATAATCGGGTGATGAAGCTCAAACTCTTTTGCCTTGGCAACAATACTTTCCATAATCTTTTCACTTTCAAATTCAGGCGTGTGTACACCGATGACCTGAAACTTCTCTTTGTCTAATCTATTTTCCATGGCATTCATCCACGGAAATGAGCGATAGCAATTCCAGCAACCAAATGTCCAGAAATCTACCAATACGACTTTCCCATGAAGATCTTTAATACTGAGTGGCTCGGAATTGATCCAGTCTTGTTTTGCGTTGTGTGTAAACTCAGGTGCTTGAATAGGTGAAGTTAAAACTCCCCCTGCAGCTTGCGTCATGTCTTGTAAAATGACAGTTGAAGTGATGACGATCATGAAGCTGACGAGTGCAATATTTTTCATGATGTTCTTTCTCGAATAATTTTGTCTTTAATTTTGCTTATCAACACTGACATCCGTTTAGATGATTTGTTCACTAGGGGATTTAATTATGATTCTATTCAAATTATGTGCATATTCACGAATATTTTGTGATAGGAGTCACGATAATAATAATTATAGATGTGGTTGCTGAATATATACTGTGTTTAACGAGTCAATACTCTCGAAAGAGAAAATTAAATCCACAACAAAGAGCGAACCCAATGAATAAATTAACCTTATTATCAGCCGTATCAATTTTAGTATTTACCAGTGCATGTACCACGATGAATCAAAACACAGGTGAAACTCAACGTAGTAATACCAAAACAGGCGCTGTCGCGGGCGCTGCTGTTGGCGCGTTAGCCGGTGTGCTTATCGGTGATGGCGTAAAGGCTGCCGTGATTGGTGCAGGTGTTGGCGCATTAGCGGGCGGGGGTATTGGCGTTTATATGGACAAACAGGAAGAAGCCCTACGCGAAGATTTGGAAGGCACGGGCGTTGAAGTAGAACGCGTAGGTGATAATATCGAGTTGAGCATGCCTTCAAACATAACTTTTGCAACGGGCAAAGCAGTGATCAATCCAGAGTTCAATGACATTCTTAATAATGTGGGTGACACTTTGGCAAACTATGAATCAACCATCGTGCATATCGCCGGGCATACAGACAGTACTGGCAGTGCTGAATTTAATCAGCAGTTGTCAGAGAATCGTGCCAATAGTGTGCGTGCTGCATTAAGTGCAAGAGGGGTGATATCTGAAAGATTGCTGACCACCGGCTATGGTGAGTCGCTGCCTATTGCAGATAATGATACTGAAGAAGGTAGGCAAGAAAACCGTCGCGTAGAAATTACATTGCAACCGGTGACGACTTAAGCAACGAAATAAAACCAGCTAATGATAAGTATTCTCGTTGCTCTACAAATAACAATATAAACTTATGCGGTGGCATCTCCTGCCACCGCATTGTCAATTTATAAAAAACCACCTTTATCGTCACACCCGTTTACTATTTCTTGCAGCAATCGTCGTGTTTTTCCGACGGATGTCTGATATGTTCAAACTTCTTTTATTTGTCACTCGACAAACGAGTCATGACGATGAAGAATCAACGTGTCAGTTAAAACAATAGAGAAGCTTAGATGACGATTAGAACTTTGCAGGGCAAAACCCCCAATATTGCTGAATCAGCATTTGTCGATGAAACCGCATTGGTGATTGGTGATGTGACTATTGGAGAAGATTCTTCGATTTGGCCGATGACCGTGGTTAGAGGTGATGTTGAAAAAATTACCATTGGCAAGCGCACGAATATTCAAGATGCCTGTGTATTGCATGTGACTCATGACGGCGAATATACCTCGGGTGGTTTTCCATTAAAAATAGGCGATGGTGTCACTGCCGGACACCGCGCGACTTTGCATGCCTGTACTATCGGAAATTATTGTCTCATCGGTATGTCAGCTACGATCATGGATGCAGCTGTCTTGGGAGATAAATTGATCATCGGTGCTGGAAGTCTGGTTCCTCCTGGAAAAAAACTGGAAGGTGGCTATCTTTACGTTGGAACACCGGTGAAGCAAATACGCAAGCTCAATGAAGATGAATTAATGTCACTTCAATATTCCGCCGATCATTACGTTGACACGAAAAATATGCATATGGGCTGTTAATCAACGCATTTCTACAGGTTTTCCCCCTTAATTTCCGTTATCATTCCGCGCCATTTTAGAGAGAAGAAAGCGAGTCTATTCAATGTCCTTAGATGATTCATGGTTTACAGAAACGAACAGCGGCTACGGTATATCGCTTAAGATCCAACAGAGGATCTACGAAGAGCAGACACCATTTCAGAAGATTGATATTTACCAAACCGAAACTTTCGGTCGGTTGATGACCCTGGATGGTCTTTTTATGTTGACTTCGCGAGATAATTTCATCTATCACGAGATGATGTCTCACCCTGCTTTATATTGCCATCAAAACCCAAAAGACGTGGCTATTGTTGGTGGTGGTGATTGTGGGACATTAAAAGAAGTATTGAAACACGATACTGTGAAACAAGTGACACAGATCGAACTGGATGAGCGTGTAACCCGAGTCTCAGAACAATATTTTCCTGAATTGTGCGAAAGCAATAGTGACCCACGAGCGACATTGTTATTTGAAGATGCAATTAGTTGGATGCAGCGTGCTCTGCCTGACTCTTTAGATGTGATTATCCTCGATACGACTGATCCCGTTGGACAAGCCAAGCGATTATTCGAAGAGCCTTTTTATCGGGATTGTTTTAATGCCTTGCGCGAAGGGGGTATTGTTGTAGCGCAGAGTGAATCGCCCTTGTTGATGCTGGATGTCCTGACCGATTTACGATCTGAAATGAAAAAAGCAGATTTTACTGAGTTGCAAACGATCCAATTTCCACTGGCCACCTATCCATCTGGTTGGTGGACCGCAACGTTGGCGCGTAAAGGGCAGAAGTTCGGTGACTTTCGTGAGCAAATGTCACGTCACAAGCCATTTGAGACTAAATACTATAATGCGGATATTCATAAGGCTTGTTCAGCCTTGCCGCAATTTGTGCTGGATGCGTTCTAAGCACGATTATTTCGTATGCTAGTCTTACATTCTTATAAGCAATCGCTACAATAAACGCCCTTATGATCACACACTCTGAAATATATGATGTCATCGTAGTAGGCGGTGGCCATGCTGGCACAGAAGCTGCCTTGGCTTCTGCACGTATGGGTGTGCGTACATTATTGTTGACGCATAGTATTGATACTCTGGGGCAGATGTCTTGTAACCCGGCTATTGGCGGGATTGGCAAAGGCCATCTGGTGAAGGAGATTGATGCACTTGGTGGCTTGATGGCGCGAGCTGCAGATAGAAGTGGCATTCAATATCGTATTTTAAATGCCAGTAAAGGCCCTGCGGTCAGGGCAACACGAGCACAAATTGATCGTGCCTTATATCGTGGTGTCGTGCGGCCATTTCTGGAATCACAAGAAAATCTATTTATCTTTCAACAAGCGGTTGACGATTTAATTGTTGAGGGTGATCGGGTTACTGGCGTTATCACGCAATCTGGTTTGCAGTTCCGCGCGAAGAACACCATCCTGACTGTTGGGACTTTTCTCGCGGGTAAAATTCATATCGGTAATGAGCAGTCTCAAGGTGGCAGGGCAGGTGACCCACCATCCAATGCATTGGCAAGTCGTTTGCGGGAGTTGCCTTTTCGGGTTGCGCGTTTAAAAACAGGCACGCCACCGAGAATCGATGGCAAGACCATTGATTACAGTAAATTACAGGAGCAAGCGGGAGACAATCCGGTTCCGGTATTTTCATACTTAGGGCATGCGGACGAGCACCCTGAGCAAGTGACATGTCATATCACCCATACTAATGAAAAGACTCACGAAATTATTCGCCAGGGTTTGGATCGTTCGCCTATGTTTAATGGCAACATTGAGGGCACGGGTCCACGTTATTGTCCTTCTGTTGAAGACAAGGTGGTGCGTTTTTCAGATAAGGCATCACATCAGATATTTATCGAACCGGAAGGGTTAAACACACATGAAGTTTATCCTAATGGCATTTCTACCAGTCTACCTTTTGATGTGCAATATGAGATGGTGCGTTCTATCGTCGGATTTGAAAACGCACATATCACGCGTCCGGGGTATGCGATTGAATACGATTTTTTCGATCCTAGAGATTTACATCCCTGGTTAGAGACTAAACATCTAGCTGGTTTGTTTTTTGCCGGACAGATTAATGGTACGACAGGATATGAGGAAGCTGCGGCGCAGGGTTTGATCGCGGGCATGAATGCCGGATTATTGACGCAGGATAAATCACCCTGGAGCCCACGACGTGATCAGGCTTATATGGGCGTGTTGATCGATGATCTTATTACGCGTGGTACCAGCGAACCTTATCGAATGTTTACCAGCCGTGCGGAATACCGATTACTCTTACGCGAAGACAATGCCGATTTACGATTAACCGAGATTGGTCGTGAACATGGTTTAGTTAATGATGACCGTTGGCAGAGATTTTCTGATAAACGAGAAGCGATTGAGAAAGAACAACAACGTCTTAAAAAAATATGGTTGAAACCTGAATCCACATCAGCGGAAGAAGCAATACGCGTGCTCGGCCAGCCGCTACAAAGAGAATACAGTCTGATGCAATTGTTAAGTCGTCCGGAAGTGACGCATGAAAACCTGATGACGCTGACTGATTTTGACGCTAGTGAAATAGACACAGTTGTCATTCAACAAATTGAAATTCAAGCCAAGTACAGTGGCTATATTGATCGACAGGAAACCGAGATTGCGCGTAACCTGAGTTATGAAGAGGCGACCTTACCGAATAATATTGATTTTACCAAAGTCAATGGATTGTCGAATGAAGTCGTTCAAAAACTCAGTGACCATAGACCACATAGCCTGGGGCAGGCCTCACGTATACCCGGTATGACGCCCGCCGCTATTTCTTTGCTTCGCATTCATCTTAAGAAGAAGCAGTTTCAGTTTAAAGAAACTGCATAAAGACATCGTTCAGGATCTGCCTACGTGGAAGATTCTCAAATTCAATCAATCTACAATTAAATAGGTAAATAATATGGAATGCCCAGAAGTTAAAAAAGGGGAGTGGATCGTAATCAAAGAATCAGAAGATTCGCCAGGGCTTGAAGCGCGAATTCTTAAAGTGAAGGACGACGGGACACTGGCCGTTGGTTATCATGAGGATAGTATAAAAACTACAAAGGCCTCTGCTGTTTGGGCAGAGACTTTTTGGAAAGTGAAATTAAAAGTGAAATAAATTGAGGAACGCATGGGTCTCTTAATTCTCATTCACCAGTAATGTCTGATTCATTACTAGTACAGCTTCAACAAGGTGTTGAAGTAATGGGTCTCACTGAGAGAGATTTACCCCTGCAAGCTTACGTGTCTTATGTTGAGTTATTGGTGCAGTGGAATTCTGCTTACAACCTCACTGCCGTTCGTGATCCGGAAAAGATGATTGCCTACCACGTGTTAGATAGTCTTTCTATTTTGCCGTTTATACGTGGTGATCAATGTTTAGATATTGGCACCGGTGCAGGCTTACCTGGCATTATTCTGGCGCTGGCAAATACTGAGATACACTGGGTCTTATTGGACGGTAACAATAAGAAGACGCGATTTGTACAGCAGGCAGTCATGGCACTAAATGTAGCAAACGTGGAAGTTGTTTGTTCACGCATTGAGAAATACGAGCCTGAAACCCGATTCAACACAATTGTTTCACGCGCTTTTTCATCACTAGATGCTTTTTATGAATGTAGTCATCATTTGCTTGCTCCGGAAGGGTCTCTCTTGGCCATGAAGGGCCCTGAGCCAGAAAGTGAAATATCGGATTTATCTTCAGAAGATATTTCTACAAAGATTATTCCATTGCCCGTACCTGGTGTGGCTGGAGGCCGGAGTTTGGTAGAAATTGTGTCAAAACGTTGACCTATTAGCACTGATCTGGTGCTAAATCGCTCATTAATACCCACGTAATTTGGGTATGAAACTTTCAGGCTGTCTGTGCCATAATGCTCGGCCGAGTAAACAGATGATGCCATTAGAATAATAATTAGCCATGACCAAAATCATAGCCATAGCAAATCAAAAAGGCGGAGTCGGTAAAACTACGACCAGCGTCAATATTGCCGCATCATTGGCCGCTACCAAACGCCGTGTATTGTTGATCGATCTGGATCCTCAAGGTAATGCCACGATGGGAAGTGGTGTTGAAAAGTCAGAACTCGAATATTCAACATTTGAAGTCTTAATGGGCGAGAAGCGCATCACAGATGTCCTGATTAAAGCTGCAGAAGGTAGTTATGATTTATTACCTGGGAATTCAGATTTAACCGGGGCAGAAGTTGGCTTGCTAGATGAATTAGCCAGAGAAATTCGCTTACGTAATGCCATTGATGAAATAAAAGAAAATTATGACTTCATTTTTATAGACTGCCCACCATCCCTGAATATGTTGACAGTCAATGCGTTGGTTGCAGCAACTTCGGTGATGATACCGATGCAATGTGAATATTATGCCCTGGAAGGTTTGTCTGCGCTGATAGACAGTATAGAAAAAATTCGTAAATATCTGAATCCTGAACTTAAAATCGAAGGTCTGTTAAGAACCATGTATGACCCCCGTAACAATCTGGCGACACAAGTATCAGCTCAGTTATTGGAACATTTTGGTGATCAAGTCTACCGCACTATTATCCCCAGGAATGTCAGATTAGCCGAGGCGCCGAGCCATGGTTTGCCAATTATCAAATACGATAAAGCTTCACGCGGTGCATTGGCGTATCTCGCATTGGCTGGTGAAATGCTCAGACGCGAAAGTGCTGCTGCTTAAGGTAGGAGTCGTTAGCTAGATGCAAAAACGAGGTCTTGGCAAAGGGTTAGATGCTCTGCTTTCTCCAAGAGGCGGTGCCAAAAGTGCTGAATCAAATCTGAATGAGCAGTTACGGGTGTTACCTGTCGATATCGTTGTGCGTGGTCAATATCAACCACGCATGGAAATGAACTCAGAAGCACTTGAAGAACTGGCCAACTCAATAAAATCTCAAGGCGTGGTCCAGCCTATTGTCGTTAGACCCTTAAAAGGAACTAATACCTACGAAATTATTGCCGGCGAACGTCGCTGGCGTGCAACACAGTTGGCCGGATTGCATGAAATTCCCGCCATTATTAAAGATGTCTCTGATCAGACTGCTATGTGTCTGGCGCTGATCGAGAATATCCAGCGCGAAGACCTGAACCCAATGGACGAAGCACGCGCACTTTCTCGTTTATTGCAAGAATTCGATATGACCCATGACGCTGCCGCTGAAGCGGTTGGCAGATCGCGATCTTCGGTATCCAACCTGCTTAGATTGTTAGATCTGCATATTGATGTACAACACCTATTGGAAACGGGAAAGATTGAGATGGGTCATGGCCGGGCGATTTTAGGTTTGGATATTGGAATTCAAACAGAAGTTGCGACAAAGGTTATCAAGCAAGGCTTATCTGTTAGGGCAACGGAACAATTGGTGAAAGGACTGAAAAGTAATGGTCTGAATCCAAATAGTTCTAAAAAAACCAAGCCCTCATCTAAGTTGGATCCAAATCTAAGAAGCTTACAAGAAGATTTATCAGAACGTTTGGGGGCAGCAGTGTCTATTAAGCACACTAAAAGCGGCAAGGGGATGCTCGAAATTAGCTATAATTCGCTAGATGAATTAGATGGAATATTGACCAGAATAAAGTAGCTCTTTCATTTTAAAAACATATAAATGTTGTTCTGCAGCAAATAAATTGTTTTATTCTTGAAATGCCCGTTGATAACACTTGCTGAGCTGATTATAATCAGCCCCCTTACGCTGGAGGAACCAGTGGTTGAGCGGTCACACAGAAATAACAAGAAATAGAGCCGCTGCGTTTAGGTTAGTTTATGTTCAGCTAGTCATTACGGTTGTAATAGCGCTCCTGTCATACGTAGTTAGCGGGTTAGTAATCGCATATTCTGTATTATTGGGCAGTGCGGTTCACATTTTGCCGAATCTATATTTCGTCAGAAGTGCTTTTAAAAGAGCAGAAGGGGAAACGCCGCAGTTGATATTGAGCCGTTTTTATATCGCTGAGGCACAAAAGATTTTAGTAACAATCGCAATGTTTACAATTTGTTTTGCATTGGTGAAGCCATTGCATGCTGTTGCATTTTTTGCAGCGTACATACTGATAATGATAGTAAATTTGGCTGGATTGGCCATCTCTAAAAAAATTAATTAATAATATTTGAGATAATTTGAATGTCATCCGAAGGCTTAACTTCATCCGCATATATAAAGCATCACTTAACGAATCTGACCTATGGGCAGCATGCCGATGGTAGTTGGGGTTTTGCTCACAGTGCCGAAGAGATCAAGGAAATGGGTTTTTGGGCATTACAGGTTGATTCTCTCCTCTGGTCTACTGGCCTAGCGTTGGTTTTTATCTACTTCTTCCATAAAGCAGCCAAGCAAGCGACGGCTGGTGTCCCAGGTGGATTACAAAATTTTGTCGAATGGATTGTTGAGTTTGTCGATGAAAGTGTGCGAGGTTCTTTCAGTTCGAAAAATGATTTAGTAGCACCAATGGCGTTGACCATTTTTTGCTGGGTCTTCTTGATGAACTTGATGGATCTGGTGCCAGTAGACTGGATCCCCATATTGGCACAACAAATAGGTCATCATGCATTCGGTATGGATCCACACCACGTTTATTTCAAGGTCGTTGCTACGACTGATCCAAACATCACCTTCGGTATGGCTTTCGCTGTGTTCTTTTTGATGATTTATTACAGTATTAAGGTCAAAGGTTTTGGCGGTTTTTTTGGTGAGCTTGCATTTCAGCCTTTTGGCAAGATGGGAATGCCTGTTAATCTAATTCTGGAAGGTGTGTCCCTGATTGCTAAACCTATTTCATTGTCACTACGACTGTTCGGTAATATGTATGCCGGTGAAACCATCTTTATTTTGATTGCCCTAATGTATAGTGGTGGGTTGGGATTGGGGCTGTTCGGCGTATTTTTACAATTAGGTTGGGCGATTTTTCATATCCTGATTATTACCTTACAGGCCTTTATTTTCATGACGTTAACGATTGTATATATGGAAATGGCACATCAGCATCATTAGCATTTTAGTTGTAAATTAGAAATATTATTAACGATTACGATTTATTAAGTTACAGGAGATAGAAATGGAACAAGCATTATTATTTATCGCAGGCGCTTTAATGATGGGCCTAGGTGCCTTGGGTGCAGCTGTTGGTATTGGCATTCTCGGCGGTCGTTTTCTAGAAGGCGCTGCTCGTCAGCCCGAATTGATTCCGATGTTACGTACCCAGTTTTTCATCGTTATGGGCTTAGTTGACGCCGTACCGATGATCGCAGTGGGTATCGCATTGTATGTACTGTTCGCAGTCGCTGCTTAACTGCTGGTTAGAAAGAACTAACTGGATAGAGGTACAAGCATGAATATTACAGTCACATTATTCGCCCAATCACTTTCATTTTTCCTGTTTGTGGTTTTCACTATGAAATTTGTTTGGCCGCCGATTATGGCTGCGCTGAATGAACGCACTAAGAAAATTGCAGACGGTCTGGCTGAAGCTGAAAAGGGTCATCATGAACTTGAGCTTGCAGAGAAAAGATCGGCTGAAATATTGCGCGAAGGCAAAGAAAAGACCAAGGAGATCATAGATCTGGGTCAAAAGCGTCATGACGAGATTGTTGAAGAAGCCAAAGACAATGCACGTATTGAAGGTGATCGTATTCTAGCAGCAGCGCGAGGTGCGATTGACCAAGAACGTCAGCAAGCTAAAGATGCATTACGCGCGGAAGTCTCTGCTTTAGCAATCGCCGGTGCTGAGCAAATTTTGATGCGAGAAGTTGATAAAAATGCACACAATGAAGTGCTTGATAAAATCAGCGCTGGTTTATAAATAGATGCAGGATAAGACAACAATCGCAAGGCCTTACGCTCGAGCAGTATTTGAAACGGCGAGTGAAGAAGGAAACTTGAAAGAATGGTCTGAAATGTTAGGACTGCTAGAAACAGTGGTGACAGATAGTCAAATGAAAGCAGTACTTAGCAATCCAAAGATGAATGCTGAAGCATTGACTGATTTTATTCTGGGTGTTTGTGGCGATGCTTTGAGTGAGACAGGCAGTAACCTAGTCAAGGTGCTTGCCGATGCCAGACGTCTTTCATTCATCCCTGAGCTCAATAAATTATATGAACAACAACGAGCTGAGGCTGAAGGTGTTATAGAAGTTGGTGTAAGTTCTGCCTATGAATTGACATCAGAACAGCAAGCCACAATCTCAACTGCGATGGCTAAACGTTTGGGTAGAAAAGTAGCAATTACCAGCGATATCGATGAATCATTGATCGGTGGTATGGTAATCCGGGCAGGTGACTCAGTCATTGATGCTTCGATAAAAGGTCGTTTGAAAGCATTAGCAACACAAATGATAAATTAAGTATTAAGTGAAAATTAAAGCGGTATAACCGAATAAAAGTGGTAGACGAGGAATAAGTATGTCCATCAGCGCAACAGAAATCAGTGATCTGATTAAAAAGAAAATTCAGGGTCTGAATCTTGAAACCGAAGCCCGTACGGAAGGTACAGTGGTTAGTTTGAAAGATGGGATTGCAACTATCCATGGCTTAAGTGATGCCATGCAGGGTGAAATGATTGAATTCCCCGGCAATACATATGGACTGGCATTGAATCTGGAACGAGATTCAGTGGGTGTCGTTATCATGGGACCCTACGAGCACATCTCTGAAGGCGATACTGCCAAATGTACACAACGCATTCTTGAAGTTCCTGTGGGTCGGGAATTACTGGGTCGTGTTGTTGATGCGCTGGGTAATCCGATTGATGGCAAGGGTGAGATTGGTTGTACTGAAAGCTCTCCGGTTGAAAAGATTGCCCCTGGTGTTATCGCCAGAAAATCTGTTGATCAACCGGTACAGACCGGACTGAAATCAATTGATTCCATGGTGCCAGTGGGTCGTGGTCAGCGTGAATTAATTATTGGTGACCGCCAGACGGGTAAGACAGCAGTTGCGGTAGATACCATCATTAATCAGAAGGGTACAGGTATTAAGTGTGTTTATGTTGCGATTGGTCAGAAAGCTTCTTCAGTAGCAGCGGTTATTCGTAAGCTGGAAGAGCATGGTGCGATGGAACATACCATCGTGGTCTCGGCGAGTGCCTCGGATTCAGCAGCATTGCAATATATTGCGCCCTATTCTGGCTGTACCATGGGCGAGTATTTTCGTGACCTTGGTGAAGATGCACTGATTATTTATGATGATTTAACCAAGCAAGCCTGGGCCTATCGCCAGATATCATTATTGTTGAAACGTCCACCAGGACGTGAAGCCTATCCGGGTGATGTGTTCTACTTGCATTCACGTTTATTAGAACGTGCATCACGCGTCAGTGTAGAACATATCGAAAAAATTACAGGCGGCAAGGTTAAGGGTCAAACAGGTTCCTTAACAGCTTTACCAATTATTGAAACACAGGCGGGTGACGTATCTGCATTCGTACCAACCAACGTGATATCAATTACCGATGGTCAGATTTTTCTGGAAACAGATTTGTTTAACTCTGGTTTCCGTCCTGCAATTAATGCAGGTCTGTCTGTGTCTCGTGTAGGTGGTGCAGCACAAACCAAGATTATTAAGAAATTGGGTGGTGGTATTCGTCTGGCACTTGCTCAGTATCGTGAACTGGCGGCATTCGCCCAGTTTGCATCAGACCTTGATGATGCCACTCGTGCACAGTTAGAACGTGGTCAACGTGTGATGGAGTTGATGAAACAACGACAATATTCTCCACTGAGTATTTCTGGTATGGCTGTCAGTCTGTATGCTGCTGAAGCTGGTTTTCTTGATGATATTGAACTTGAGAAGGTGGGTGCTTTCGAGGATGCATTACATAGTTTTATGAATAGTGATCGTGCAGATTTGATGAAGCAGATTGATGACACAGGTGATTATAGCGATGACATTGTGGCATCTATGAAAGAAAGTATAGAAACCTTCAAGAAGAATCATACTTGGTAGAAAGTGCATTAATTGAATCATTATTAAAGATGAGAAATAAATAAATGGCTTCCGCAAAAGAAGTAAGAACTAAAATTGCGAGTATTAAAAATACGCAGAAAATTACCAAGGCAATGGAAATGGTTGCTGCCAGTAAGATGCGTAAAGCTCAAGAGCGGATGAGAGAAGCTCGGCCATATGCGGAAAAAATTCGTAATGTTATTGCACATTTGGGTCATGCTAATCCTGAGTACAAGCATTCCTATCTGGCAGAACGCAAAGAGATCAAACGTATTGGAGTCATTATTATCTCTAGTGATCGTGGTCTTTGTGGTGGTCTGAATTCAAATCAGTTCCGTGAAATGATCGGACGCATGAAAAAATGGAATGATGAAGGGTTAGAAATTGATCTGTGTTTGATCGGTTCCAAAGCGGTTAGTTTCTTCAACCGTGTTGGTGGGTCAGTTATAGGTCAGACAACTCATATCGGCGATAAACCTGCGCTTGATGATTTGATCGGCACGGTGAAAATAATGCTTGATGCTTTTAATGATGAAACAATCGATCAAATGTATTTGGTCTATAACAAATTTATCAATTCAATGACACAACAGCCAACGGTTGAGCAAATCCTGCCGGTACAGGCAAGTGATGAAGATGAACTGAAACATCATTGGGATTACATTTATGAGCCAGATGCAAAAGAGGTGCTTGACCACTTGCTGACACGATTTGTTGAGTCTTTAGTGTATCAGAGTGTGGTTGAAAATATTGCTTGTGAACAGGCTGCGCGCATGATCGCGATGAAGAGTGCTTCTGATAATGCTGGCACATTGATTGATGATTTGCAGTTGGTCTATAACAAGGCACGACAAGCAGCGATTACTCAGGAATTATCTGAAATCGTCAGCGGTGCGGCGGCAGTTTAAGTTAAACATATTTTATTGAGATATTTATTAAGATTTTAATTGAGGAACAGAAGAGATGAGTTCTGGAAACATCGTACAAATTATCGGCGCCGTGGTCGACGTAGAATACCCACGTGATTCCATCCCTAAAGTGTATGACGCTTTGCTGGTGATAGGTGAAGGCATCAATACCTTGCTGGAAGTACAACAACAGTTAGGTGATGGTGTGGTGAGAACAATTGCACTTGGTTCTACAGATGGATTAAAACGAGGTTTACAAGTAGATAATACTGGCGCGCCGATTTCTGTTCCGGTTGGTGAAGGAACCTTAGGCCGCATTATGAATGTGCTAGGCGAGCCCATTGATGAGAGAGGAGACATCGTCACAGATGAGAAATGGAGTATTCACCGTGAACCACCGAAGTTCACTGAATTAAGCCCTGCAGCAGAATTGTTGGAAACAGGCATTAAGGTGATTGACCTGTGTTGTCCATTTGCCAAGGGTGGCAAGGTTGGATTATTCGGTGGTGCCGGTGTTGGTAAGACCGTGAACATGATGGAGTTGATTAACAATATCGCAACAGAACATTCTGGTTTGTCTGTGTTTGCCGGTGTCGGTGAACGAACTCGTGAAGGTAATGATTTCTATTTTGAAATGCAGGAATCTGGTGTTGTTAATATAGAGTCACCTAAAGATTCAAAAGTATCCATGGTTTACGGTCAGATGAACGAGCCACCTGGTAACCGCTTACGTGTTGCGCTGACCGGTTTGACCATGGCAGAAAAATTTCGTGAGGAAGGACGTGATGTGTTGTTCTTCGTGGATAATATCTATCGTTTTACACTTGCGGGAACAGAGTGTTCTGCATTGTTAGGACGTATGCCGTCTGCTGTGGGTTATCAACCAACCCTTGCTGAAGAAATGGGTCGTTTGCAAGAACGTATTACCTCAACAAAAACGGGTTCGATTACATCTATCCAGGCAGTTTATGTGCCTGCTGATGATTTGACAGATCCATCACCTGCGACGACGTTCGCTCACTTGGATGCAACGGTTGTGTTGTCTCGTCAAATTGCAGAGTTGGGTATTTATCCTGCTGTTGATCCTCTGGATTCTACCAGTCGCCAATTAGATCCGTTAATCGTCGGACCAGAACACTACAATACTACACGTGCTGTTCAGAATATCTTGCAACGTTATAAGGAACTCCGCGACATCATTGCAATTCTGGGCATGGATGAGCTTTCTGAAGATGATAAATTGGCTGTGCAACGCGCCCGTAAGATTCAGCGCTTTCTTTCACAACCATTTACAGTGGCTCAGGTCTTCACAGGAACACCCGGTAAATATGTATCACTGAAAGATACTATTAAGGGTTTCCAGGGCATCATTGATGGTGAATACGATCATATGCCAGAGCAAGCATTTTATATGGTAGGCGGTATTGAAGAAGCCGTTGCGAAAGCCGAAAAAATGAAGGCTGAAGCCTGATAAGTTACGGCGAGTGCTTTGAGGATTAATACATAATGGCCATGACAATCCATGTAGATATTGTAAGTGCTGAAACAGAGCTTTATTCTGGTTTGGCAGAGATGGTGTTTGTTCCAGGAAAAATGGGTGAGTTAGGTATTGCTCCTAGGCACACGCCGCTGGTAACAACCTTAAAACCGGGTTTGGTTAGATTAGAACTACCTGATAACAAAGAAGCATCATTCTTTGTTTCCGGAGGCATACTCGAGATACAACCACATGTAGTCACTATCTTGTCTGATAGCGCATCCAGAACTGAAGATATGGATGAAGCCGCCGTATTGAAGGCTAAAGAAGATGCAGAACATGCGTTCGAAAATCTCAGTGATGATATTAATTTCGATCATTATCAACAGCAAATGGTTGAAGCTCGGGCGAAATACGAAGCATTACAAAAACTGCGCGGCCGTTCGGGTCGTTCCTAAAAAATATTTCGCAGTTAAAGAATTTTGAATTCACCATCATGCTTACTTACCTTTAGTTAGCATAATTGTTTAATCTTTTAGGGTGTAATTGCCAGAAGCTTGCTGCGTTGATGTCATTCCTGCGAAGGCAGGAACACCCCTCAAGTGGGTGTACCGGAATTCACTGGAAATTGCTCCTGCATTTGCAGTATTTCCACCATCCATGGCGATCAATCCGGCATGACGTTGTTAATACCCCTTTCGTTTGCGACTAGTAATTTATTTCTAGTCATTCATCCGGTAGACTCCTTTTCATTATGTCTCTAAGTATAATTATCCTAGCAGCAGGTCAAGGTAGTCGGATGTATTCCGAGTTGCCAAAGGTATTACATCATCTTGCTGGCAAATCACTTCTTGAACACGTTTATCACACGGCGTCTATGCTGGAGACACGTGGTATACATGTCATCTATGGCTATGGTGGCGATCAGGTTATTGAAGAACTTTCTCATCTTGATGTTGACTGGGTTGAGCAAGCGGAACAGCTAGGTACCGGTCATGCCGTTAAACAAGCGCTACCCAATATTCCTGACAAGGATCTGGTTCTGATCCTATATGGCGATGTTCCACTAATTACCAATGAAACACTCACTGACCTCGTTGTTGCTGCCGAAGATTCGCATTTCTCTCTTTTAACCTGTTTGGTTGATGACCCACGTGGTTATGGTCGTATCGTTAGAAATGACAATGACGAAGTAATTCGAATTGTTGAAGAGAAAGACGCGTCAAATGACGAGAAGAAAATAGATGAAATAAATACCGGGATGATGGTGACCAATGGTAAGGCACTAAAACAGTGGATAGGAGAGCTGGAAAGAAATAATGCCCAGAATGAATTTTATCTAACTGATGTCATTGAAATGGCGGTTAGGGATGGAGTGGAGATCAATACGGTTCAGCCACATTCAATCGTTGAAATAAGAGGTGTTAATGATCGTGCACAGTTATCTGAGCTGGAACGCTATTACCAGTTAATACAGGCACATCAGTTAATGAGAAAGGGCATTACGATTATGGATCCGTCTCGTTTTGATCTCAGAGGTGATCTGGAGATAGATTCTGATTGTTATCTTGATATCAATGTCATTCTGGAAGGTCGCTTAAAAATTGGCAGCGGTGTTCGTATCGGTGCGAATTGTATTATTAAAGATACCGTTATTGATGATGATGTTGAGATATTGCCAAACTCCATTATAGAAAATGCAGTGATTGGTAAGGCTTGCCGTATTGGCCCTTTTGCACGAATCAGGCCTGAGACAGTTCTGAATGAAAATGTACACGTCGGCAATTTTGTTGAGATTAAAAAATCCATCGTTGGTAATGCTTCAAAGGTGAACCACCTAAGCTACATTGGTGATGCAGAGATTGGTATAGATTCTAATATCGGCGCAGGTGTGATTACTTGCAATTATGACGGTGCAAACAAACATAAAACCATCATCGGTGATAATGTCTTTGTCGGCTCAGACGTTCAGTTAATCGCACCTGTTTCAATCAGTTCAGGGGCAACCATTGCTGCAGGGACGACAATTACAAAAGACGTTGCTGAAAATGAATTAGCAATAAGCCGTACACTACAGAAGTCGATTTCTGACTGGAAGCGACCTGAGGAAAAGTGAAGTGTTCAGAGTGAAATGTGAAACGTATCATTTCGGGTATTGTACATTCCCTTCATTTATGCTTTTCACCTTTAACTTTTCACTTATCACGTGCTTATGAAAGTTGGTTATTACCAGTTTCGTCCGTTGTTCGGTAAAGTCCGACAAAATCTAAAAAAAGTAATCAATGCCTTACAAGATGTTAAGGCAGACTTGATAGTTCTTCCTGAACTTGCTTTTACCGGTTATCACTATCAAGGATAGAAGCGAATTAAAAGTATTGGCAGAAGATCCTGCAAATTCATCGACAGTAGATGCATTAATCGAACTTTGCCAGATAAATAATATTTATTTAGTGACAGGATTTGCCGAAAAAACAAAGATAAAATATTTAACAGTGCTTTTCTGATCAGTCCAAAGGGTGTTGAGCATATCTACAGGAAATTGCATTTATTCGATGCAGAAAAAAATATTTTGACGAAGGTGATATTCCTTTACAGGTAAGTATTGTTAATGATGTGAAAATAGGCATGATGGTTTGTTTCGACTGGGCCTTTCCCGAAACAATGCGTGCCTTGACCTTACAAGGAGCAGAAGTCATTGCGCATCCGTCCAATCTGGTTTTAACATATTGTCAGGAAGCAATGATCACGCGATGCTTGGAAAACCGTGTGTTTGCAGTGACAGCGAATCGATTTGGCTCAGATAAGCGTCAACACGGAGACCTAAGATTCACTGGGAAGAGCCAAATAGTCGGTCCCGGAGGTGTACTCATTAGTCGAGCTGCTTCGCAACGAAAGGCATTGTTTATTACCGATATTGACCCTGAACAAAGCCACAATAAAAATATAACAGCATTGAATGACTTGATTGCCGATCGAAGACCTGAGTATTATCAGGATTTAATGAAAGAATGATTTCAAAGAAATATTGAAAGGATAACAACGATGACATTTGCAATCGCCGATCTCTACGATGAATATGAAGAAAAGCTTCAGATCGCAATGCCCATGTTTAATGATTACGGAGGCAATCTTAAATTTTGTGGGCCGGCATCAACAGTTAAGGTCTTTGAAGATAACTCATTGGTTAGGGTAGCATTAGAGGAGCCCGGCGAAGGCAGGGTACTAGTTATTGATGGTGGCGCGTCACTAAAATGTGCCTTGTTGGGCGATATGTTGGCAGAACTGGGCGAAAAGAACGGCTGGGCGGGGATTATTGTTTATGGTTGTATTCGTGATTCGGCTGTCATTGCTAATATTGCGATTGGGGTAAAAGCTTTAAATACAAATCCGCGGAAAAGTGTAAAAAAAGGTATTGGCGAACGTGATGTCTCTGTTAGTTTTGCTGATGTCATCATCAGCCCGGGGGACTATATTTATGCTGATCTAGATGGTTTTGTAGTCTCAGATATTAACTTGGCAGAAAAGGGTCTAGCTGAGTAATTTTGTAGCAATAATAAATGGGAGAAATTATTATGCATGTAGGACGATGGTTTCGATTTTTATTTTCATCTTGCCTGTTTGTAGCACTGACTTTCCCCGCCTATGCCGAAGATGAAACACTGTTTAACACAGTCAATTTACAAGCCTCTGCTGAGCGGGAAATTCCAAATGATGAAATGATTGTACTCTTGGCTACAGAACATGAAGGTTCTGATACAGCTGATCTTGCCGCAAAGGTCAACTCAGATATGCAATGGGCACTTGAGATAATTAAAAAATACTCTAGCGTTGATAGTCAGACCAAAAGTTATCAGACATATCCTACATACAGTAAACAGGTGGTGATTGGTTGGCGAGCTAGTCAGCAAGTTATGATAAAGAGTAAAGATATTTCCGCACTCTCAGAGTTGGTAGGGAAGTTGCAAGAGAAATTACAAGTTAAACAGATGAGTTTTAACCCAACCAAAGAGACTCGGGTCAATTATGAAAATGAATTGATTGAAGAAGCCATGCAAGCATTTCTAGCACGGGTTGATATTGTTAAGAAGCACATGCCAGCTAAAAATCAGAGAATTATCAATTTGAATATCAATACGGGTGGGTATCGTCCACCTGTAATGCATGCACAAAAAACAATGACGAATTCTATGGAGATGGCGAGTACGCCAGCGGTTGAAGCAGGAACAAGCACACTAACTGTAACAGTTTCTGGTTCGATCCAGTTTTTTTAGAAAGATTATTATTTTACTACTACCCGGTTGATGTATTTATTTGATTCTTAAGTGTTAATTATAGACTACCGTTTCTCCGTAAACACGGCACCTTTGTTTTATAAGATCTCGTAATTCTAATCAATGTGGCTAATCACTATAAATGGATAGTAAAGATCAGATAGAAAAACGAAATAATTTCATTATTGTATTGAGTGGAATTATTCTGGTTGTTGGGTTGATTCTTATTTATAGAGAAGGACTAAGCTGGTTTTCTTTAACTCGTTGGTCACAAGTCTCTACTCTTAGCTGGGCATATATTATTGCTATCTTCGCTATTTCCCTGATACTGCAATATTATTTTCTAATGTTGTTACGTTATAGCTCATTTAAATACTTGGTACTTTGGTTTATTCCAATAATATGGCTAGTTAATAATGGCCTTGTGGCTATGCATCGTTTCCTTGATTGGACAACAGACATTATTTCTCCTTCAGGATGGATACCACTTGTTGGTAGTGGAGTGATAGTCGCAATGATAGATTCAAGTAGTTCGATGCTGACACAAGCTTGTTACTATGCTGGTATTGCACTTGATGTTGCAGGTATCACACCCGGGAATATTGTCGCTTATAGCCTTAATCATCTTAGTGTGCTTTGGGATTTAGTATCAAACTCATTTGTTCAGGAAATTACAGCAAATGATATGAACGATCGAGCTTTTTTAGATTTTAATTTATCCAGTACTTTCAGTCTCCCATATTGGGTTTTAAGTATCGGTTACAGCTGTACCTGTATTGTAATCTGAGACTTCAAAAATGAATAAGATGAAACCACTCTAGTATCTGTTTATTTAAAAGGGCAATGTTTGGTGTAATCGCTTGCCTCATTAACTGTCCAGTCGCCCTTTGGTTTTTCCTTTATCTGGGCAAACCACTTTTCACTACCAATCTCAGGTGAGCAGGCTGATAAAGTAAATAATGCCATTGAATAAAAGAGAATGCTTAATATCATTTTTGTATAGCTCATAGTAATTTTTCCTAGAGTAATTTCTCCTAGAGTGATTTCATGATAATTGCGGCGGCTTCGATCGTGGCGTTAATATCATCATTGCTGTGAGCACTCGAAACAAAACCGGCTTCATACGGCGATGGTGCTAGGTAGATCCCTTTTTCCAACATACTGTGAAAGAAAGTATTAAAACGTTGTTGATTACAATTCATGACTTGATCAAATGTGGAAATGGAATTTTCTTCGCTGAAGAAAAATCCGAACATGCCGCCAACTGCATTGGTGGTAAATGGCATACCTGCATCATTTGCAACTTTCTGTAGGCCACTGACTAATAAAGTTGTTGCTTTGCTTAACGCTTCAAAAAAATCTGGAGCAGATATCAAATTTAATGTAGTGAGTCCTGCACTCATGGCAACGGGATTCCCCGACAGTGTCCCTGCCTGATAGACCGGGCCATCCGGGGCTATATGGTTCATGATGTTTTCTTTACCGCCAAACGCACCTACGGGCATACCACCACCAATGACCTTTCCTAAAATGGTTAAATCTGGCGTGATGTTATAAATAGATTGTGCACCGCCCAATGCCACACGAAATCCGGTCATGACCTCATCAAAGATCAATACAGACTCATATTGGTTACAAGCATCTCTTAAGCTATTAAGAAAATCATCTGATCCAGGAACGCAATTCATATTTCCCGCGATAGGTTCAACAATAATGGCGGCGATTTGATCACCAATCTCATTAAATATTTCTTTAACCTGTTCTGGCTTGTTATAACTTAGTGTGATCGTATGTTGCGCAAGATCTGCAGGGACGCCAGGTGAAGTGGGTACACCAAGCGTTAAAGCACCTGAGCCAGCTTTCACTAGTAACGAATCTGCATGACCATGATAACAACCTTCAAATTTAACAATCTTGTCTCTACCGGTGAAACCCCGCGCAAGTCGAATCGCACTCATAGCCGCTTCTGTACCTGAGCTAACCATTCGCACTTTTACAATAGAGGGAATTAGCTCACAAATCTTATTGGCCATTTGTGTTTCTAGTTCTGTTGGTGCACCAAAGCTGAGGCCATTCTCGGCGGTCTCCTGTACCGCCTTGATCACGTCAGGATGAGCATGACCCAGTACCATAGGCCCCCAAGAACCGACATAATCAATATATCGTTTGCCATCGCTGTCAAAAACATAAGCGCCATTTGCTCGGGATAAAAATACAGGATCACCACCCACGGATTTGAATGCGCGGACTGGCGAGTTAACGCCACCGGGGATATGTTCTTGTGCAGCTTTGAATAAATTCTGGGTCATAAGCGTATTTGAAATAAATTAACGTATTGTGATGCTGATTGAAACGAAGTTTCTGAGGCATAGAGTCCACTAATGACCGCTAGCATGTCAGCACCCGCATCAATTAAAGTTTGTCCATTTTCCGGTGTAATGCCACCAATGGCAACCACAGGAAGATTAAATTGTTGTTTTGCTTTTTGAATAATGTCTGGTGTTGCACGGACTGCGTCAGGTTTACTAGGCGAAGAGTAGAAGGCACCGAATGCGATGTAGTCTGCACCGGCATTCACAGCGTAACTTGCACGATCTAAATCGTTATAACAGGAATAACCAATGACCATGTTATTCCCCAGTTTTTTTCTTGCCTCTGTGATTGATAAATCATTCCTTCCTAAATGTACCCCGTCAGCACCTGCTTGAATGGTAAGTGCAATATCATCATTGATAATCAATGGCACTGAGTATTGTTTGCATAGGCCTACGATTTGTTCGGCTTCTGAGATTCGCGTGTTTTTATCAGACTGTTTATTTCTATATTGCAGAATTTTTGCACCAGCGCGCAAAATCTCCTCAGTTTTAGTTAGCATGATCTCAGTGCTGTGGTTGGCTGTATCTGTGATTGCATAAAGCCCTCTCATATCAAGTATCACGACTATAGAGTTTTCTGTTGATTAAAGAAACGGTTTGGATGCTGTTGTCCTTTACCCAATTGCAAGCCGTGTTTAAGACTGTTCCAGGTGAAATCCTGTGCTTGTTCAATCGCAGAGATGAGTCCTATATTTTTAGCAAGGTTAGCAGCGATGGCAGAAGCAAGTGTGCAGCCTGATCCATGAAAACTCCCAGATAAACGTTCCCATGTAAATGTCTGGCACTGTCCGTCCTGCTGATACAGATGATTGATGACTTGCGTTGTCGATTCTTCAGCATCTGTAATTAAAATATTCTTGCAACCCATCGCAAGAAATTTTTCAGCTGCCGCTTGTGGGTGTAACTCTCCCGTTAACTGCATGGCTTCGTCACGATTGGGTGTAATTACCGTCGCGAATGGTAATAGTAATTCACAAAGCAAAGCAGACATGTCTTCATTTGCAAATTTATGCCCTGTTGTCGAGTGTAGAATGGGATCAAGTACCACAGGAAATTTTTTGTCGACGATTATTTGATGAATTGCCCGAATCAGTTCCGGTGAACCAATAGCACCGATTTTGCAGGCATCGATGTTGATATCATTAAACACGAGTTTAGTTTGAGAGACAAAGTCACTTTTAGTTTGTGGCAGATGGTTAGAAAATAATTGCGTATTTTGAGCCGTCAATGAAGTGATGACCGAAGTCGCAATACAACCAAGTGCGGCCATCGTTTCAATATCTGCTTGAATTCCAGCACCTCCCGAAGGGTCATGTCCTGCGAATACGAGGACAACGGATTTTTCTTGTGATTGGTCATTCATATGTAGTCATTTTAAATGAGTCTGCGTTGTTATAGTATGCCGAATCTATTAATTCAGCATGAAGGACGATTTAAATGAAACAATATATGTGTGTAATTTGTGGTTTTGTTTATGAAGAAGAAAAAGGCTGGCCGGAAGATGGGATCAAAGCCGGCACTAAATGGGAAGATGTGCCTGCAGACTGGGTTTGTCCAGAATGTGCTGCAACGAAAGAAGATTTTGAGATGGTTGAGATATAGGTGGCGTCTTAATCTAATTAAAAAGGTCTGACCACTGCCAGAATAATAATTGTAATCAGTATGAGTACCGGAAATTCATTTAGCCAACGGTAAAATACATGCCCGTGCCGATTACGGTCGTGTTTAAAATCTATTAGTAATTTTCCGCAATAGATGTGGTAAATAACCAGTACCAGTATTAATGCCAGTTTTACGTGAAGCCATAGAGTCCCTGCGTAAGTCTCCAAACCATTCGCAAATAATGTCCAAAAACCAAAAGCAATAGACAGGATTGCGCCTGGAGTCATGATGCCGAAAAATAGTTTTCGCTCCATTACTTTGAAACGGTCAAGGCTAATTTGATCATCACTCATGGCGTGGTAAACAAAAAGTCGTGGCAGATAGAACAAGCCCGCGAACCAGGTCACCATAAATATTAAATGTAAGGCTTTAAGCCATAGCATGATGTTGTGTCTTAATCAGGATGATGTTGCAGGGACGGGATGTATGTTGCTGACTTTAATTTCGGTTGTACTTTCTTTTGGCAACATAGAGATTATCGTCTTGCGTAGTTCATTCATGTCCATCTCACCGATAGTGTGTTTGGCTATTGTACCATCGGGAGCTATTAGAAAAGATGTCGGCGTTACAAGGACGTCACCAAAGGCTAGCACAGCATCTCCTTTGATATCTATCGCGATAGGATAAGGAATTTCTCTTTCGGCAATCATATTAACCACTTGATTGGGTGGATCGTAAGGCATGGCGATACCAATAATTTCGAAACCGCTATTAGAAAGTTCATCATAGAGTGCCATCAGATGTGGCATCTCACGCACGCAACCTATGCAGGAGGTTGCCCAGAAAGTGACTAATACTGGCTTGCCACGGAGTTGCTGTAAATCAATGGTGGTCCCATTGGTGATAGTGAGTTTTATATCCGGTGCTTTACTCAAGCCGCTCGGTGAAAACCACAGCCAGGAGACAGCTGCTGTAAATACTATAAAAAGGGGAATTACTACCAGAGATTGTTTATTCATCGAGTGTCAATGATCAGTCTTATGCATAATCTCGTTAGCAGATTCATTAACTACTTTCTTCAGATCGCCACTGAAGAAATTCTTGATGCTGTTATAGATGCGTTTAATGCCTCTCCATATTTTGGGTAAGAGCCAGATCATTATGCCAATGAATATAACCAGCCCGACAAGGAATAAGGCAGGATGATTAAGTGCTGCCCATAAACCTGTAATGACCAGTAGATCTTCGCCGATGGAGGCCGTCCAGTTAGTCACCGGTTCAGGTGACGAATTAATCACGATTCGACTACCTGCTTTGGTAAAGTGGGTAGCACCAGCTAGCGAACCGCCAACAATAAACGCAGCCAGTTCAACAGCAGGTGTCATATCACCGACCGCACCCATAGCCAGAACTGCACCTAATGGAATTCTAATAAATGTGTGCAGTGCATCCCACGCGGTATCTACACCTGGCGTTTTGTCCGCAAAGAATTCAACACAGTACATCAAACCCGCGGATGTCATTACTAATGGATCTGTGACGACCATTAAATCTGGTGGTAGATCAATATTTCCTGTTGTCCCTAAATAACCTAGCATAAATATGGTGGCATAAAGATTAATACCACTGGCCCAAGCAGTACCCATGGTTAATGCGATTATTGATACGGTATCCATAAGTTTTTTTCCTAAGTTCAGTTTAGGTATTCTAGCGCAACACAAAAGGATATTGTTTGATTCGACTGGTCAAAAGACTATTTGTTCTTTATATCAGCGAATATGGCGCTATTTTATGGATATTCAAGTCTAGATTCTTTCTTTAAAGCAAAAATAAGGTGATATTCACCTGATTTGTGAAATATCTGATCTATTCAGTTGAATCAATAAGATTTATCATAGCGGAATAGAACAATTTAAAGAAAGCGGCTCTGGCCGCTTTCTTTGTTTCAGCCGAATTTATAGCGAACGGTGGTAAATGCGTGAGTAGTAATATTTTAAAAGTGGGTATTGTAGGTTCGACCGGGTATACCGGTGTTGAATTGCTACGCCTGCTTGTCGGGCATGAGCAAGCTGATATCCATTTAGTGACCTCAAATGCAGAGAAAGACGAACACGTGACTGATGTGTTTCCAAGTTTATCCGGCTATCTGGATCTAAAATTTTCTGATCACGATTCCCCTGCTTTAGGTGAATGCGACGTCGTATTTTTTGCGACACCGCATGCAACATCGATGTACCAGATCCCGGAGTTATTAAAAGCGAAGGTAAAAATTGTTGATCTATCTGCTGATTTTCGTTTGCAAGATGCTGAACAATGGGAGCAGTGGTATGGCGTCAAGCATGCTGCCCCGGAACTACTAGAGAGTGCTGTGTATGGTCTGCCAGAAATTAATCGTGCGCTGATAGCCAAAGCAAATCTGGTCGCGAATCCTGGTTGTTATCCGACAGCTGTTGCACTTGGCTTATTACCTTTACTGGAAAAAGGGTTTGTGGATTTAAATTCATTAATCGCAGATGCTAAATCTGGTGTTAGCGGTGCAGGGCGAAAAGCGGCCATCGGTAGTCTTTTTACCGAAGCTAGCGAAACCTTTAAAGCCTACGGTGTTTCTGGTCATCGGCACTTGCCCGAGATATGTCAGACGCTTAGTCTCTGTTCCGGGCAGAGTGTTGATCTTACTTTTGTACCTCATTTAGTGCCGATGGTACGAGGTATATTTGCAACGCTTTATGCGCAGTTGAACCAGGCGAAACTTGATGTCACCGACATTTATACAAAACGTTATATTGATGAACCTTTTGTTGAGGTTCTGCCGAATGGCTCGGAGCCAGACACCCGTTCAGTACGGGGAACGAATATGTGCCGAGTCGCGGTGAATCAGACAGAAGACAGCGATAAACTTATCGTCTTATCTGTGATTGATAATTTGGTGAAAGGGGCCGCGGGTCAGGCGATTCAGAACATGAATATCATGTGTGGTCTGGATGAAGTGACAGGGCTTAACCTTCCTGCTATTTATCCGTAATGCAATTTAGCTTGTACTTTAAACTTCCTATTATCGGTGATGATCAAACTCTTGTATAAGGTTGCGTCATAATGAGCGCACCAAAAAAACTGGTAATCAAGCATCACAATCCATTGCATATTATTGCTGTTGTTGTTGCTTCCTGTGCGATAATAACAGCGACAGTCTGGGCTTATCTAGACGAGAGTCAGTGGGCATACATCAAGTCGAGTCTGTCTGAAGCTAAAAAAAGCAGGGATTTGTGGCAAGAAAATCAGTCGAT
>JBLHKO010000031.1:0-26628 GCA_047620145.1 Gammaproteobacteria bacterium | reverse complement strand
CCATTCGGTGGCCCGATATACTTAACACATCATCAACACGACCGGTAATCCAGTAATATCCATCTTCATCACGACGTGCACCGTCTCCGGTGAAGTATCGGCCTTCAAAAGTACTGAAATAGGTTTCAACAAAACGTTTATGATCACCATAAACCGTGCGCATTTGACCAGGCCAACTATCTTTGATAATTAAGTTGCCATCCATAGCACCTTCAAGCTCATTACCTTCACCATCAACAAGAGCCGGTTGAATTCCAAAGAAAGGACGTGACGCCGAGCCCGGCTTAAGTGGCGTGGCTCCCGGTAGTGGAGTTATCAAAATACCTCCTGTCTCCGTCTGCCACCAAGTATCTACAATGGGACAATTCTCTTCACCAACTACCTTGTAATACCATTCCCAAGCTTCAGGATTAATGGGTTCACCGACACTACCAAGTAATGTTAAAGACTTTCTGGAAGTGCTCTTAACGAGTTCATCACCTTCACGCATTAATGAACGAATAGCTGTTGGAGCGGTATAGCAAGTATTGACCTGATGCTTATCACAAATCTGCCAGAATCGATTCCACTCTGGATAATTAGGCACACCTTCATACATCAAGGTAGTGGCACCGTTAGCTAGAGGGCCATAAACAATGTAACTATGGCCCGTCACCCAACCTACATCCGCTGTACACCAATAAATATCACCGGGGTGATAATCAAAGACATACTGATGGGTCATCGAAGCATAAACAATATAGCCACCACAGGTATGTAAAACACCTTTCGGTGTGCCTGTAGAACCGGAGGTATAAAGAATAAATAGAGGATCCTCAGCGCTCATTTCCTCAACCGGACAATCATCGGAAACTTTAGCTGTTAAATCGTGATACCAGTGGTCTAATTCGCTATTCCACTGAACTGCTTGTTCAGAATTTTTTATGACTAGAACCGATTCAAGATAATCAGTAACACCTGGCTTTTGAGCAGCATCATCTACATTTTTCTTCAATGGGATTTGCCTACCACCACGATTACTAAAGTCAGCTGTTATAACAACTTTACTTTTACAATCAATAATTCTTCCAGCAAGAGCATCGGCACTAAAGCCACCAAAGACAACAGAATGAACAGCACCAATTCGGGCACAGGCCAACATGGCATAAGCTGCTTCAAGAATCATTGGCATATAAAGAGTCACCCTATCGCCCTTTACAACGCCGAGTTCTTTTAAGACATTACCAAAACGACTGACTTCTTGGTGCAATTCGCGGTAGCTGACGTGTTTAGAATTATCAGGATTATCACCTTCCCAAATAATAGCCGTTTGATCGGCTTTATCTTCAAGGTGACGATCAACACAATTAGCACAGACATTCAAAGTACCGTCTGCGTACCACTTAATATGTAAGTCGTCTTTAGCAAAGGAAACATCTTTTACTTCAGTATAAGGTTTGATCCAGTCAATACGTTTACCATGCTCCGCCCAAAACGCTTCATTGTTATCAATAGAATCTTGATACATTTCAAAATATTGAGCTTCGTTGATTAACGCCTTGGCGGAAAATTTAGGATTGATAGGATAAGTTTTTGACATTATTTATTCTCGTTTTAGCTGATATCTGCATAATGAATGCTGATTATTTTTAATTTTAATGAATAGATATTAGTTAATTGCCTAATCAGATACAAGTGTTTGAAAGGTTTTATCGATAACCCAGCTCTAATAGGTACCTGAGTCAACGGAGTATCTAGATCTAAACAAAGTGGCCAAACTAGTAATCGCCGTTGCTTATCTGTATAAAAGGTAATTATTATCCACCAGATGGCAGAAAATTAAACGATGCAAACTATTATCAGAATTGCTGTAATAACAGTTTTGGCAACTTGCTGGCTAAGTTTTGATATTAAGGCATCAGTGTCAGTAACCGTTGGCCCGACACAAATACCATCTGGTAATGCTGTACATGACAAAGATATTACCGTGCACAACGAGCATTTGGCTTTTTCCATTGCCGTTGAGTCGGCTCCACCTTGGGGCGTTGCTCGGGGGGGTATTCTCGACATTGCTGAAATCCATCAGGGTGAAATCGGTGCCGATAGAGCCTCTCTCGTTGATTTTATCCCTAATAACTGGTCGAGCTGGCCAACCACCTATCAAAATATCACCATTGCAAAAAACACCCCTGAAGAAGTTATCATTAAAACCCAACGTGATTGGGGAAGGGTTACGTTGGAAACAGTTTATAGTCTTAAATCGGGAGATAGGAGAGTTCACCTAGTTACTCAAATGACCAATAACAGTGACAAGCCTACTTCAGACTTGCTGTCAGGTTATGTATTGTGGCCTGATGGTGGATATCTATTTGGCGTACCTGGCATGTACGGTATTGGTGAGGGATTAATGACTCAGGCATTCGCCAAGTGGAATGCTGCCTACGATAAAGACTGGAGTATTGGTTTACACGCTCACTACGCAAACATAGTCGGTTACCAAGCTAGAGATCTTTACCTTAGCCACGTCTTGGCACCGGGTCAAAAACGAACTTTTGAAGGTTGGTTGCAAGTATCTGCCAAAGGCGATTTATCAGCAATGGTTGAAGGTGAAATAAAGCTCAACAAATTAGCTTCTGGTCGCCTACTCGGACATGTCACGACTAGGGACGGTGTCAAAGTGGAGACTCCGGCGATTGTAGTTCTTAAAAATGACCAACCATACACTTGGGTTGTTGGTGAAAATGGCGAATATAATCTGCAACTTCCGGTAGGTGAATACCAAGTTTATGCAACGGCTAAACAATTTTCTCAAAGCCCAGAGATGACAATAAAAATTATTCAGGGCAAAGAATTAGTACTTAATTTTAATAGTCTGTTACCTCCGGGGGAAATAGCATTTCAAATTACTGAAGTTAATTCCAAAACCCCCTTAGATGCACGCATTTCAATTGAAAAAGGTGATGTCCCTTTAATAGAATACTTAGGCATTAAAACTATTTTTACTGAACTTAATAAAATAGGCTATAGTAAATTATTTATGGCACCCGGAGAATATCAATTCAAAGTAAGTGCAGGAGAGGGCTTTAAAGCAAAAGCAACCTTGGTCGACGTTAAAATAGAAGCGTCAAAAACCTTGCTAGCAAAAGCTCAAATAGACGTTTTGGCTAGACCTGAAAAATCAAACTGGTATAGCGCTGATCTTCATCATCACTCTGACGTTTTAGACGGCTCGACTGCCACAGAATATGTGTTACGTTCACAATTGGCCGCAGGATTAGATCTCGCATTTCTCAGTGATCATGACTCATCAATAAATCATCAAGTTATGGCTGACCTAGCACGGAGTCGCAATATCCCCTTTATTCCATCAATGGAAATTTCGCCCTCCTGGGGACACTTCAATGTTTATCCGTTACAATTATCTCAGGCTCTAACCATAGATAGTGGCACAGCAACGGTAGATCAAGTATTTCAAGCAGCTAAAAAATTAGGCGCCTCAACAATACAAGTTAACCATCCGCTAATACCTTTTGGCTACCTCACCAGTGTTAAAAATGGCACCGCTCTCGGTAAATATAACCCCGATTTTAATTTATTAGAAATTAACGCCGGCTCTGATTACATGAAAACAATTGAACGCGCCAGAGAATTTTGGAATGAGGGTAAACGTTATTACTTATCAGCGGGGTCAGATACGCATAATGTTTGGAATGAAAACTCTGGTCAGGTAAGAGCTTATGTTAATGTTAACGATCAATTAACACCCGAAACCTTTATCAATAATCTCAGAAATGGTCATTCTTACGTTACTTTCGGTCCCTTGATTTTTCCTAAACAAATGTTTGGTACAACATTAAAACGACAGGCCAATAGTGAGACAGACTTAGCCTTTGATATTCAGGCAGTTAATGGATTAAAAAGTGTAAAATTACTCGAACATGGCTTAACAATTGAAGAAAAAGTCTTCAATAATATCGACAAGCTAACTACGATAAGTTTTAGCGTTAAACTCACTAAGGATACTTGGTACAGTATCGTTGTTGAAGATGCAAAAAGTGCCAAAGCTTTTAGTAATCCCATTTGGATTGAGCTTACCAGATGAATTTGATAAGGAAGTTCTAGTCTTATGTTGAAATATTGGTATCTTTGCCTGAAAAAATCATCCACAATTCTTAGCTATCTGATTTGTGTCTTTGTTGATATTTAAGTGAGTACGATATGGCTAGTAATCTTATTGTCCCAGATTTTGACGTCTATGAAAATGATCAAGTATTACACTCTGTAAGTTCGATAGATGACGGACTACACCTGATCTGGGAGGATGGCTTTGAAGTTGATTTGTCATTGATTTGGTTGCGTGAATTTAGCCCTGATACAACGAGTTTTCACGAGGTCAATCGTGAACAAATCCTGAATTTAATTGATATTCCTGACGACCTTTCTGTTAAATCTACCTGTATTAGCGAGGACGGGTTTCTAATAGTGGAGTGGATGCCCGAGACTTTGGAGAGTTGTTACCATCCTGGATGGTTGAGAAAATGGTGCTCCCCATTACCTTTATTAGAATTGCCTGAACGTGAGCTATGGAGTTTGCCGGTAAAAAGTAAGGAATGTTGGTGCAACGGAGAGGGTATTCTCAAAGGTGATGACTCTGCTTTTGAACGGTGGGTAGAGGATCTCTATATAAAGGGTTATGTACTGCTTAACAACCTTCCTATCGACGACTCGATTATCAGCATTATCCCAGAGAAAATTGGCCACATTAGACCTTCAAATTTTGGAAGAATATTTGAGGTTATCAACCTTAAAGACTCCAACACAAACGCCAATACAGCTCTTGCCCTAGCACCACATACTGACCTTGGCACAAGAGAATATATGCCCGGTTTGCAGTTTCTTTATTGTATGGAAAATACTGCAAAGGGCGGTGATAGCATCCTTGTTGATGGATTTGCAATTGCTGAGCAATTGAAGGCTGAGTCTGAGGAGTTTTATGATATTTTGTCAAAGATTGCAATTCCTTTTGGAACCAAAGACAAGAACACGGATCACCGGTTCGTTGCCCCGGTTTTTGAACATGATTATGCAGGAAATTTAACCACAGTTCGCTATACTTATTGGTTACGCCTACCGATGCATGAAAGTCTTGATACAACAAAAACCTTCTATCGTGCATTCAGGCGATTTCAGCAAATTGCCAATGACAGGGCTAATCAGCTTAGGTTTCGACTTTCCCCTGGAAAGATGATGTGTTTCGATAATCGACGAATATTGCACGGTCGAGATGCCTTCGATCCGAGCTCTGGAAACCGGCTGCTAAAAGGTTGTTATGGTGAGAGGGAAGATTTGGAATCTTGTCTACGAATGATCGCAAGAAGAGAAAGGCAGTCAAAATTAGAAGAGAAATAGGTTATTTAGATTGACCTACGTGGCGGCCAACCCCCTCAGGCATAGCAATGTTTTGCTGTGCTTCTTGGAGGGCGGTAATTTTCTCCACAATGGATTTCGTCGGTAAACTGCTTCGCCTAACCTTCATATCCATGTGTAAGAGTAACGTTTCGCATGTTGCGACAAGTTCAAGGCTTTGGTTATACATATTATGAAATAATCTCAGTTTTTTTCCTTCAGCTGAAATGATTTGGGTGGTAATCGTAATAATTTCACCACCCTGTACTTCTTGTAGATAACGTAGATGGGTTTCTGCAGTAAAGTAACTCTTTCCAGATGCAACGTAGTTGCTATCTGCGCCAACCATTTCCAGAAACTTATCGCTTGCCTGTGAAAAGGCTTCAAGATATTTTGCCTCATTCAGATGGCCATTGTAATCTAGCCAATTCATTGGAATTTGTCGTTCGACGGTTATAGGCAGCGACTGACCTTCTTTATCAGGTAACGATACTTCATGGTTATTGATAACTGCACCAGCGCTGTAATTTGAATGTTTGAGCGAGCGCATTATGCCGACGAGATTATCATCTCTAAGTTGTTCAAGCTGTCTAATTGTCATGTGTCCAGATTGTTTATCGGACTGGGTTGCGATTTTATTGATCAAAGCCTGATCCAATTCAGGGACATCCATCAATTTTGTCCAAGGCCACTTCAAGGCGGGTCCAAATTGGGCAAGAAAATGCTCCATGCCTGCTTCACCACCAGCAATACGATAGGTCTCGAACAGGCCCATTTGCGCCCACCGCAGACCGAAGCCAAAGCGTATGGCATCGTCGATTTCTTCACAACTCGCTATGTCATCATTGATTAACCAAAGTCCTTCTCGCCAAACAGCCTCCAAAAGCCTGTCTGCTATATGGGCGTCAATTTCTTTGCGGACTAACAAGGGTTTCATGCCAAGACTTTGCAGCAGAGTTAAGGCGTTCTGTTTAAGGGCTTCAGAATTATTTGTACTTCCCACAACTTCAACCAAGGGCAGTAGATAAACAGGGTTGAAAGGATGAGCGATGATGATTTGTTCCGGTTGTAATGCATTTTCTTGTAGTTGTGATGGTTTGAAGCCAGAAGAAGATGAAGCAAGAATGGCATGACTATCAGCGAATGATTGAATATCCCGATGAACCTTTTGTTTAAGTTCTAGCTTTTCAGGTACGCTCTCTTGAATCCAAATTGCGTTAGATAAGGCATCAGACAAGTCAGTGCAAAAGGTGAGTTGGCCCTCATCAGGCATTCTTCGGTCATAAAGTGAAGGTAGGCTGCGTCGAGCGTTATAAAGCACTTCATTAATTTTTCTATTTGAATCAGGATCGGGATCGAAAACTGATACATCCCAGCCATTTAACAAGAAGCGAGCTACCCAGCCTCCACCGATAACGCCACCGCCTACTATGCATGCTTTTTGTTTCATGGTGAATTCCTTACTTAGGGGCACGTTTTACCAATCCGAGTTTTTCTCTAACGGCAGCCGGGCCGAGAATTGAAGCACCCATAGACTCAATAATGCATTTTGCTCGCTCTACAAGTTGGGCATTGGTTGCAAGTACACCTCGATCAAGAAAAAGGTTGTCTTCTAGTCCCACTCGAACATTGCCGCCAGCAAGAATAGCTGCTGCGACGTAGGCCATTTGATCTTTTCCCAGAGAGAATGCAGACCAAGTCCAATCATCGGGGATGTTATTTACCATAGCCATATAGGTATTCAGATCATTTGGAGCGCCCCAAGGTACGCCCATGCAAAGTTGAACCATTGCCGGGGATTTTAATATGCCCTCTTTGACAAGTTGTTTTGCAAACCAAAGATGACCTGTATCGAAGGCTTCTATTTCAGGTCGTACATCAAGATCTCTCATCATTTTACCCATGGCCCTGAGCATGCCAGGTGTATTTGTCATCACATAATCGGCTTCGGAAAAATTCATTGTGCCGCAATCCAATGTGCATATTTCCGGTTGACATTCAGTGACATGAGCCATTCGTTCTGTCGCACCAACCATATCGGTTTTTTGGATGTTTACAGGCATAGGGTTTTCTACATCTCCAAAAATAATGTCTCCCCCCATGCCTGCTGTAAGATTGAGTATCACATCTGTCTCTGATGCTCGAATGCGATCGGTAAGTTCACGATAGAGCTTCAAATCACGGGATCCTGCACCCGTTTCTAAATCTCTTACATGGCAATGTACAATTGCAGCGCCAGCCTTAGCTGCATCAATTGCAGCGTTAGCGATTTGCTCTGGAGTTATCGGTACAAGAGGGGATTTGTCTTGAGTACTCCCCGAGCCGGTGATGGCAGCAGTGATAAATACTTCACGATTTAATTGCAGGGGCATAATTCAGTCCGATGTTCTATTTTAGAGAGTCTTATAGTCAATTATATTGTCCGAAATATCAACTTTAATTAATGAAGTTAATTTACCCTGGTGATCATGCTATTTGCCAGCAGCGCCAAAATCACGCCGTAACCATTTAACCGTATTTACACACATTAATACCAATACAGGTAGTAACGGCAAGGAAAACACCACTGTTGATGCTTGTACAATTCTAAAATCGTTTGAGATAATCAAACCCATTGCCATTAGCGCCAATGCCGCCGCCCAAACTAAACGGCTACTGCGAAGTGGTTCCTGATTATTATGTAAATCCTTACTACAGATGCTGGCGACTGTGTAGGAGGAGGAATCAAAACAGGTGGCGTAAAATATAATGCTCAAAACAATAAATATTATTAAAGCGAAGTTACCAAAGGGCAAATGTGCGATGGCCTTAGCCGTCACCTTTGCCATGCCATCATTAGCTAACATTTCGGATAGAGGCAACTGACCAGATGATTCAAGAAAAATTGAATAGCCACCCATGATCAAAAGAAAAGTAATGGTGCCCAATGAGCCCCAACCTACCACACCAACAATTAATTGCCGAATGGTTCTGCCGCGTGATATACGTCCTACAAACAAACCAACAAAGGGCGCAAAGGCGATCCACCAAGCCCAATAAAATATCGTCCAAGCTTCCGGAAAACCGCCTTTATTAATCGGATCCATCCAGGTAGCCATACGAATGAAATTTTCCGCCATTAATCCTATGCTATTCACACTCAGGGTTAAAATAAACAGCGTTGGTCCAAGCAACAGAATAAACAACAGAGTAATAAACACCAGCACCATATTAATGTCGGCTAATACTTGAATACCTTTCTTCAAACCACGGTAGGCACTGGCTCCAAATAAGCTTACCCAAATAGCCAACACAATCAGCTTAAGCATCACAGTGTCTGTCAGACCAAGCAGTTCAGAAAACAATGCTGATACAAGTGGTACTCCTAAACCGAGTGAGGTTGCTGTGCCGCCAACGATACCCAGTACGATAATCACATCAATAACACCAAGCGTTACTTTGCGACCGTGTTTTGGCAAAGCCTCTTCACAGATTGCACTGATATTCATCACGCTGGAATTTTTAACGAACAGTAAATACGCCACTGGAACAGCAGGAATTGCATATATCGCCCAGGGAATTATTCCCCAATGAAACAATGGGTACACATGCGCCCACTCCATTGATTCTGGGGAGTGTGGGGTAATTCCAAGTGGTGGCGTCTGGAGATAAAAAATGGGTTCTACCAACCCCCAAGCAATTAAGCTACCGCCGATACCTGCTGTAAACATCATTGCAATCCAATGCAGATCTGAGTACTCGGGAGCTTCACCTGGTTGACCTAATAACACCTTGCCATAAGGGCCGAAAGCAAGCCAGGCGGCAAATATTAAGGCTGCTATGCCAAGACTAAGGTACAACCATCCCAATGTACCAGTTACATAGTTTCTAGCGCTTTCAGCGGCGATTGCTCCCTGTTCAGGCCAGAGGATCATACCTATACCTACGGTGATCACCAATAGCATGGCAGGAATAAAAACCGACCAGTTATTACGTGGCGGTGGAAAATTTATTGCATCGTCTGATTGACTCATTGTTCTTCTCGGTTTTTGTTATTATTATTATTGCTTCGATACTAGCACAATCATTTCGACAGCGTAGGATAGATCTTTTTTTAAACGATTTATTGTGCCTTAAAAATATCTTCAAAAAATGTTTAGCGTTTTGACAATTCAAGTTTTCTAATTTTACTATCAATCTCATTATTATCAATATAGTACCCGCGGAGGTGGCGCTCGCCGCTATTGGGATCAAACTCGGTGCGACTATGCAACACTCGTTGGTTATCAAAAACCACCATCTGACTTGGTTTTAGATGATGATAAATAGCATATTTTGGGTTGCGGATTCGTTGCATTAAATCCTGATAAGCAGCATAAAAATCATGCAAGGTTTCTACAGACATGTCAGGTACATCGGCCAGATGTGCATTGAACACTAAGCTTTCGAATGTACCATCAGCACCTAGGTTAATGATAGATCGATGACTGCGAATATCACAATCCTGGTCATGAAAACGCCACGGTATTTTTGTATTCTTTAACAGTTCAAATTTAGTCGGTTCTTGTTCTGCTAGATCAGCACAGATTTTAAATCCGTCAGCAAATACAGATTCACCACCAACAACAGTATTTAAATAACAGTGTAGAAACTGATAACTTGGCACCATCGATTGATTCGGTAGATCTGTATGCAATGGCAACGCCACCGATGTATAAGCCAAATTAACCGGAGTAGCTTGACTGATCACATCGAACATTACGCCGAAGTTACTTTCTCGTTTAAAACCAATTGCACTACCAAACTCTGCACCGGCATTACTATTGTCGGCAAGGCCATCAATTAGGAGCAAGCCGTTTTGTTTCAAGCACAATAACATTTCTTGTAACTCAGAGTTGGATTGTAGACAAGATTTAGCATTAAAACTCTCTATATCTTTATGAGATTCTGTGTCCCATAAAACCTTATCAATATTTGCTGGATCAATCCGCTTGCTACCGGGTTGATGACAATGCAACCAGCTGGCTGTATAGACAGAAATAGAGTGTTTATTAGGCCATTGAATTTTTAATGAACCCGCTTCAACACAGTGATGCTCTGGTGTGATATTTAACGACACACTACATAAATCAAATACTCGTTCATGGGTTTGGGGATGTAATTCGTTCATATCATTGTCACGCAACCAAATGTATGGAAATTCTGTTTCAGAACCATCTTCCCAAACCACATGAAGTGATTTATCACTGCTTCTGGTATTGTTGATAATCATACAAACCTCTGTGAAGTAACGTCGGTAATAGTAATCTAACTTAATATGAGCGAAGTTGTCACTAAGCAATTTATTATCGTTTTAATTTGCCTATAATTTGTCGCATTAAAGACAGTCTACTGATATTATTTCATGAAGGTTAAACATCAAGCCATTCACCATCAAACCATTCATAGCCAAACAAGCTCAAGTGAAAAATAGCTCTTTATGAAAACAACCAGCCTATCCAACTCTGCAAAAACATCGGTAGCAATCATTGGCGGTGGAATAAACGGATTATGCTCTGCTTGGCTTTGTGCACAGCAAGGTATGAAAGTTTCTTTATTTGAAAAAGAAACCTTAATGTCGCAAACCTCTCGCTGTTCGTCAAAACTCTTACATGGCGGTTTACGGTATTTAGAATATTTACAATTTTCTTTAGTGCAAGAATCACTGCGTGAAAGAAAATTTTGGATGGATAAAGTACCCGAGTTAACCAATGATGTTGAACTTATTATTCCAATTTATAAAAAGGGAATTCATAATCGATGGAAATATAAACTTGGTCTTATCTTCTATGATTTCTTGGCCGGTAAAAACAATTTAGGTAAACATCGTTATTTGACCAAAGATGAAGTAGTTAAAATATTTCCTTCAATAAAAGAGCAAGGATTGACTGGTGCCTACGGCTATCATGATGGCCAAATGGATGATTATGAACTTGGATTATGGGTATCTAAACAACTGCTCTCTCTTGGAGGAACAATACGAGAAAATACTAAAGTAGGATCTGTCACCAATCAAGGTGAAGTGAAACTAGTGTCTGGAGAGAGTATTCAATTTGATTGTGTGGTTAATGCCTGCGGGCCTTGGGCCCAGGAACTTGTGACTCAAAGCGATATTAATTGTGACATAAAGTTAAAACTAGTTCGCGGCACACATATCATTATCCCTAAAATATCCGATAAGGCTTTATATTTAGAAGATAAAGAATCAAAACGTTTGTTTTTTGTATTACCCTACAAAGGAAAAATGTTAGTTGGCACAACAGAAGAAGTACAGGATTTAGCGAGAAAAATAGAACCTACTAAAAGTGAAATAGACTATTTAATCAATGCATTTAATGAATATTTTGTTAAAACACCAATTAGTCATAATGATATTATTGAATCATTTGCCGGAGCCAGACCGTTAATTTTAGAATCATCTAAACTAATGAATGAAGTATCTAGGGAATATAAAATCAAGTGCGAACACAAACTAATTAATGTCTTTGGTGGAAAGTGGACGACTTCACGAAAACTTGGTGAATCAGTTTTAATTCAAGTTTTAAAAGCTATCGACAAGTAATATTTTATTAATAAATCTCTTGCGGGCAAAAATCGTGACCGTTGTAGACCATTTCTGTACAAGATAATTTTTATTTCTTGACGAGGAGAGATATAGTGTTTATTTTACTTATAAGCTGATTCTTCTCTCTATTCATCAAAAATAGCAGCAGTATCTCTTAGTGCTAGAGGTTATTTTATACCAGATGGTTTGAAGTCACACAATTATTATAGGATATTGTTTTTAGAATTATATTCTCAATTCCTTCAATTATAATAACTTATGTTTCATTTTCATTTTCATTTTCATTTTCATTCATTTTTAAATATGGGTAGCAAGAGAGAAACACTATGTCTGGTCCTCAAAATATAGCCATTGCAAATATAGAGATTGTCTTAAACCCGATTGAATCATCAAAGGGTTTACCTAATAGCCATTACATTTCAAATGAAGTCTATGGTGAAGAAAAGCAAGCTATCATGTTTAACAATTGGGCAGGTGTGGAATTTGGTAAAAATGTACCAGAACCAGGTGATGTTAAGCCCATTGATTTTATGGGGATTCCATTATTAATTATTCGTGATCAAGATGGTTCAATAGGTGTTTTTCAAAATACCTGTAGGCATCGAGGTATGCGACTAGTAAATCAACCCACCAGAATAAGAGGCGTTATAAGTTGCCCCTATCATGCATGGTGTTACAGCATAAAAGGTGAGCTACGTGGCACTCCTCATGTTGGTGGGCCTGGAAAAATGACTCATGATGCTATTAATAAGGATCAGTTGGGATTATTTCGCTTCCGCTCTTATGTGTGGAAAGATATTATTTTTGTGAACATCTCAGATACTGCACCAGAGTTTGAAGATTACGCAGCTAAACTGATTGAACGCTGGCAAGAATTTGAACAACCCGTGTTTCACGGTGGGGAACATGCTTCCATCACGATTGATGTAAACTCAAATTGGAAGCTTGCAGTAGAGAATTATAGCGAGAGTTATCATTTACCCTGGATCCATCCAGGCTTAAACAGTTATTCAAGAATAGAAGATCACTATAATATTGTCGAAACTGAATTTGGTGGTCAAGGTACCAATGTCTATCAACAGTATATAAATCAGAATGGAATTAAATTTCCTGATTTTAAAAATCTAAGTGAAAAATGGAACAAGTCTGCTGAGTACATTACTATTTTCCCCAATGTCATGCTGGGAATTCATCGTGATCATTTTTACGCAATATTACTTGAGCCCCTTGATGTTGAAAATACCAGAGAGCGCGTTGAGATATACTATGCAGAAGACTTAAGTGAGAAAGAAGAATACCAATCTGCAATAAAATCAAATACAGAACGTTGGAAACTGGTATTTGAAGAAGATATTTTTGTCGTTGAAGGCATGCAAAAAAGTCGCCATGGGCCACTTTTTGATGGTGGTGTTTTTTCACCTGTATTGGATAATGCAACCCATGGATTTCATCAGTGGGTTGCGAAGTTGGTTCAAGATAATCGTTCTATCTAAGCTGATTCGCATATCAGAATAACACGATTATGTTGTAATAGGGATTGCTAAACTTATGAAAATAGAATCATAAAAGAATGTTGCTATGAATCACTGGAAGAATTTTATTGCAGGCAAATGGTGCGATTCTGAAACACATCTCGATGTTATCGATCCTTCAACCGGAAAAGCCTTTGCAACTATTGCTTGCGCGAGTCTTAACGATGCCAATAAGGCATTAGACTTGGCAAGAGATTGTGCAGATTCTAATGAACTAACCAGAGAACATCCCTCACAACGGGTAAAGTTAATGCTGCGAATTGCCGAGAATATTCGGGAATTAACTGAAGAAGGTAAAAACCTACTGGCTAAGGAAAATGGTAAATCCTTGTCAGATTCACGAGATGAATTTCTGACCGCAGCACGCTACTTTGAATACTACGCTGGCATGGCGGATAAGATTGAAGGTAAATCAATTCCTCTTGGTGATGATTATATGGACTTTACTCTATATGAACCGGTTGGTGTGTCGGTACAAATCGTGCCCTGGAATTTTCCATTTGATATCTGTGCACGTTCACTTGCTCCCGCCCTAGCAGCTGGTAATGCTGTGATAATTAAATCTCCAGAAATTACACCACTGGCAATCACGCTAATGGCTACAGCTTGTCAAAAAGCAGGTCTCACTGATAACGCACTGAGCATACTCTGTGGGTCAGGCTCAATAATTGGAGATGCGTTAGTTTCAAGCCCCAAAGTAGATCAGATTACCTTTACCGGCTCAGTACCTACTGGTCAACAGATTTTAAAATCCGCGGCAATGAATGCCACACCCTGTGTCATGGAACTTGGGGGGAAATCTGCTGCAATCCTCTTTGACGACGCTGACATTAACCAGTTTTTGAGTAGTGTAGCTTTTGGGATTTTCTTTAATGCTGGTCAGGTCTGCTCTGCCATGTCGAGAATACTTGTACATCGAAGCATTTACCATGAAGTCATTTCAGCAGTTGAACAACTGGCAAAACAGGTCCTGACAAGTTCACACCCTGAAGTTGAATTAACACCAGTCATTTCTGAGAAACAACTTTCACAGATCCAACAGAAATGTGATACAGCAATTGAAGAGGGAGCAAGATTAATAGCAGGTGGTAAAGTATTGCCTGACCGAGAAGGATATTTTTTTGAGCCAACGATTTTTGCTGATGTTACTCCCGAAATGGATCTGTTCTTGCACGAAGTGTTTGGCCCAGTTGTTGCCATTACCTCTTTTGATACTGAAGAAGAAGCTTATCAGCTTGCTAATGCAACACAATTTGGCTTGGTTTCTGGAGTATTTACCCGTGATTTGTCACGAGCACTACGAGCATCGAGAGCGTTAAAATCGGGTCAAATCTTTGTCAATGAGTGGTTCGCTGGCGGCATTGAAACACCTTTTGGAGGGGTTAAACTTTCAGGGTTTGGACGTGAAAAAGGACAGGAAGCGCTCTATAGTTATGTTAATACCAAAAATATTGCCATAAAAGTGAGCAAAGATTAACTCAGTCACCGTTATTTTAATCTTGCTAAAAGCCAACCATCAGTTTGTTATCAAATGGACAATGAGTCAGGATTTCAATTCCATTTTCTGTGATCAAGACTTGCTCCTCGAGCTTGACTCCATCTTTACCACCTTTGGCACCCACATATGCCTCTACACATAGGGTCATTCCAGCTTCCAAAACATAGTCGAAAGCACCTTCTATAAAATCTTCAGGATAATAAATGGTAGGGTATTCATCACACATACCAATACCGTGCATCATCACACTATATCTCTGATCTCGATATATTTCCGGGAGCCTATGACCCTTCTCGGTAAGTTCTTTAAGACTAATACCGGGCTTAAGTAGTTGGATATTAGCCTGAATGTGCTCTAAAGCAATACGATGCAGTTTTCGCTGTTCAAGCGTTGGTTGACCGTCACCACAATACCAAGTCCGTGACATATCGGCAGCCATGCCATAGGGACCAATAAGATCTGTATCAAATGCTAACAGATCACCATCCTGAATTATTCGAGGTCCGGCTTCTTGCATCCAGGGGTTAGTTCTTGGACCTGAATTTAAAAGCCGAGTTTCAATCCATTCTCCACCTCGTTTGATATTTCCTTGATGTAAAATTGACCAGAGTTCTACTTCTGAAATACCAGGCCTAAGGGCGTTTCGCATCTCTGCAACTGAATGTTCGCAAGAGCGTATGGCACAGCGCATTGCGTTAATTTCATCAACACATTTGACTGACCGAGCATGCTCCATTAGTTGCATGCCATTTTGAATGTCGACACCAACATTGTCCAAAGCACGAAGTCCCGGAATCTCAATTTTATCTATAGCAAGCCTTCTGTTTGAACCTCCGTGAATTCGTAACAATTCATCTATCTGTTGGGCAAACCGTTTGGCTACCTCAGCTTCTTTATCGCCAGCTACAAAGTAATACATTCCCACATCTTTGGTACGGATCTCATCGATAAGTTTCAGATGAGCCGACAGGTGCTCACAGCGGTGAAAGTCCCACAGCACTACATAATTTGAAGCTGAGATAAATACCGCTTTGGACGGATTATGTGTGATCCATAAATGCATATTTGAGCTGTCAGTTGCATAACGGATATTTAAAGGATCAAAACAGAGCACACCAGCATAATCTCTTTTATTGAGTTCAGCGACAATACGATTTAAACGTGATTGACGCATTCGCTCTAAATTGGGTATATCTAGATTAAGTTCAGACCATTCCTCAAAAGCAAGATTAGAAGGACCTATTTCTATCCTGTTATTATCAGCTGGGCTTCCATCCGGTTTTTTTATATGGGGATTCATGTCTCTATCCAGTTACCTAGAACTACAGGTTGTTGAGTCAACATCGTATTATTCTTTATCAATAAAATGATTTAAATTAATCTCTATCACATAATGACTATATCCAGAAGTTAATTCAATCGGATAATGAAAACAAATAGTTGAATAATATTCTAAATTCAACTCGTCCGGACGTTCTGCATATCATTTTGTCAAAAGCTATAGCACTAGAAACGCTGCTCAAATATAAAACCAGTAGCTAGCTCCAAGGAAATGGGCTATTTGACACAGGGTGCAATTTACCTTCAGCATAACGGGAGAATCTGAACGGCAATAATAAATCCGATGTATCACCACAAATATCATCTGCGACTAATTTTCCAACGCCAAGCATTTTAAAACCATGATTTGAATCAGCTATCATGTAGCAATTATCTCTTACCCTATCGAATACAGGGAAACTGTCTGGCGTGAATGCGCCGATACCACCTGAAGGCTCATTTTTATAGTGAATTATTTGACCTTCAAATCGCTTTTGACAATGAGCTAGACCAGACACCCACATTTGTGAAAAGTCAGTACCGACAATAAATTCTGCAGACTCAGGTCCATAGGGATCAATTGCAATATCCTCCGCTTTCTTTTCAACTATAAATGGCGCTGCGCCACCGTGGATGCCACCATAATGAAAGTCAGGCTTATAGTATATTCCCCACATTTGGTCAGTTATCAATGAACCATCAACGTCTGAATAAAGAGGTGCATCAGTATCAACATGTATAACGGGTGGCATTTTGCCATCATTGGTGAACTGTAGTTTCGGATCAACACCCAAAGTACCTTCCTGTAAAGACCAGTATATCCACATAGGTACATCATCCGTCATCAGGCCTGTTTCTGGATTTTTGATGCTGATTGTTTTTGGCATCTCCAATAATTCCCAGAACTCAGTAATCCATGGCCCTGCGCCAATAACAACATAATCGGTACTAATATTTCCCTTGTCAGTCTCAACAGCGGTTATGCTAGATTGGTTATCCTGCTGAAAGCCTATCACGGTTACACCAGTCATTATCTTCACACCTTCAGCTTTAGCTTTATTAGCTAAGCCGTTTATGGCTTTAATATTATTGGCATATCCACCGGGTTTTTCATGGAGTACTGAGGTTATTCCCTTTGCTTGCCAATCACTGAAAAACCTTTGCATATATTCTGTACAGTCCTTTCTACCTTCAATAAAAGTTGATGGGTAACCTATTTCTTTTTGCTGTTTATGAATTGTTGCAACGTCTTCATGCATGCTTTCACAGCTGATTTGCATGTATCCTATAGAGTGATAACTATAGCCATCAGGGTCAGATTCCCAAATATTTACACTATGTGCCATCAGCTCTCTCATTGCGGGTTGAAAATAATTATTTCTGATTACTCCACAGGCAATACCTGTTGCGCCTGAACAAATGCCTGATTTGTCGAGTACTAAAATATCCTCTCCTGATCCAATCCCTTTTGATTTTAAGTTCAGAGCTAGATGGTAAGCTGTACTGAGACCATGGATGCCTGCACCAATAATGATGTATTTTGAATGAGTTGGAAATGTCATATTGATTATTCCTTATTTTCAATTAGAAGAAGTATTTTTTATTGATTGAATAACTGCCTCTAGGAACGAATTAGCTGAAGATCGAGGTGATAATAGTAATAATTCTTCCTCACTTATCTTAATAATAATCACTGTCAAATGCTCCATCATGGTTCTTGAAACAGAGCCCACAGGAAAAGCTGTACTATGTAAGTCGATCATGCAAATACGCTCCATGGCTGCTCGTGATGCTCTGCCACCGATTTTTAACATTACCCAACTATCCGATTGATCTGACAGGTAAGCAATATCTTTGATTTTTGTGTTAATAACTTCGACCGCTCTATCTCCTGAATATTCAAAGAGTATAAAAAGCTGTTCTGGATGCATTCCTAATAGTCTTAGCTTCTCAGTATTTGAATATTCTGACTGTCCTGGTTTCGGTATAGGCAAATGAAAGATTTTACTGAGTTCAGTATTTATCGCGTATTCGGATTGGCTTGATTTGATCTTAGAAGGAATAGCTAGAGAAACTAAAGCAAGATTAGTGACAGCTTCCAGAGATATGTCATCTAGATCTTTTATCTCTGTTAAATGATCTGCAAGATTCTCAAAAGCCGCTTGAGGTTCAAGCCTAAAATTATACACTTCTTGTTTAGTTGTATACGGATTAGACACGCAGGCGCTCCCCATCAGGATCAACAAAATGCGGCGATACAATTTCCACTTCCACTTCCACATTCATACCATCTAATGGATTGCAAGCTATCACTATTTCACCTTTACGTTTGTGACCACTTTTGATAAAACCAATTCCGACAGAATGATTAAGAGAAGGTGAGAAGGCCACTGAACTCATCCAGCCTTCATCATTTGTCGTTTCTGCTGATTTACCAATAGAAATGAAATGTGAACCTGCTACAAGTATTTTGCTCTTATCAACCGGGCAAAACCCTACTAAACGCAGGTTATCTTCCGAAATTAATTTAGCACGCTCAGATAAAACATTGCCGATGCTATCTTTCTTCTTGGAGACCATTCTATCCATTCCAAGGTTAAATGCTGTGATTTGCCCTGTTAGTTCATTACCTGCAGCATGCCCTTTCTCGATACGCATAACACCTAGAGCCTCTGTACCATATACAATTGCGCCATATTCCTCGCCTGCTTTAAGTAACGTTTTCATCAAACTATTTCCATAGCGGCTTGCCACAGCAATTTCATAAGCAAGTTCACCAGAAAAAGAAATTCTAAATAAACGTGCAGGCGTGCTATTCGCAATTGTTATCTCCCCACATGCCATGAAGGGAAACGCTTCATTACTGACATCAAATTCCGGATCAATAATGTTTTGTAATAACTTGCGAGCATTAGGGCCTGCCACTGAGTATTGTGCATATTGCTCTGTTGCTGATATTAAGTGCACATCCAAATCAGGCCACAAACATTGTCGACAAAATTCCATGTGTCTAAATACACTCACTGCCTTGGCAGTAGTAGTAGTCATTAGATAATGAGACACAGCCAATCTTGCTGTTGTGCCATCGTCCATCGCAATTCCATCTTCTCTCAACATCAATCCATATCGCACCATGCCGACTTTTAGGGTGGAAAATGTATTGCAATAAATGCGATTTAAAAATTCTCCAGCATCAATACCCTGTATATCGATTTTACCAAGGGTACTTACATCACAGATCCCCACCGAGTTTCTGGTCTGAACCACCTCACGATCAACGCTCTGACGCCAATGTTTTTCTCCTAGTTGTGGAAACCATTGAGCTCGAAGCCAAGCCTCTGTTTCCACAAATACTCCGCCAGCCTCAAGTGCCCATTGATGGCTAGGCGTCTGTCGTACAGGTCTAAATGCTTTACCTCTGGAGCGTCCGGCGTAAGCTGCTATTGAAACAGGCGTATAAGGTGGTCGAAAGATTGTCGTGCCAATTTCACTGATTGTTGTGCCATCGTTACCAGTTGCATCTCCTGCTTTGCTTGATTTACCGACTTCGCTTGCTAGAACAGCCATTGCTGAAATATTAGATGTCTTTCCCTGATCCGTTGCCATGCCCAAGGTAGTGTAGCGTTTAACATGCTCTACTGATGTAAAGCCTTCTTGGACAGCAAGTTTGATATCTTTGACAGTGACATCGTTTTGGAAATCAAGCCAGCTGCGCTTATTACTTTTTTGATTTCCTATACTATCTTTAACAAACCAAAAGGCTGAGTTTTTAGTCGATTCAGAACCAGCAGTGGCTGCAGCTTCAGTAGTTCCATTATGGCCAAGATCTGCTGATACCAACTCTGCCGCTTTATGGCCGCCTGACAAGGCACTCGATAGATCAAGATCACCATTTGCAGCGCCAGCAACAGTCATTCCTTCTGGAAGTCTGCCACCAGGTACAAAGGCGAGAATATCTTCACGCCATGTTGGGTAACCGCGATGATGACAACTAAGATGTACATTTGGATTCCAGCCACCTGATACAGCAATGCAGTCTGTTTTAAATTCTTTCCCATTAGACAGTCTTATGGATTTCACAGCATGTCGACCTTTAGTATCAACAATATGGGTCGCCATCTCGATTGCGGCATCTGGAATATCCAGTATTGGTTCAATTGATCGTGTATCAATAATGGCCTCTATTGATATACCTTTTGCATAGAGATCAGAAGCAGTCCGCCAACCATCGTCATTATTAGTAAAAATGCTGATTTTTTGTCCCGCTGCCACACGCCAGCGATTGGCATAAGATCTGACCGCTCCAGCAAGCATGATTCCCGGTCTATCGTTATTTGGGAATGTGATCGGTCGTTCAATTGCTCCAGCACACAAAATGGAGCGTTTTGAATAAATTCGCCAAAGAATTTGTCGGGGTTTGCCGTTGCTTGAAAATTGGTGATCGGTAAGGCGTTCAAGTGCGCTGTAAATGCCATGATCATAGGCACCAAGGATAGTGGTCCGTTTTAATAACCTGACATTATCCATCGAAGACAGTACCCCTAATGTCATTTTAACCCAGACAACAGCACTGATTCCTGAGATTTGAAAAGTTTCACTATTTAAGCGGCCACCCATTTTGAAATCTTCATCGGCTAATATTACCTGAGAGCCGCTTTGAGCTGCTGCAAGAGCTGCAGAAAGTCCAGTAGGACCTGCTCCAATAATTAATACATCACAATGTAAGAAGCCTTTGTCATACTGATCAGCATCATCTTGTCCTGATAATTCACCAAGCCCCGCTGATGATCGTATCATTGGCTCGTAAATTTTCTCCCAGAAAGCTTTCGGCCACATAAACGTTTTGTAATAAAAGCCTGCGCTTAAGAAATTAGAAAAACGATCATTTATCGCCATCAGATCATGCTTTAATGAACCTCGGTGATTCTGACTGACTGCTTCTAGGCCATCATAAAGCTCTGTGACTGTGGCTCGAACATTAGGTTCTTGATAGGCCCCTTTTCTAAGCTGCATTAGTGCATTGGGTTCTTCAGATCCGGCACTAAAAATCCCTCGCGGGCGATGATACTTAAATGAACGAGCGACTAATTTTTGACCGTTGGCCAGTAAGGCTGAGGCCAGAGTATCACCGGAATAACCGTCAAATGTTCTGCCATTAAAGCTAAATTGAAATGTCTTATCAAAGTCAACAAACGGACTTGTCTCTGTGCTGATTGATGAATCGCGAGTAGAAGTTTTGATACGATATTCTTGCGTCATATCAGGTATTCATCTCACTTCTACATCTTGAATGTTACTCATTTGTTTTAAAGCGACATCTTTGGCCAATTCAACAGCTGAGATCAAGTGGGTTGTTGTATCGCGAGTTACTACCAGCCATGAGCGATCACCCTGTTCGTGATACCATAATTCTCTATGTAATCCAGCTTTGTTTTCTCGAAGGTAAAGGTAGTCGTGATACTCCTGAATCTTTCGTTCTCTTTCCTCAGCAGTCTCATTTGGATTTTTCCATGAAGGACGGTCAAGTAGGCAAGCATCACCTAAATATATAAATTCAGATGAATCTCTAGGGCCTAGAAGAGGGTGGTTAATTATCATTGAACTTTTATTTCACTCCTCAATTATTATAGTTATTCATTGCTAATGTAAGTTGGGCTGTGCACCAACACCTTTTTCATCAATCATTTTTCCACGTCTAAATCGATCCAGTCGAAAACCTGTTGCTTTTGGATGAGGTTCATCAGTTGCTAACAGATGGGCGTAGCACATACCACTGGCAGGTGTCGCTTTAAACCCGCCATAACACCAGCCACCATTAAAGTACAAACCACTGATATGAGTTTTATCAATGAAGGGTGAGCCATCCATTGACATATCTACCACGCCACCCCATTGTCTTAAAACCTTAGCCCTACCTATTGCGGGCATTAAAGCCATACCACCTTCACATACATCCTCAACGACAGGGATATTACCCCTCTGAGCATAGGAATTATAGCCATCAAGATCGCCTCCGAAAACCAATCCACCTTTATCTGATTGAGAAACATAAAAATGCCCTGCACCAAATGTGATTACACCATTAATGAAAGGTTTCAATCCTTCAGTGACAAAGGCCTGTAACACATGACTTTCAATGGGTAAGTTCATGCCTGCAGTAGACATTACTCGGCTTGATGATCCGGCCACACAAACAGCGACTTTGTTTGTACTTATATTACCCCTGTTAGTCTTTACACCAGTGCAGAGCCCATTGCTAATTTTAAAGCCAGTCACTTCACAATTTTGAATGATATCTACGCCATGACTATCCGCACTCCTCGCATATCCCCATGCCACTGCATCATGTCTCACCGTGCCACCACGGGGCTGTAGCAGGCCGCCTCTGATTGGAAACCTAGCATTGTCATAATTAAGGAATGGATAGAGCTTTTTCACTGCTTCCAGATCAAGAAGTTTTGCATCAGCACCTGACATTATCATCGCGTTTCCGCGGCGCACGAATGCATCTCGCTGCGGATCACTATGAAATAAGTTCAAAATACCTCGCTGAGAAACCATAGTATTGTAGTTAAGTTCTTGTTCCTGGTTTTCCCAAAGTTGCATGGAATATTCATAGAAGGGTTGATTTTCTGGTAATTGATAATTCGATCTGATGATGGAGGTATTACGGCCTACATTTCCACTACCAATCCAGCCTTTTTCAAGAACAGCTACATTATGAATGCCGAAATAAGTTGATAAGTAATGTGCAGTTGCAAGACCATGGCCACCACCACCAACTATAATAATATCATAGTGTTTTTTAGGAGTTGGCTTTCGCCACTGGGGCTTCCAACCTTTATGACCAGTTAATGACTCTTTAATAAGGTTTAGAACTGAATAATGCATAACATAAGCAATACTTTAAATAAAAAAATAATCAAAGAACTCAGCATCATTTTATAAACTGCTCTAAAGTCTGGTAAAAAAAGATAGGGTATTATCTCAAAATTAAAGTATTTTATCTTTCTAAATATAGACGTAATATGTTTTAATAAAGACATGAATATTTCTACGAAACAATCTTTTAACATTGGTTTTTTATTAATCGACAATTTTGCTCTAATGTCATTTTCAGCGGTTGTTGAACCATTGAGAGCTGCAAATTTAATTGCAGGAAAGTGCCTTTATGAAATTTCATATTATTCTGTGGATGGAGATTCAGTACAAAGCTCAAATGGTGTAAAAGTTTGCGAAATAGAACGCTTTGAACTCTCGAGTAATCTGGATATATTATTTGTTGTTGCAGGATTCGGAGTCGGCACGTTTAAAGTTAATAGTGTATTTGAGCAACTCCGTAAACTGGATAGACAAGGTGTCACTTTAGGCGGAGTATCAGGAGGTCCAGTGATACTTGCTAAATCAGGTGTGATGCAAAATCGCAGATTTACAGTTCATTGGGAGCATGCAGAAATGCTTAAAGAACTAATGCCCGAATTAATTATAGAAAGATCGCTTTATGTGAAAGACAGAGATAGATACACCTGTGCGGGAGGAATAGCACCACTTGATATGATGAATAGTATTTTAAGACTACAGCATGGTACTAAATTTGCTCAGAGAGTAAGCGACTGGTTCATCCACACAGAAATTCGCCCAGCCATTGGAGCTCAAAAATCTGGATTATCAGCTGAATATCCAAAAGCTACTAGACCAATGTTGCTTGCAATAGAAGCGATGCGAAATCATGTTTCTGATCCACTTGATCTACAACAGATTGCAGATTTGTCCAAGATTAGTACGCGTCAGCTAAATCGATTATTTCGTCAAAAACTTAATATTAAAACTATGGCATTTTATCGAAATATTAGATTGAAAATCGCAGAACAGTTCATAAGACAATCATCTATGAAAGTGATTGAAATTGCACAAGCTACAGGTTTTGAAAATACAGCTCATTTTTCATGTACTTTCAAAAGGTATTTTAAAAAATCACCTTCAGCTTTACGAAATAGCTATACTGGCTGATTCATTTCTAATCGTAATAGCAATTGGGATGATTTATAGTTTTGTTCCTATTCTTAAGAATAAAATTAGACATTTAAAGAATATAAAGGATTCGGTCTCAATTTAGATTACAGCATGACTGATAATCTTACTTTGAAACTTGATTACGCTACATCTGATACTCATCGAGTTGAGACTGATATTGAGCTGGCAAGTTATTTTTTTTGAAACCACACAACTAGAGTTCGATTAACCATGGCTAGAATTACTGTTGAAGATGCTTTATTAAAAAAAGTAGTTGATGCAAATAACTGGCAACTATTCAAGTTGATGTCACGCAAGCAAATCCGTTCTAATCGATTGTAAAATCAACCCAAGTGATAAAGTGTAATCATAAAGCTAGATTTACCAGAGCAATGGGGAAAGCTTTACAGAAAATACTGAGCTACCTCAAAAGGCAGAAATTTGGTCAGATTTTAAATTCTAATAAATCACAGATTTCACATTGCCTGATGAAAGGGCTCCGCCAGATGGTTTGCTATCTTGAGAGCTGCCTGGATTATCAATTTCAAGGTCTAATCAAATGCTATTTTCTGGCAGGGTTGATTGTGCCTATTATTAGAAAATTTGCGATTGAGGAACAAATTATTGTAGGGTTATGGTAAAAAATCGGTTACTTTCAGTCACTATTGAATGCCTTTAATGACTATTGAAGATAATTTTTATTTCTTGACGAGGAAATATATAGTGTTTATTTTACTTATAAGCAAAAGCAATCGAAGGTAGCAATTTTGACTAAGTTATGGATGTCTTTAATATTATCCGTCGTTGTCTCGTTTTCAAGCGGCTTGGCCGCCGAGTCCGGGGATTTTTCGCAAACAGAATTTTTAAATGGCGACGCACGGGCCGACGCACCCGAGTTGGCTTATCGGGGAGATTACGGCGTAGGTGTGCGGACCGTAAACATCAGTAATCCCAACCAACTCGATATGAAAAACTACGATAAATTGCCGAATCGCTACGACCGGCCGTTAACACTCGAGGTGTGGTATCCGGCCACTATTCCGGCAGGTGCGGTTCAGCTCACCCGTTATTCCGATGTCCTAGGTCAGGGAGCTGACAACCCCGAACGCCCGTTGATTCCCTTCACATTTCCAGGCCGGGCTTTGAGGGACGCCAAGGTCCAGGCGGGAGAGACCTTTCCTCTTATTATCGTCTCCCACGGTTATGCCGGTTCACGGGTCCTGTTCAGCTACCTGACCGAGAACTTAGCTTCCAAAGGGTACGTGGTTGTCGCCATCGATCACACCGACTCGACTCACGCAGATGCCACGGCGTTTTCCAGTACCCTGGTGAACCGCGCACTGGATATTAACTTTGTCCTGGATTACATGGCGGAGGGCATCTTCGCCCCCATCGTGGATGCCGACAATGCCGCGCTAATCGGGTACTCAATGGGTGGGTACGGCAGCCTCATTGCGGTAGGGGCTGGCGTGAGTAAAACTGCCGATGTAAATAACATTGTACCCGGCAATGAGATGGAGAAGTTTCAAGTGGGTAACCCTAACTACAGGAATTTTCTGGACCCTCGCATTAAGGCAGTGGTGCCCATGGCGCCCTGGGGCAATGGCGCTAATGTCAAGAATCGAACTTGGGATCCTGCGGGTTTAAAGGGCATAAGTGTTCCGTCCTTGTTTATTGTCGGCAACATGGATCGCACGTCGGGATTTAGCGGTGTGGAATTTTTATTTAAAAATGCCGTGAACTCCGACCGCTATATGCTGGTTTATCAGAACGGCATCCATGGAATTGCGGTCAACCCTCCACCGCCCATAGCCAGCCGATATTTTCGCGAATACATGCACTACCAAGAACCGGTCTGGGACAATCGCCGCTGCAATAATATCAACCAGCATTTCATCACCGCTTTTCTCGGCATACACCTGAAGGGGCAAAAGGAATACCAGCCCTATCTGGATGTGATCACCATGGCCAACGACGCCGAAACCAACACGCCGGAGTATTGGAAGGGGTTCAAACCCTGGACTGCGGTGGGTTTGGAGTTGCATCATCTGGAACCGTAAAAGTTATAGCTTGTATTGAAGAGCCTGCTGTAGCACAGAAAATACTGAGCTACCTCAAAAGACAGAAATTTGCTCAGATTTTAAATTCTAATTAATCACTCTACTGCAGTGCCGGTCCCAGCGCTTTTTTCAGCGGTTCCAGGTGCGACTCATAATGCCGCCATTGCTCAAGACCACTTTTATAAATTGGCTGTCGAACCTGCTCAGAACTCGGCGTTCTAACGGCGCGTTTGTTCT
>JBLHKO010000030.1:0-28190 GCA_047620145.1 Gammaproteobacteria bacterium | reverse complement strand
GTGCTTCCTTTTCTTTCTATAATACTTTTGAAGAAGTTGATAAATTGATTCAAACTTTGGAAAAAGCCAGAGAGGTTTTTGCGTAATGTTTGATCTAAAAGACCTCTATCAGGAAGTGATCATTGATCACAACCGCAGCCCGAGAAATTTTGGCAAACTCGATAATCCGACGCAAGTTGCCGAAGGTTATAACCCTTTATGCGGTGATAAATTAAATCTTTATTTAACAACAGATGATGATGTTATCACCGATGTCAGTTTTGATGGCTCCGGCTGTGCAATATCAGTTGCATCAGCATCTTTGATGACGGATTCATTAAAGGGCAAAACTATTGAAGAAGCTGAACAGCTATTCGAGAATTTTCATAATTTAATCATGGAAGAAGAAAGTCCTGATGAGGCAGGGATGCAAGCACTGGGAAAACTAGCGGCCTTGGCAGGTGTTAAGGAATATCCTGCACGCGTTAAGTGCGCAACACTTTGTTGGCATACCCTGCACTCAGCATTACAGGGCGATACCCTGTGTTCAGCGACGACAGAATAACAGAGAGTTTATCATGCAACATAATGAACCAATCACACTGATACGAGATTGCAATGCTGCGTTGATCCCTGATGGCACGCCAATCAGACTTGATAAAGACAGCGTTGTCTATATCACGCAAGCTCTGGGCGGTAGCTATACTGTCAATGTTAATGGCAACCTTGCTCGTGTTGACAGTAAAGATGCAGATGCCCTTGGATTTGATGTAGAAGATCAAAATGTCTCAACTGTAGAGAAGGAAATGACAGGAGATGGTAGTGTTGAGGAAGAACATATCTGGTCTCAACTACGCACCTGTTACGATCCGGAAATTCCCATTGATATTGTCGAACTGGGACTTATTTATAACTGTAGTGTAACTCCTCTTGAAACAGGGAATCAGGTCGACGTCACCATGACATTAACAGCACCGGGATGTGGCATGGGAGAATTTCTGGCGGAAGATGTCCGTAGTAAAATATTAAGTGTTCCTAATGTAACTCAGGTAAACGTTGATCTGATATTTGATCCACCTTGGAATCAAACAATGATGTCAGAAGCGGCCAGATTACAAACTGGTCTTTACTAACGCCACCCTTCTTTTTTAACCCCTACCTTAGAATTTTTGTATGTCAGATTGGATCAATATCGAACCTGTTGAACACTTCGGCCCGGGTCAGGCTCGGCTAGTTGATTTAGGCGATGTTCAAATCGCCGTATTTAATCTTGATGGTGAATATCACGCCATTGAAGACAATTGCAGCCATGATAATTCCCCGATGCTGGCCTGTGGTTTGGGACACGATCAGTTGCTAGATGGCGATCAAATTATTTGCCCTCGTCACGGCGCGCGCTTTTGCATTAAAACAGGCAAGGCTCTCACGCCCCCAGCCTACGAAGATGTCCCGACTTTCCCCATTCAAATTACCGATGGCATTGTTCAAACACGCGATAATCGTTGGGATGAAGATTAGACATTCTGCTTAATCACACATTCATTAAAAACAAGTAATATAAGGACTTTACCACCCAAGACAAGTACGTATAATCGCGCGTTTAATTAATCAGCAACCCTTGTTTCCCTTTTTATAAACCTTTATGGAGTCAGTAATTAATGACCGTTGAACGCACACTTTCGATCATCAAACCAGATGCAGTCGCTAACAATTATATTGGAAATATATATTCCCGATTCACTGAGAATGATCTTGTTATTATTGCCGCAAGAATGGCACAGTTAACCAAAGAACAGGCTCGAGAGTTTTATGCAGTTCATAGTGAACGTCCTTTTTATGACGATCTGGTTGAATATATGATCTCTGGTCCGGTCATGATCACTGCTCTAGAAGGTGAAGATGCGATCTCAAAATATCGTACTTTAATGGGCGCAACTAAAGCAGAATTAGCCGACCCGGGCACAATTCGTTATGACCTGGCAAGAGATGGCGATGCCAACGAAAACGCTGTGCATGGATCTGACGCGCCGGAAACCGCCGCCGAAGAAATCAAGTTTTTCTTCAAACCAGAGGAAATCTGCGCCCGTACTCGGTAACATGAGGAATGAACAACCAAACCAACCTGCTTGATCTGGATCTGCAATCAATGTCGGCTTATTTTGCCGACATGGGTGAAAAACCATTTCGCGCAAGTCAGGTGCTCAAGTGGATTTATCAATACGGCATTACCGACTTTTCGGAGATGACAACGCTAAGCAAAGCACTCCGTGAAAAGTTATCTGCCATTGCTCACATCGAATTACCTAAAATTATCACTGAACAGGTATCTGAAGATGGTACGCGCAAGTGGCTACTCCAGCTTGATAACAATAACAGCATAGAAACCGTCTTCATTCCGGAAAAAGACAGGGGTACGCTCTGTGTCTCTTCACAAGTGGGCTGTGCACTGGACTGCAGTTTTTGTTCTACCGGGAAGCAGGGCTTTAATCGCAACTTGTCTACTGGTGAAATCATTGGTCAATTATTGATTGCCAGCCGAGCACTCGGAGTCTACGAACATAAAAATCGCACCATCAGCAACATCGTGATGATGGGTATGGGCGAGCCCATGCTCAACTTCGACAATGTCGTTAGCGCCATGAGTCTAATGACAGAAGATAACGCTTTTGGACTGTCGAGGAAACGCGTCACGCTAAGTACTTCAGGTCTGGTTCCAGCAATTGATAAGCTCGCGGAAACAAGTAATGTCAGTCTCGCTATTTCATTACACGCGACCAATGATGAACTACGCAACCAACTGGTACCCATTAACAAGAGCTACCCACTTGCGGATTTAATGGCAGCCTGTAAAAGGTACGCAAAAACACAGGCTGGGGATACCATCACATTCGAATATGTTATGCTTGATGGCATCAATGATAGCGAAGCCGAGGCCCGTATGCTTGTAAAGCTAATGAATGGAATCCCCGCGAAGGTTAATCTGATCCCATTCAATCCGTTCCCTGGAACTGACTACACATGTTCTAGTACAGACGCTATTAACAAATTCAGAGATATATTAATCAAGGGTGGCTTATTTACAATTACCCGTAAAACCCGTGGCGAAGATATAGACGCCGCCTGTGGACAATTAGTCGGTAAAGTAATGCCCCGCGCAAAAAGACATCAACACCCTCCAGCGGAATTTAATGCATGAGAAAATTCACTCTCATTTATCTTGTGATCATGATTATTGGATTAACCGGATGTGATCCTGCAACTATCATTGGCTCAGGCACAAGCTCAGAAACAATCAAGCCATCAGTGACAACCAACAATGCTGCTGAAGCTAATCTCAGACTTGGAATTGCCTACATGCGGGAAGGGGAATACGAAAAAGCCCTGTCTAAATTTCAAAGGGCACAAGAAGCAGATAAAAACTATCCTCCTACCTACAACGCCTTGGGAATTCTATATCAACGACTTGGTGACAAAGCAAAAGCTGAGGAATTTTTTAAAAAAGCTCTTAGTTTAAATAGCAATGATGCTCCAACCCTGAATAACTATGGTCAATTTCTTTGCCAGAATTCACGCTTTGATGAAGCAGAAACGGCTTTCATGAAAGCTGCTCGAAATCCATTATATTCGACACCTGAAATTGCACTATCAAATGCTGGAACTTGTGCCATGCTTGAAGGTAATTTTGACGTTGCTGAGTCACATTTTAGAAACGCACTTGAAAGAAACCCCAGGGTCGCTGTTGCCCTGCTGCAAATGTCACAACTATCATACGAAGCATCTAATCACCTATCGGCGAGAGCTTATCTGCAACGCTATCTTGAGATTAGTGCACACACAGCAAAAAGCCTCTGGCTCGGCATCAATATTGAAACAGAGCTTGGTGATAAAAATGCACTATCTAGCTATAATCTATTGTTGAAAAATAAATTTCCAGATAGCAAAGAAGCCCAGTTACTAAAAGATACAAGTAATGACTGAAGATCAATTGGAAAAAAGCACAAACCTTGGAGAGATTCTAACCAGGGCCAGAGATAATATGGCGTTATCTCAGAAAGAAATCGCGTCTAGATTGAACCTCAAAGAAGAAATTATTACGGCACTGGACGCCAATAGGTTCAGTGATTTACCTGCACCAACCTATGTCAGGGGATACATTCGAAGTTATGCCCGCGCTATCAACCTGGATGCAGATAATCTTATCAACATTTATGAAGGTTCGGCCGACGCACCACCAGAGATTTTTCCCGATGTTATGCCTAAGGTTCAAGCAAGCAGTAAAGATACGTCCGTTAAGGCCATAACCTATCTAATTACCTTCACATTAATGATATTGATCATTGCCTGGTGGCATGGATCAAACATTGTCAGTACGGATCTCTTTCCAAACAAGCTAAAAACCAGCGAAGGAGGTGAGTACCCGAGTGGCTTTACCTACAGCTATAACATCGTCACACATCCTGAAAGTTTGACCGTGGCTAACATCGAGAACTCTGAGTACGATTCTGAAGTGAATGCTGAAATTAGTGAGGAATCAGTTTCCACAGACATTTTAAAATTGCCTGAAACTAACAATCAAGTATCACACAAACTAAAGTCCAGCGATCAGTTAACAATAAAAGTTGTGTCTGACCTGAACACTCAAACAAACTCAGACGCCTTAAAAATGGAATTAACGGCTGAGTCCTGGATTGAGGTCTATGACGCACTGGGTGAAAAGCTCTACATTGGCCTTGCAAAACCCGGAGAGAAAATTAATTTAACGGGGTCTCCTCCCCTATCCATCAATCTTGGTAATGCCAGAGCCGTTTCTGTCAACTTTAAAGGCAAAGTCTTCGATACCAGCCAATATACCAAAGCAGGCGTTGCCCGCTTTATAATTGAATAATCATTACTGGCTTAATCGACTAGTCTAATAGCTAGAACAAAGCATAATTCCTGCAATTCATAAGGCTTGAGCATATACCAATCAATTATTGGTTAATGATACATATCGTACTCAATCTATAATGGCTCACATTTATCCACACGCTGGTATAATGACTCCCTAAAAATATTATGACTCACACAATATTCAGAATTGTGTATTTACCAGGAGAAAACATTGTCTGAGAAGTTACAAGCCATTCGCGGCATGTCTGACATATTGCCAGAGGAATCTGCTCGCTGGCAATATGCTGAAAGAAAAATTACACAGATTCTGAATAATTATGGTTATCAGGAAATTCGTTTACCTATTCTTGAAAAAACCGAATTATTCGCTCGTTCTATTGGCGAACAGACAGATATTGTTTCCAAGGAAATGTACAGCTTCGAAGATCGCAATGGCGACAGCCTGACACTCCGCCCGGAAGGAACAGCAAGTTGTGTAAGAGCAGGACTCGAACACGGCTTATTCCACAACCAGACGCAAAAGCTCTGGTATATGGGTCCTATGTTCAGACATGAAAGACCACAAAAGGGCAGACAAAGACAGTTTCACCAAATTGGTGTCGAGGCATTTGGCTTTGATGGTCCAGATGTCGATGCTGAGCTCATCATATTGAGCGCGCGCTTGTGGCAGGAACTGGGACTTAAGGATATTCATCTGCAATTAAATTCTCTGGGGACTATACAAGCCAGGACTCAATATCGTGAAATATTGATCGGTTATTTTTCGCAACATGAAGAAAGATTAGACGAAGACAGTCAGCGCAGGCTCCACACAAATCCTTTGCGTATTCTCGACAGTAAAAATCCTGATTTACAGGAATTGATTAACGCTGCGCCTTTGATGCAAGACCATTTAGATGCCGAATCTAAAGCTCACTTCGAGCAGTTACAACATATACTGAATGCGGCAGGAATTGAATATGAGATCAATCCTCGACTCGTACGTGGCCTCGACTACTATGGACAAACCGTATTCGAATGGGTTACTGATAAACTCGGTGCTCAGGGCACAGTTTGTGCAGGTGGCCGCTATAATGGACTCATCGAGCATTTTGGTGGCAAACCTGTGCCTGCCTGCGGCTTTGCGTTAGGTCTGGAACGTTTGCTGGCGCTGATCGAAACCAATGGGGGTAAGATAAAACAGCAACCCCTGCATGCTTATTTAATCCTCTCTGCAGAAGATGATGTCATTGCTGCAGGCTTGAAACTGGCCGAATCATTACGTGATCAGCTGCCACAACTCAGACTCATGACTCATTGTGGTGGTGGCAGTTTCAAGAATCAGTTCAAACGTGCTGATAAGTCCGGTGCCCTTTTTGGGCTAATCCTCGGCAGAGAAGAACTAGAAAACCAGACCATAGGATTCAAGTCCTTGAGGGACAAATCGGAACAGGAAACGGTGTCATGGAGCAAAATCGGCGAATTATTGTCAAAAAACATTCATTAGCCATTTGCAGAGACCATTGCATGATGTGTAAAGCATCATTATCATCCGGCAGCTAAGTTATTAATCCCCATTTGAGGAGTAAATTTTGGAAGGCTACAGAACAGATGAAGAACAGATTGAGCACCTTAAAAAATGGTGGAACGAGAACGGTAAATCAATCATTGGCGGTATCGCCATTGGTCTGATCGCAATATTCGGCTGGCGCAGCTGGCAAGAACATCTTGTGACACAAGGAAAGGAAGCATCGGATCTCTATGAGCACATAATAATTGATGCAAGCAAGGATAAAGAAAAACATGTCGGAGAAATTGCCCAACAGCTAAACGATGACTATAAATCAACACCTTACTCAACCTTCGCAAAACTACTACTAGCACGTGAAGCCGTGGAGAAAGATGATATTGAATCTGCAAAAAATCACCTGCAATGGGTGCTTGATAATACAGATAGTGATGAATTCAAACATCTGGCAAGGTTACGGCTTGCGCGATTGTTGCTGGAGGAAGGTGATAAGGATGCTGCATTATCTTTAATTGAAAAAATAGACGCGGGGAAATTCGCACCAAACTATCATGAACTACGTGGCGATATTTTGTTACAGCAAGGTGACTCAAAAGCTGCTCAGGATGCCTATACACAAGCGTTAAGCATTCGGAGCAATCAACCTGTTGTACAAATGAAACTGGATGATCTCGGAACAAACCAACTCTGATGCAAGCAACCACTCGTTTTATTTTCATCGCTTCAATATTAATTTTATTATCGGGATGTACCAGCACCAAGAATTTTTTGAAGACGGTTGCTGGCAGCGGCGAAGATAACTCTGACCCACCTACACCTTTAGTTGAAATAGAAACACTCACCGAGATTATAGAGCTATGGTCTAAAGATACAGGCAAAGGCTCAACCAAGCAGTTCCTCAGACTCACTCCCGCTCATACTCAGGGCAAGGTATTTGTTGCAGATGTCCGTGGTAATCTGGCAAGCCTCGATGCTAACAATGGCAACACCCTTTGGGAGAATGATGCAGATCTGTCCATTTCTGGCGGACCGGGGGCCAGTGAAAAACTGACCATGGTTGGATCTGATGAAGGTGACGTATTGGCATACGCAAGCGCAAGCGGAGAGTTCCTCTGGCAGGCCAAGGTCTCCAGCGAAATATTAGCCGCACCTCAAGAAGCAAATGATATCGTCATTGTGCGCACCATTGATGGGAAAATTTTTGGACTTGATGCAAATAGTGGCAGGCGTTTATGGATCTATGACCGCGTTATGCCTGCATTAACCCTACGCGGTACTAGTAACCCGGTCATCGCAGATGGTGTTGTGATTGCTGGTTTTGACGGTGGTCGACTTTCAGCACTCGATTTATACACCGGCAAATTAATTTGGGAAACCAGCGTATCGCTCGCATCTGGCCAATCGCAATTGGAAAGAATGATTGATATTGATTCTGATCCTTTGATCATTGGCAATGATATCTATGTGGCAACTTTTCAGGGACGTTTTGCCTCAGTTACTATGGAAAATGGGCGAATTACCTGGGCTCGAGATATATCTTCCTACGCGGGTTTCACTTCTGATGGAGAGAATATCTATATTACGGATGATCAAAGTAATATCTGGGCCTTAGATAGAACCACAGGGACTTCACTATGGAAGCAGGAAAACTTATTTGCCAGACAAGCAACGGCCCCTGCTACTATTGGCAACCTTGTTGTTGTCGGTGATTTGGAAGGCTACTTACACTGGATGGACAAGAGCGATGGTCAGTTCGTTGCTCGCACACGGATTTCAAAGAAAGCAATCTTAGCCCCTCCTGTTGCTGTTGAAGACGTCGTCTACGCATATAGTAGCGATGGAATTCTAAGCGCATACACCTCCCATTAGGCAGGAACACAGATATCAGATATGAAGTCCGTTATTGCTATCGTTGGCCGTCCAAACGTAGGCAAATCTACCTTATTCAATTTTCTTACCCGTAGTCGTAATGCACTTGTCGCTGATCGGCCTGGGGTGACACGTGATCGCCAATATGGATTCGGCAATTATCAAGGACGAGATTTTATTCTGGTTGATACCGGTGGTCTGGGCCGTAACGATAAAGATTCAGAAAATATCTCCAATTTAATCTCTGACCAATCTTTGCGTGCTATAGAAGAAGCCGATGTTCTCATATGGCTGGTTGATGGACGTGAGGGTCTAACCGCAGAAGATGAACATCTAGCTAAAATACTGCGGCCTATGTGTGACCATATCTTTTTATCAGCAAATAAGACAGAAGGACTGAATACCGATATTGTCCTGTCTGATTTTCATCGCTATGGTTTTAACGAACCTTCAGCCATCTCGGCAAAACGTGGTGATGGTATCAATCATCTCATGGATAAAGTTATCCAACAGTTACCAGTTGAATCAAATGACGAAGGTCTGTCACAAAATGGCTTACGCATCACAGTTCTGGGTCGGCCAAATGTTGGAAAATCAACGCTGATCAACAGAATCCTTGGCGAAGAACGCATGCTTACTTTTGATCAACCAGGGACTACCCGCGATAGTATTGCCATTCCTTTTGAACGCGATGGCATACCTTTCACATTGATTGATACAGCCGGGATACGAAGGCGTTCGAAGATTAACGATGCCATTGAGAAATTTAGTGTGGTCAAATCATTGCAGGCAATTGATAGCACTCAAATTGTTGTGCTCGTGCTAGATGCGCATGAAGCTGTCACCGAACAGGATGCCAGCTTACTTGGGCTGATTGTTGATAGCGGCAAAGCATTAATTATTGCTGTTAATAAATGGGATGGCCTAGATGTATCAGAAAGAGCAAGAATAAAAGCACAGCTGGATCGAAAGCTGGGGTTTATTGATTATGCGTGTGTGCATTTTATCTCAGCACTGCATGGCAGTGGTGTTGGCAAACTATTCGTCTCAATCAACAAAATTTCAAAATCAATTTCGATAGATCCTGCAGCATCTAAAATAACAGGAATATTGCAAGAAGCCACTCAAGCTCATTCACCACCCCTGGTTCATGGAAGACGTATCAAACTACGTTACGCGCACATAGGTGGGCATGATCCAATACGAATTATTGTGCATGGCAACCAGACCGACCGTGTACCAGATTCCTACCGACGCTATCTGGCTAATCAGATGCGTAAACAGTTAAAACTGGTCGGTGCGCCGGTTTTGATTGAGTTTAAACAAGGAGAGAATCCTTATAAAGATAAGAAGAATATTCTGACAAATAGACAAATCGAAAAACGTAGACGCTTGATGCGTCATGTCAAAAAGAGATAAGCCATCGACCTTATTTACAAGCAACTATCGCTGATCATTCTTTCCTGGCTCTCTATCTCAAACCACTTCTCTAATTTTCTTAAGTAGTAATTTCTACCAGATAATCTTAATTGAGCAATCTATTGTAATGCGTTTGCAACATACTCAATATACGGCTGGCGTCTTGACTTGCTAACCATTTATCCTCGTCATTCAAAACAACGACTTCGGTTTTGTCTCCGACACCTGTCAAGCTGAGGTGATATTCCGTTCCATCTTTTTCATCACTTTTCCAGAATGCAAGTTTACTCAATAGACCCTTCTTTTCTTCTTGTGTCTCAGGAAAATAAAGTACGTTGTATATACCTTTTTCTTTATCTTTTGTATCGATATACATTCCGGATTTTGTAATCGCATCTTCCAGATTTCGCCAGGCCCTGGAAAACTCGTCAGGAATGGCCAGATATTCCTTATCATCACCCGCATTAACTATCTCAGCCCTGATTACAGTACTTTTTACTCTGGTCGTTTGCTTTGATCCTGAAGACGATGATGCTGAGCTGGATGTTGCCGACACACCGTAAAAATGTAAATTCAGTTGGCCAATCAAATCTTTTTCCTGCTCGGCGCTACTCTCCTGACCTATCCAGTCAACACTACCTTCACTACCTGAAATTTTTTCCTGCCTTTCACTTGAAAGAAATAAAACGAGGTTTCCTGCTGTTCCACCTTCCTCAGAAAAAATCATAAATTTTTCTCTGTGTGTAACTAAACCATCAACCGAGACATCCTTGAATTTTGTTTCCAAAACACCAAGTTCAGCATCATCAAGATCCAGTTCAAAACCTTTTTCTAACCAGAATTCGCGTAACTTCGGCCAAACAGTTAAAGTTGTTCCCTGTACTGCCAACCATTTCTCATCAGCATCATTAAGCAGAGCCATTTCTGCATTAGATAACTGTCCACCTTCACGCATAATTTTTCTTCTTTGGAATTCTGACAATGTCGTTGCATCTTCTTCATCCGGGATGGCCATAGGATCATTCAACGCCTCGCTGGTTAAATCCGGAGGCACTTCTAAATCAGGCAGCGCTTTACTCCTTTGATACTTGGTTCTATTGTCCGGCAATACTTGATCCAGACTGGGAATTGCGCCACAGCCATTGATTAAAACCGAGATGCTAATTAGTAAAAATATTTTTTTTGATAACATAATATAAAGCTCTAGATTGCCTTTGCTTAAATCGTTCTGGTTTAAATTATCCTGATTTTAAATAACTTGGGCCTGTTCCATAGCCTTGATAAGTTCTGCTTCCGAGTTCTCTGTCATCCAGGTTAGTGGGAGTCTAATACCTGCCTGGATTAATCCCATCTTGTGTAATGCCCACTTGGTAGGAATTGGGTTAGACTCAATAAATAAATATTCGTGCAAGCCAGCCAAGGTTTCATCAATTTTAGTCGCAGCTTCACGATCTCCTTTTTTAGCTAATTCACACATGTCATGCATTGCCCTGGGAGCAACATTTGCCGTAACAGAAATTACACCGTCACCACCCATGAGTATAAATTCTTTTGTCGTCGCATCATCACCACTGACCAACATGAAATCATCACCGCATAGTGACCTAATCGTGTCTATCCGGGTTAAATCGGCGGTGGCTTCCTTGACACCGATAATATTATCAATCTTCGACAGTCTCCCGATAGTCTCTGGCAACATGTCACATGCCGTACGTCCAGGAACATTGTAGAGAATCTGCGGGATATGCACCGCTTCTGCTACTGCCTTGTAATGCAGGTACAAACCTTCCTGTGTAGGCTTGTTGTAATAAGGCGTAACCAGCAAACAGGCATCCGCCCCCGCATCTTTAGCGCATCTGGTAAGATGAATGGCTTCCGTTGTTGAATTTGCCCCGGTGCCAGCAATCACAGGGATTCGACCATTAACTAATTCCACCACCTGCCGAATCACTTCACAGTGTTCTTCATTATTCAGAGTCGCAGATTCACCGGTAGTACCCACGGCGACAATAGCATCTGTTTTATTCTCGATATGGAATTCAACCAAACGTGCCAGACACTCTTTATCCAGCGGCGTCTCTGGAGCATTTCCCTTCTGCATTGGGGTGGCAACCGCAACCATACTACCTTGAAACATCATTTAAGTCCTTCATCTCTAGTATCCACACGATCTTATGAAAACCTTGTTTAAACCTTACTATTCTCTCACAAATACCTCATCAAGCAGGTCTTCCAAAGAGTCACCTAACCGAAAAGCGGCACAGTATACTACAGCTATGCGTAGACAATAAATCCGACAGATAATCATCCCTTGCGTTCACGGGATTTTTTCCGAAAACACGGCCAGATAGGCCTTGCAGAGCTGAGAACAAAGCTGGACAATAAGATAAAATCCATTAAAAACAATTGATATTAAAACCATTGATATTAAAAACCATTGGATGAAATGCTGAATTACATCGTATTAACCGCTCTGGGGGAGAATCACCCTCAAATCATCGAAAAATGCTCAAAAGCGATTAAAGAATCTGGCTGTAACATTGTCGATAGCCGCGCTATCGTGTTCGGGCAAGAACTTTCATTATCCATGATGCTCAGTGGTAGCTGGAATGCAGTTGCCAAGCTGGAACACATGCTGCCGGCACTGAAAACACAGTTGAAGGTGGATTTTCAATTCCGCCGTACCAATCCATCAGATAAAACCGGTAATGGCATGCCGTATGCCATCGAGATCGTTTCAATGGATCGCGTTGGTATCGTCTATGACATCACTGATTTTCTGGTAAAGAACGATATAGATATCCAGGATATGTTCACAAATACCTATAAGACGGCACACAGTGGCACGCTGATGTTTTCACTTCATGCTACTGTCAATATCCCGGCGAATATTTCTATCTCGTCAATTCGCGGTGAATTTAATGACTTCTGTGACCGGCTAAACCTTGATGCGATAATGGAACCGGTAAAATAACCTTATTAATAAGAAAATATTATTTTAAAAATTATGGCAAAAATTAAACTTGGTAAAGAAGTAACAGATATAAAATTAGCCGCAACCGGTGACCAATCCCTACAATTATCCGACTTCAGAGGTAAAAAAATCGTCTTATACTTCTATCCCAAAGACAGCACGCCGGGATGCACACTCGAAGGTCAGGATTTCCGCGACAATAAAAGAAAATTCAGCGCAAGGAATACCGTCATCCTTGGTGTCTCTCGAGATAGCGTTAAATCGCACGAGAATTTTAAAGACAAGCAAGCATTCACATTCGAACTGCTTTCTGATCCAGATGAAAAACTCTGCACTCAATTTGATGTGATCAAGGAAAAGAATATGTACGGCAAAAAAGTTATCGGCATAGAACGCAGTACATTTTTGATAAATGAAGACGGGATCCTGATACAAGAATGGCGCAAAGTAAAAGTAGACGGTCATGTCGAAGACGTCCTCAACGAGATAAAAAAGTTAAAAGAATAATAATTATAATAAATCAATGACAGAAGAGACGCGTAATCGCCTGTTCGTATTGGATACGAATGTATTAATGCATGATCCAGGCGCAATTTTCCGATTTCAGGAACACGACCTGTTCATTCCCATGGCAGTACTGGAAGAACTAGATGCCGCAAAAAAAGGTATGTCAGAAGTTGCTCGTAATGTTCGGCAAGTCAGTCGTTTTCTGGATGAACTCATTACAGAAGCAAATACAGATTCTATCGAAAAAGGACTACTGTTATCTTCGCTGTCATTTCACAATGGTGATGCGCATCCACATGGCAAGTTATTTTTACAAACCAGTACACTTGAATCACATTTACCTGAGAGCCTTCCCGGTAATAATGTGGATAATACTATCCTTGGAACTGCTCTCGCACTACAAGAAAAATATCCTGAAAAAATAGTCACGCTGGTTTCCAAAGATATTAACCTGCGGATCAAGGCGCATGTTGTCGGCGTCCATACAGAGGATTATTACAATGACAAAGTGTTGGATGATGTGGATCTACTGCATACCGGCATGAATAAATTGCCTGATGACTTCTGGGAGGCACATGCGAAAAATCTGGACTCTTGGCAAGATGGTAAAAATACCTTTTACAAGATCAATGATAGACCTGTAGAAGAAGATTGTTACCCCTATCAATGTTTATATAGCGAAACCGGTGACGACTTCGAAGCAATGGTCACCAAAATAGAACCCCAACAAACAACACTTGCACTGACAACAAACTATTATAATGGGCATGGCTCTGTCTGGGGAATTCACGCACGTAATCGCGAGCAAAATTTTGCCCTTAACATGATGATGGATCCAGAGGTTGATCTAGTCACCTTGCTAGGGGTTGCCGGTACAGGCAAAACCCTGCTCGCACTCGCCGCAGGGCTTGAGCAAGTCGTGGAAACAAAACGTTATCGAGAAATAATAATTACTCGAGTCACTATTCCTGTTGGTGAAGATATTGGCTTTCTCCCGGGCACAGAAGAAGAGAAAATGGCGCCGTGGATGGGTGCACTGCTGGACAATCTTGAGGTGCTGACCGAGACGGAAGACAGTAATGAATGGGGACGCGCCGTCACAGATACACTATTAAACAAACGCATTAAACTACGTTCACTCAACTTTATGCGCGGACGTACTTTTCAGAATAGATACATCATCGTTGATGAAGCGCAAAATTTAACTTCTAAACAGATGAAGACTTTGATCACGCGGGTAGGTCCCGGCAGTAAGATGATATGTTTGGGTAATGTTGGACAAATCGATACGCCTTACATTACCGAAACTACATCTGGTTTAACTTATGTCATCGATAAGATTAAAAATTGGGAGCACAGTGGGCATATAACTTTGACGAGAGGGGAGAGATCTAGGTTAGCGGATTTTGCGAGTAGTAATTTGTAGTGTTTTACTCTTGCCTGTCATTCCGAACCAGAGACCGAGAGCATCCCATCGTCATACTGGCGCATGCCAGTATGACGATTGAGTGTTAATAGATTCCCGTCTCGGCTCGGACTCCTGTTTCGCTCTATCTCCTGCATCCATGCAGTCGTCCACGGGAATGACGAGACAAAAATTATCTAAATCAAACTTCAACAGTCCCACTACCCTCCGAAGCTTCATGCAAATAATCCGCCGTAGTCGGCCAGATATTAATCAACGCCTTGACCAAAGTCGCCAATGGAATAGCAAAAAATACGCCCCAAAATCCCCATAAACCGCCAAAGACTAATATCGCAACAATGATGGCAATGGGATGAAGATTAACCGCATCTGAAAATAATACCGGCACCAGCACATTGCCATCCAGAAACTGCAAAATCATATAACTGATCATCAACCACATGAACTGACCATCCAGACCCCATTGAAAATAAGCCACCAGTGCAACAGGTAATGTAACTACTGCAGCACCTATATAAGGAATCAAAACAGACAATCCCACTGCTAAGGCCAACAAAGTCGAATAGTTTAGATCCATTAACCTGAACAGGATAAATGACGCCGCAAAAATGATAATGATTTCATTTGATTTGCCACGGATGTAATTACCAATCTGTCCATCCATCTCTTGCCGTATTTCTGTGATGAGCTGTCGTTCAGCCGGTAAAAAACGCGTTAGCCATGAGATAATAGTTTCCTTATCTTTCAGAAAAAAGAAAATCATGACAGGCACAAGAATGACATAAACCAACAGGCTAATAATCGCGGGAATTGATGCTAGGGAAACCGATAACACATCTTGTCCAAGATCACCGACACCACTTTTGATAGAGATAATCACTTCCCTAACTGCATTTTCAGAAATAAGGTCTGGGTACTGTTGTGGTAGCTTAAGCAGGAGTTCCTGACCATTACCTATCATGTCGGGGACTTCCTGCAAAAACTGGCTCATTTGTCTGGATAAGATAGGTAATAGAAAAAACAATAAATAACCCAGAAAAGTCATAAATAGTATGAAGACGATATAGACGGACAATGATCTTGAGGAAATCTTCTTCTGGATCTTTTGTGCAGGGCCTTCAAGTAGATAGGCAATAATGACTGCCGCGATGAGTGGTGCCAACATCTGCCCCATGGTGAACACAATCACAAAGCCAAGCACCAACAAGACGACCAATAAAGCCGCTTGTGGATCAGTAAAGTATCGGCGATACCATGAATTTAGATATTCAAACATTTAATTTTAACCATTACCGTGTAATCATCGTTAATATTATCTTGATCACTATACTCTGTATATTATTAATAATGGACTCATCACTATATCCTATAGAATAAGCGTTCTCACAAATTACAATTTTATATGAATACGCCTTTAAACACCGATGATTACATTGAGCTGGCCGCAAGCATTAAAGGTTGGGGACTTGAGCTTGGTTTTCAACAAGTGGGGATCACCGATACCGATCTCGCCAAGGATGAAAAATATTTATTAAAGTGGCTGGATCAGGCCATGCATGGTGATATGGATTATATGCAGCGACACGGCAGCAAACGCTCTCGCCCTGCCGAACTAATCCCGGGCACCATCAGAATCATCTCTGTCAGAATGGATTACATGCCTGATGATGGCGAAGACCCGGAGACCATATTAGATAATCCACAACAAGCCTATGTCTCACGATACGCTACTGGCCGTGACTATCACAAAATCATTCGCAACCGCCTACAAAAACTGGCAGAAAAAATCTCAAAGGTCACGGGAGAATTTGGTTATCGTGCCTTCACTGACAGTGCGCCCGTACTGGAAAAAGCCATTGCCCGAAATTCAGGATTGGGTTGGATAGGCAAACATACTAATTTGATTAATCCTACGGCGGGTTCGTGGTTCTTCCTGGGAGAGATCTACACCGATTTACCTTTGCCCGTTGACGAACCTTTTGTAACAGACCATTGCGGCTCGTGCACAGCATGTATTGATATTTGTCCTACTCAAGCTATTGTCGAACCTTATAAAGTTGATGCCAGACGCTGTATATCTTATTTAACCATTGAATTACGTAAGTCTATCCCGGAAGAATTCAGAAAAGATATCGGTAACCGGATCTATGGCTGTGATGATTGTCAGTTAGTCTGTCCCTGGAATAAATTCTCAATTAATACAACAGAACAGGACTTTTCTATTAGAAATAATCTGGATTCATCCACGCTCGTTGATTTATTTAATTGGAGTGAAGAAGAATTCATGAAAAAAACACAAGGTTCTGCAATCCGACGTATTGGTTACGAAGCCTGGTTGAGGAACATCGCTGTAGCTCTAGGTAACTTATTGAGTAATTCAGAAACAAAGTCACAAGAAATTATTCAAGTACTCAAGGAAAAGAGATCACACCCTTCTGGAATAATCAGGGAACATGTTGAGTGGGCGCTACAGCAAAATGCTTAATCAAAATATCAAATATGATTTAAAGCGTTTCTTTCTTGCTTGCACACTCAATGCAAAGTGATGACGCTGGATCCAACTTCAATCTTGGTTCTGCAATTTCTTCATCACACTCAAGACAATATCCATAATCTTTATGATCAATTCTTTTTAATGCCGCTTCAATTTTTTGCAACTCAACCTGTCTACGCTGGTTTGCAGCAATAGCCATCGCCTGTCCTTGCATCGCATCCATACGAGAAACCCTGCCAACGCTAGCCTGGTCTAACTCAACAATTTGTGCCGCTTCCTTACCTGTTTCTTCCGTTTCTATTAAAACCGATTTTTTCTCGATTAATAGAAACTTGAATATTTCTATATCCATTCTTGAATCATCTCATGCCCAAAGAAATTAGCTTATCACAGTCAATGAAACTGTTGCCTATTCATTAATTAAACAACCGCATATGTATTAAATCAAACTTCAGCCAAAGTCCCCTTTGCAAGACAAAATACCTGATCTGATAATCCCCGTGCCTGAGATTGATTATGCGAGGTAAAAAGGATCGTTTTATTATGTTCATCTCTTAATTGTATTATCAAACTCTCAAACTCTTCAACAAAGTCAGAATCAAGATAAGTAAACGGTTCATCGAGGAATATCACTTCAGGGTCAAGGACAAGAGCTCTACCTATCGCTACTTTTTGCGCCTCTCCGCCAGATAATGATTTAACAGAACGTTCGGCGAGATTTTCTATCCTAAGTAAGCGCAGCATATTTCTAACTTTGACCTTTCTCTCAACAGGTTCAATGCCACGAAATTTCAATCCGAGTTCAATATTTCTGATAACACTGCCTTTTATCAAATAAGGATTTTGCTGAACCAGACCGACTGATTTCCTCAATGTGGCCAATTCATTTTTGTTTACCTTTTCACCAGAAAACTCAATTTCACCAGATTGTATTGGCAATATAAAAGATAATAAACCCAGTAACGTACTCTTACCTGCACCATTCTCACCAATCAGTGCCGTTATTTTTCCTTGTTCAAAATGTTGTTGCTGTATATCCAATATTAATTTATTGGCATAGCTAAATTTTATGTTGTTCAATTGATATTGTTTATTCATTGCTTCAATTCCTGGAATTGTTGCAAAACAATATTCACCACAAGCGCGACCAGTAACAACATCATCCCGAGTGCCAGCGCAAATTCAAATTCACCTTTACTGGTTTCAAGTGCGATTGCTGTGGTCATGGTTCGTGTGAAACCGGCTATATTTCCACCTAACATCATAGCGACACCTACTTCACCAATAGCCCTACCAAAACCTGCAACAACTGCCGCCATCAAAGCAAACCTGACTTCATTGATATAAATAAGCCCTTGCTGGTACAAATTAGCGCCTAACGATAAACAGGTCGACCTCAATCTCGGATCCGCCCCATTCACTGCTGCAATGGATAGATTCCATATGATTGGAATAATTAAAATCGATTGTCCCAGGACTATCGCTGCCGGAGTGTATAGCAAGCCAAACTCTCCGAGTAATCCTTGACGATTTAATAAACCATATAGCAACAGGCCAACAATAACCGTCGGCAACGCCATCAATGTATTTAATATACTCATCAAAAAACTCCGCCCAGGAAATAACTTTAATGCCACAAGTATTCCCAACGGAATAGCAATCAACGAAGCGATCAATACCGCAATGAGTGAAATGATCAATGATGTCCATACAACTAAAAATAATTCTTTGTCAAAATGAAAAACCAGACTGAATGATTTATTGATTGCGTCTGTAAAAAATCTGCGCTTTACTTTTTCATTGGGAACCGCTTGCCCCTCGGCGACAATCTCCATCATCGGGTGAAATAATTGTTGCTGGTTAATCTGATATTCCCCAATCAATCTCTGTACTTTTTCGCTGGTGATAAACTCTATATATTGCTTGGCAAGTTCAATGTTTATATGTGGATGTTTAGCCGGGTTTACCGCGATGACATGATAGGGATTATGAAGAATCGTATCACCCTCATGAACGACACTCAGCTCCAGCTTATCCTGCATGGCCAGAAACGTGCCTCTATCACTTAGCGTGTAGGCGTGTAACTCATTGCTGAGTAATAGAGTGGCACCCATACCCTGGCCAGAAGCACGATAGGCACTCCCGAATTCATGAATATTGGCTAATTGCCATAGCTTTTGTTCTTTTTTGTGCGTACCAGATTCGTCGCCTCGTGAAACAAACAATCCATTATGATCTTTTATTAACGCGATGGCCTCTATAATTGAAGTTGTATTTTTTATCCGTAATGGATCATCAGTCGGGCCTAGTAATACAAACTTATTGTGCATCACTGCAGTTCGGAGAACTCCACCACCTGTTTCAATAAATTTTTTTTCTGCTTCTGGGGCGTGAACCAAAATGACATCAACATCGCCATTCTCCCCCAAACGAAATGCCTGACCAGAACCCACGACAACGACATTCAGTTTAGCGTTGTACTGTTCTTCAAATATCGGATTTAACCGCGACATCAGGCCTGAATTTTCCGTGGTCGTAGTGATGGCCAGGCGAAGAATATTTTCTTTCGCAGAGACATGCGGCACTACGATAAAATTTAGAAATATAATTGATAAGATTATTTTTATTTTATCCATGACTAAGTCTTACTTTAATATTTATTCAAACACATCTGGTTTAAATAATAGCTCGCCACCTTTTTTATATTCCCTGATTATTTTCTGACCAGCTTTACTACGAATAAAATTGACGTATTTTTGAGCTAATTCAGTTTTAACATGAGGGTGTTTTTTTGGATTAACCATAATCACATGATAGGGATTAAATAATTCAGGATCCCCTTCAAACACGGGGACTAGGCCAATCTTGTCTATAAGCGCAAGGTAAGTCCCCCTGTCTGATAGTGTGTAGGCCTGCTTATCATTTGCTACCTGTATAACAGCCCCCATACCTTGCCCCGCAGACATATACCAGCTGCCTTGTGGATGTTTCCCTGTAGATCGCCAAAGCGACATCTCCTTTTTATGCGTGCCTGAGTCATCTCCTCGTGAAATAAAATGTTGCCCAGAATCGACAATTCTATTCAGTGCGTCTATTAATGATGAAGCCTGAGTCAGTTCAGCAGGATCATTCTGTGGGCCCAAAATGACGAAATCGTTATGCATCACAGGCAACCGCTCTATGCCATAACCTTTTTCAACAAAGTTGATCTCTGCAGCGGGCGCATGCACCAATACCACATCAACATCACCATTTTCTCCAAGGCGTAATGCCTTGCCCGTACCTACCGCTATAACATCAACATTAACGTCATATTGTTTTTCGAACGGCGGATGTAGTTCTCCCAGCAGACCAGAATTATCTGTACTGGTGGTGGTTGCGAGTCGTAGACGTTCCTGAGCGTTGACCAATGCAGGCACGAAGCAGATCACCAACAATAATATATGGAATATTTTTTTCATTAAAAAATCATCTCCGATTTATTTTTTTAAATTGCAATGTCTAGAATTCAACCTGTGTTCTTAATTGAATTGACTCGGGCTCATCTCCATCACTTGCGCCACCATCCACATCCAGTACGTTGACATAATTTGCGATAAAACGAATATTTGGTGTCGCATACCAATTTAGACCAAATGTAAAATTATCTTCCTCACCACCGATAATATCTTCATCAGTTAGATCAAGGCTGCTAAAGCGCAAAGCCACTTGCCATGCGCCTACACCACCTTTGCCAACAGCAATTTTAGGTGTCACTCGACCAAATTTACCCTCTGAAGCTACGTAGTTCATAGACTCGCCAGTCAAGAACCAACCACCTTCGACATAAAATCCATTGAAGCCAAGACCTTCATTGGTACTGATCTCACGATCAACTGTCGTATGATAATACTCACCCTGTATATGAAACGGGCCTCGAATATAGGCTGCTTCACTAACAAAACGAGCATAATTATCCGCATCAAAACTTCCTGTATCTACCAAACGGGTATCTGTGAGATGTGATTCAGGACGTTCACGAAAACGTAGCGTATCTGTTGAACCGGTAGAACGATACGCAGCAGAAGCACCTAGGTGGAGCGCATGAGTCTTTTCATAGGTGGGAGCATATGTGACTCGACCGGAGGTGCCAAAACCTTCGTCATTATCTGAACTGGCTCCATCACGTCCTTCTCCAAAAAATCCGGCTGTAGCAGTCCAATTCTCACCACCGCGACTTATTTGCAAGCCAATATTTCGACCACCTTCAAATACATCAGGCAATCCTCTCTCGGTAAATAAAACATACTTCGAACTGGTCATATTTTGTAAGCCGAACGGTTCTTCAAAATGTCCCATTCGAATTTTGAAATGTTCTAATCCTTTATAATCCAGATACGCATCCTGTATTCCATCAATACCACTGCCTGTAAAATCATATTGCAACTTATAACCCCAGGCCCCGCCAAGAATCCCTTCTGCAAATAATCGAGCTCGCCGAATTTCCGTTCCATCATTGTGTCGCGAATCATCTTCACTATAGGTAGCTGCATCGATCTGGATACGACCGCCAATCTTGATGGTGTTTTCTGATTTTACGACATTTTGTCTAACCAACTCTTTCTGCGCCAGCTCGACTTTTTCCTTAACCACCTTATCTGCTGTCCTATCTATCGATTGGCTAACTTCCTGACGCGTTATTTCCTGAACAGCCTGTTTTTCACTTTCATCCTCGGATTGAGCAACATTCTTGACCAGTTCATAAATTTGCTTGTCAATAGTGCCATTTGCTTGAAGCGCTTTTAATAACTCCATTAAAGCCAGATTTTCAGCTTGCACAGGGAAACCCGTACTTAAGGACAATGCGGCTAATATGTTGAGGATAATTGCTTGTTTTTTCATCTTTCTTTACCATCTATTAATATGTTATTAATTACATATTTACAATTTATTTTGTCTTATACTATACAAACTGGATAAATTATAAATAGGTATATCAATGCATATTTCGTTTGGATTAAACTGGTTCTCTGGTGAAGAAGATAAACAGGCTATCGATGAAGGATTATTTCGCTTGCTTGATGCCATAAAAAGCCAAGGTTCTTTAAAACGCGCATCTGAAGAAACCCGTCTATCTTATCGGCATGCATGGGGATTACTTAAAAAGTGGGAAATCGAGTTTAATAGTCCTCTGGCTACGCTTCAACGAGGACGGAATCAGGGCGCCAGCCTGACATCCTTGGGGGGAAAACTGGTTCAAGCCCACCAGTCACTAACGGATAAACTCCAGTCTGAATACCAAAGTATTGGTGAGGAGATCAGTTTATCCTTACAAGAAGAAATAAAATCGGATAAAGGCCATACATTAAAAATCAGCGCCAGTCATGGCATGGCAATTAATTTTCTGAATCAGTTATTGCAGAACAATAAGGATATAAAAACCGGTTTAGATATACATGGCAGTCTTGAAAGTCTACGCCTGCTCAATCAATCCAATTACGATGTTGCAGGTTTCCATTATCCCCTAAATGATTCACTAAATAATTTTAGCGAGACACTCGCGCCTGTCTATCGCCAATATCTCAATCCTGATAAACATGAGCTCTTGCTTGTCGCCACTCGTGAACAAGGAATCATCACTGATGCAAATAACAGTGCAAAAGTAAAAACTCTTTCTGATCTAAGCAAACGCGCTGTCCGATTTATTAATCGACAACATGATTCAGGCACAAGAATAATCCTTGATCAACTCCTTACTTCATCCAACATTAAGGCTAAGGATATTAATGGTTATACTAATGAAGAGTTTACCCACGTCGCTGTTGCAGCAATGATCGCATCGGGCGCAGCAAATGCTGGCTTTGGAATCAAGGCCGCTGCTAGTCGGTTTGGTCTGATTTTTATCCCCGTAATAAAAGAAACCTACATATTAGCAGTGAATAAACAGACCCCAGAAAACGTAAAATCATTATTACGCAAGCACCTCTCTTCACTAGAGTTTAAAACTACGGTTAATGCCTACCCTGGCTATGATGCAACAAATTCCGGGAGAAAATTAGGTCTTGAAAAATTACTCACGAACCAACATATGAACACTTTTTAATAATCTTAAAATCCTTTTTGATTCTTTAAATAATGTTGCTTAATCACAATAGCATGCTAGTCTCTATACTGATGTATTTAATAAGCTTTGCGGGGGAGTCCGAGCGTAATTAAATATACTGACCTACATACTCAAGGACGCAAATTGTAGCCAGCCATGTTGACTGAAAATAATGTCCGAACCTGAACAAATAAATAATTTAGACATAAATAGAGAAACTTCTCTTGAGTTGGTTAAGTTACTATATTCCGGCTCGAAATTTCGTCCTGTTTTGCACCTCGTCTCTATCATTATTCTTGTATCAATATTAATTGGCGAAGTCCCCCTTTCGTATATCGCTACTTGGGTAGTTACGATAATCATAATAAATACTTATCGCTTCATAGACATTAATAGCACACAAAAGATTATTAATGATATTGAAGATTACCAACCATTACAAAAACGCTTTGCACTATCTACCAGCTTACTAGGCCTGACATACAGCCTTGGAATTATGCTCGTATTCTCGCAGCTAACTTTAGTAACCCAGATATACCTTCTCTGTTTTGTTTCAACTCTGATTCCTGCCGGACTTGTATCATTTACATCGGATAGATATGCATTTTATGGTTATTTTTATAGCCTTTGTGTTCCCCTTGTTTTACAGATATTTTTAATGGCTAGCACCCCATATATCAATATCGGCATCTTTTGTCTGGTTTACATGGCAGTGTGTAGAAAATTATTTATATGGAATTATGATGTCATTAAAAAATCGATTCAGCTGAAACTTACAAACATTCGGCTCATGGAAATCCTGAGGAAAACCAACGCTAAACTAATACAACAAAATACTATTGATGAATTAACAAAAATTTCAAATCGCAGATATTTTGATGAAGTTCTGGAAAAAGAATGGTTGCGTGCCAAGCGAACCAAGACCCCACTTTCAATGTTGATGATCGATATAGATTATTTCAAGCAATACAACGATACCTTTGGCCATCTTGAGGGTGATGATTGTTTAAGACGCATAGCTGAAACGCTAAGCAACAACCTCAACAGACCCGGTGATTTTGTCGCGCGTTACGGAGGTGAAGAATTTTGTATTATCATGCCTGAGACAAATCTGCATGGGGCTGTAGCATCAGCAGAAAAAATTCACTCGACCATTATAGAACTTAAAATTGAAAACCCAGGTTCAGAAGTGAGTAAGTATCTAAGCATCAGTATTGGAGTTGCAGCTGTTATTCCCAAAGATGGTGATAGCTATATGGATTTAATCTACACCAGCGACAAAGCATTATATAAAGCAAAAAAAGATGGCAGAAATATTGTGCGGACAATGGAAATCCTGGAGAAAAATCCTGGCCCCAGGCTAGTTATATAAACTAATCTAGTTCAAATACAAATAAAAAAGCCCCTGCCAAAATCAGGCAGAGGCTTGATACACAGATTTCATCTATCAGATTATTTTCTGAGGTTACTCAACCAATATTCCATCTGCTTACCTGCAGCCTCGCGGCCTCCCAACCCAAAGGACAGCGCAATGGCGATAGCAACCGCGCCTAACGTCAAGCCAAAAGCCATGTTGACGATGTCGTCGGCTATGCCCATCGAACGTAATCCCATCGCCGCCACCAGTGTCAGAATAGCGATACGAGCAAGTCCAGCCATTGCCGCCGCTTCTTCACCGCTGACCCTTTTGATACCTGAGTGAGCAACATTCGCCAGCCAAAAACCAACCGCGAGAATCACTGACCCCAATAATATCTGGCCGCCAAACTGAATAAAAGTCGAAACAATATCTCTTACCTGTCCAAACCCAAGCCGGTTTGAGGCCTCAACAGTAGCAAATAGCATGGCGAAAAATATGATGACCTTACCGACCAAACCCGAGACGGTGAAATTATCATCAAAGGCATCGCTCAGCCCCAGCTTGGCGGGCATGCTATTTATTCCCATGCCTTCAAATAGATTAACCACTAGATTGGCTGCTAATTTCGCCAAATAGTATGCGATCAAAATAATCACAACCGCAGCAAACATATTAGGAATAGCACCCATAATCATTGCCAACATATCAGTCGCTGGCCTTGAGATCGCCTCGATCTGTAATGCATTCAGAGCCGCAATCAATGCTGGAATAAATATGAAAATGAATATAGCCGTCCCGGCGAGTCGGGATAAGCTCACATCTCCTTTTAATCCAGCCTTTTGACCTAAGCCATCGATACCTGCCGCAGACAAAAGATTCGTTGAAAGATCGCGCAAGATTTTCGCAACAAACCAACCGACCGCACCAATAACAGCTGCCGCAACAATGTTGGGGATAATGTTCAAGACCTTATCGACCATCGACTGTACGGGATCTAACAAGCCACCGAGTTGGAAGGCGCCAAGAATCGCTGGTAAAAAAGAGTAATATGATAAACTAGTACACCGCATTAGCCAGATTCAGGCTCATGGGCGTCATCCCAGCTTCTTCAGATAACTTATCGTCTAGTGTCGTGGCTGACAGTGCTTTGTTGACAACCATCTTTACCACCGACGCAAGCATCCAGGCAACGAGGATTAGGACGCCACCACCAACAAGCTGCGGAATATAATCTGCTTGAACTCAACGAAACGCAAATGGGTGTGATGTATGCCTGTTTTAAAATTGCCGATGATCAGGCTATGTTGCTACTGGATCTCAAGGACCTGCGCTCGATGCTTAGCTGGATGGGAGAAAACGCCAAAGAACTACGCAATGACTATGGCAATATCACCAGTACCAGCGTCGCGGCGATTCAACAAAGATTACTGGTCTTGGAAGAACAGGGGGCCGAAAACTTTTTCGGCGAACCTGCCATTGAACTTGAAGACTTGATGACGACAGATGAAGATGGTCTTGGCATCATCAACATTATTGACGCAACAAAATTATCATCACAATCACCACGCCTATATGCCACCTTTCTTTTATGGTTATTGTCGGAACTATTTGAACAATTACCTGAAGTAGGCGACCAAGACAAACCGAAACTGGTTTTCTTCTTTGATGAAGCTCATCTTTTATTTAACAACGCACCTAAATCACTGATAGAAAAAATAGAACAAGTAGTCAGGCTAATCCGTTCCAAAGGTGTTGGTATCTATTTCATTACTCAAAGCCCGATGGATATACCTGAAAACGTATTAGGGCAATTGGGTCTACGCATCCAGCATGCGCTGCGTGCGTTTACGCCAAAAGATAAAAAAGCTGTACGACTGGTTGCTGAAACATTTCGACCAAATCCAGACTTTGAAACAAAGACGGTGATCACTGAATTGGGTACAGGCGAAGCACTCGTTTCTGTGCTCGATGCCAAAGGCAGCCCGACTCCAGTTGAACGTACATTAATTCGTCCCCCTGAATCTCGCATCGGCCCAATGACAAACAAGGAACGCAAACAAACGATAATGTTCTCTGATCTGGGCGATAAATATATAGAATCTGTCGATCGTAAATCAGCCTATGAGACCCTAAAAAACAAAGCAGAGAAACTTGCCGAGGCACAGAAAGAAACAGGAAACCTCAAGCAAGAAGAAAACAGGTGGCAGTGGCCGAACTCGACAAAGTGCAGGCGAGGCTTTAATGAAAAGTGCTGCACGATCAATTGGCAGCCAAGTGGGTCGTCGATTGATTCGCGGCATCCTTGGTTCACTTTTTGGTGGCAAATAACTCGCTGGTTTCAGATGCACCACCTGCCTTGCAGGATATTAATTAAATGTCATTATTGATTTCTGAATCCACTCATAAGGTGTAAAAATGCGGCACTAACACATCACAATGTGCACAACTTAATTCTTGGAGAGAAACTTAAATGAAGAATTTACACTTACTAGGCTTGGCATTAGCACTATCTGTAGCTGGCTGTGGCGATGATGATAAGTCAGCCACTTCAAAATCAATGGACAAAGTAACAGAAATTATCACAAACACTACAGAAAGCGCTTCTGAATCTGTCATCAAAGTCGTCGAAGAAGCTGCTACTGAAACCAGCACAGCAGTTGTAACCAAGGCCGCTTCCGCTGGAACACTAGAGCCCTACGATCCTGATGTTCCTTCAATGGTTCTCGAAGACAATGGCGCTATTCAGCAGGAAGCAATCTACAAGCAGTGGCCAGAATAAACGGCTGCTACTGAAGAAGCTACCAGCATGACAGATACAGCTGTCGATATGGTGAAAGATAAAGCAATGGGTGCCACAAAGAAGAGTGCAATGGACAGTGCTAAGGATATGCTTAAGGACAAGTTTTAAAACTTAAATTCTTAAGACACTCCAATATACAATGGCGGGCTTAATCTGAAGCCCGCCATTAATTAACATCAATAATAGCGTTTACCTTGATGCTCTATCCAGCCGTCTTCGTGTCGTCCAATCGGATCATGATGCGTCCAATGAATAACACCACCTCTTTCTGACCATTCATACTCACCTTTAATTTTTATAGTGTCATTATTTTTGAGTGCATTGACTCTAGGCGCCAGATCAATATTGTGACTTATCAATACGGTGTGGCCCGAAGGCAACTGCATAATAAATTTTTGGTGTCTTGATCCCTCAGTATCATCCGCAAGCAATTTGATTACCTCACCTCTGGTTTCAACAACAATGTCCGACTGTTTATTGGCATAAAGCGTTTCAAGCTGATCTTTTGCCTCATCAGGCGTATTTCTTATACTTTTCTCCTGCCCGGCAACCAATTCAGTGAAGTTTGCCTCACTTTCACCAGACCAATTTTGATCTATGTATTGGAAAATAATGACTGCGACTGCAATAATGACAGTGGTGATGGATGCTGTTTTCTTGTTTTTCATAACATCAAGATAATAGGGTTCAAAATATTTACTGCAATAATAATATTGATTAATCTTTCACTGGAGGTTTTATGGATTTAATTAAGTGATTGACTGAAAATCTGGGCGTTTCATTTTCTCAAGCAAAAGGTGGTACAGGCTTACTTCTTGATCTCGCTAAAAAACAACTTGGCGGTGATGACTTCAGCAAGATTTCGAGCGCTATTCCTAATGCA